>JADHZE010000217.1 GCA_026934365.1 Isoptericola sp. QY 916 | reverse complement strand
GGGCGACGGCGTCGTCGATCGCCTCGGTCGAGGCGACCTCGGGAGCCTGCACCGGGACGAACCCGGAGTCCGGCCCGACGACGCTCCGGGCCCACGCGCGGTGCGCGGCCACGGCGGGGTCGGTGTCGACGGCGTTGCGGAACGGCTCCGCGGTCGGGCAGCCGGCGGCGGTGGGCGCGGTGGCCCCACCGGCGAACCGGTCGCGGCGGCGCGGCGCGACGTCCACGGGCCGGTAGTGCACGCCGTGCGTCACGGACGCGCGGAAGGCGAGCTCCTGGCGCTCCATCGGGGTGGACGCGACGCCGGTCGCACCGGTGGCGGGCGCGAAGGCGGCGTGCAGGAAGTTCTGCTCGGCGGCGTTCTCCTCGAGGCGGCGCACCAGGTAGGAGATCGCGACGTCGAAGTCCTCGTCGCGCACCACCGGCGTGTACAGCACGACGTGGCCGCCGTCCTTGGCCACCTCGTCGCGCACGAGGCGCGCCTCGATGGGGGCCATGCCCTGCAGCATCTCGATGTCGAGGCCCTCGGTGACGCCGCGGCCGCGGGCGAGCAGCACGGCGAGCGCGACGTGGAAGAGGTTGTGCGACGCCACCCCCAGCCGGACCGCGGAGGTGCGGTCGGCGCGCAGGTGGTGGTCGAGGATGCGCACGTAGTTGGCGTCCACGTCCGGCTTGGTGGGGTACGGCGCCTGAGCCCAGTCGTGCAGCTCGGCCTCGACGTGCTCCATCGCCAGGTTGGCGCCCTTGACGAGGCGCACCTTGATGCGCGCGCCGCCGTCGGCCACGCGCTTCTGCGCGAACTCGGTGAGCTCGTCGAGCGCGCCCATCGCGTCGGGCAGGTAGGCCTGCAGCACGATGCCGGCCTCGAGGTCCTTGAACTCCTCGCGGTCG
Source organism: Isoptericola sp. QY 916 (assembly GCA_026934365.1). Classification (GTDB taxonomy): domain Bacteria; phylum Actinomycetota; class Actinomycetes; order Actinomycetales; family Cellulomonadaceae; genus Isoptericola; species Isoptericola nanjingensis. Next base: position 5,541 of record JADHZE010000217.1, on the reverse strand, counting down.
AGCACCTGCGTGAAGACCGCGGTGGTCAGCGCGAGGTCCTTGTACTCCTCCATGTCGAGGTTGAGGAAGACGCCGTGGTCGCGCGCGGCCCGGTACAGGGGCAGCAGGTGCTCGACGACGCGCTCGCGCGAGCCGTCCAGGTCCCAGGTGACGAGCTGCGCCGCGACGGAGGACACCTTGACGGAGACGTAGTCGACGTCGGGCCGGCGCACCAGGTCGATGGTGCGCTGCAGGCGGGCGGCGGCCTCGTCGTCGCCGAGCACCGCCTCGCCGAGCAGGTTGACGTTGAGCGTGTAGCCCTCGGCGCGGGTGCGGGCGAGGTGCGCGGTGAGGCCCTTGCCGGCGTCGGCGACGAGGTGGCCGACGAGCTGGCGCAGGCGCACGCGCGCGGCGGGGACGACGACGGACGGCAGCACGGGGGCGACGACGGCGCCGACCTTGAACAGGGTGCGGTCGACGGGGCCGAGGAAGGTCGCCGAGCCGGCGTCCCGCCCGAGGCGGGCGAGCGCGGTGGCGGCGACGCCGACGTCCTGCGGGCGCGCGACGTCGTCGACGAACCCGACGGCGAGCTCGAGCCCGGCCGGGTCGGAGACGAGCGAGCCGAGCCGCTCGGCGGTGGCGCGCGTCTTCCGGTCGGCGCGGGTGGTCGACCCGGCAGCGCCGGAGGAGCCGGAGGCGACGGCGATCCAGTGGTGGGCGAGGGCGACGGCGTCCTCGACCAGGGCTTCGGCGCCCGCGTCGGTGGGGGCGCTCTGCACGGCGGATGGGGTGGCGCCGCCGCGCGCCGGAACGGAGGTACTCATGCCCCCAGGGTGCGCCCTTCGGCCGGGGCCCGTCTTGTACGATCGGGCGCGCGATGGGAGCAGATTCCGACAACACCACCGGCACCGCGGGCGACGCCCCGGGAGGGTCCGTCGGCAACCCCGCGCCGGTCCGCGTCGAGGCCGCGGCGGACGTCCCCGGCACCGCGGCTCTCATGGCCGCCCTGTCCCCCGTGATGGTGGACCTCATGGACGAGCTGTCGGACGTGATGTTCTGCGCCAAGGACGCCGACGGCCGCTACCTCGCCGTGAACCAGGTGTTCGTGCGCCGCACCAACGAGCGATCCCGCCGCCAGGTGCTGGGCCGCCGCGCCGTCGACCTCTTCGTGCCCGAGCTGGCCGAGCGCTACGAGGCGCAGGACGCCGAGGTGCTGCGCACGGGCCGCCCGCTGCGCAACGAGCTGGAGCTCATCCGCCGTGTGGGCGGCACGCCCGGCTGGTTCCTCACCGCGAAGCTGCCCGTGCGCGACGCCGCGGGCCGGGTCGTCGGCCTCGTCTCCGTGTCGCAGGACCTGCGCTCGGGCGACGCCGACGACGCGACGATGGACGCGATGGCGCGCCTGGTGGCCGCCGTCGAGCGGCACCTCGACGCCTCCCCCGGCGACCCGCTGTCCGTGGCCGACCTGGCGCGGCTGTCGGGCAGCACGCCCGCCGTCCTGGACCGCCGGGTGCGCAAGGTCTTCGGGCTCTCGCCGCGCCAGCTCGTGCTGCGCACGCGGGTGGACCGCGCCGCGCACCTGCTGACGTCCACGACCACCCCGCTCGCGGAGGTCGCCGCCGCGGCGGGCTTCTACGACCAGCCGTCGTTCACCCGCACGTTCGCCCGGCTCACGGGCGAGACGCCGTCGTCGTTCCGGCGCCGCGCCCGCGCCGCGGGCTGAGGCTCACCCGCCGAGCACGGGCGCGAGCGCCTCGACCAGCTGCTGCACGCCGAGCACCACGAACATCAGCGTCACCAGCCCGAGGATCACGTTCGTCAGCGGCCGGTTGCGCCACCGCTCCGGCACCCGCGACGAGTTCATGAGGATGAGCAGCGTGATCGCGAGGAACGGCATGAACAGCGAGCCGAGCGCGCCGTAGGCGACGACGAGCGCGATGGGCTTGTCGAGCAGGAGCAGCAGCATCGGCGGGAACGTGAGCCACAGGATGTACGCCCTGTAGTAGCTGCCGCCGGCCTTGCGCCGCGGGTCGTCCTCCGCCAGCCCGCGGACCGTGGCGACGAAGTCCGCGAACATCAGCGAGACTCCGTTCCACACGCCCAGCACCGACGAGAACGACGACGCCCAGAAGCCGACGAGGAACAGCGGCGCCATGAACGTCCCGTACCGCTCGGCGAGCACGTCGGAGAGGTCGACCAGGCCGCCCTCGCCGTCGGCGACCGTGATGCCGGAGGAGTACAGCAGCTCGGCGCCCACGATGAGCATGGAGATGACGAAGACGCCCGATATGACGTACGCCATCGCGTTGTCGATGCGCATGACCTTCATCCAGCGCGGCGCGTACCAGCCCTTCTCCTTCAGCCAGTACCCGTAGGCCGCCAGCGTGATCGTGCCGCCGACGCCACCCGCCAGGCTGAGCGTGTAGAGGATCGAGCCCTCCGGGATGCGCGGCACCAGGCCACCGAGGATCTGGCCGAGGTTCGGCACCGTGAGGACCGCGGAGCCGACGATCGTCACGAACATGACGCCCACGAGCACGGCGATGACGACCTCGAACATCTTGTACTTCCCGAGCCAGACGATGGCCGCGCCGATCAACCCCATGCCGATCGCGAACCAGATCAGGTCGACCTGCGGGAACAGCGCGACGAGCGGCAGCGCCGAGCTCGACATCGCCGCGGCGCCGTAGCTGAAGCCCCACACCACGATGTAGACGCCGAAGTAGACGCTCGCCCACGCGCCCAGCGACTTCCAGCCGTCGAAGATCGTGCGGTTCGTGGCGAGCGACCAGCGGCCCGCGCCCTCCACCAGCACGATCTTGATGATCACGCCGAGGACGGCCGCCCAGAGCAGGGTGTACCCGAACTTGCTGCCGGCGACGAGCGTGGCGACCAGGTCCCCGGCGCCGATGCCCGTGGCCGCGACGACCAGGCCGGGGCCCACCAGGCGCCAGCGGGGGCGTTCCACGTCGGACCCGTGGTCGAGGTCTCGGTCGAGGGCGGGGGGTGTGACGTCCTTGTCAGCCATGTCGCCGGAGGCTACCGCACGGATGTTCCGGTCCTGTGACATACCGGGTGCGTCGGCGGGCCCCGCTGCACGATTCCCACAAGAGAGCCGCCCCAGCACGCCCGCCGCCTCGCCGCGTGTGTACGACCTGCACAAACGGACTCCCCCGAGCGTTGGTCCACCTCGGTCATGACCGCGACCGCCTGCCGCCCCTAGCGTCGTCGTCATGACCGCAGCCGTGCTTCCTCTCTCCCCCGCCCGCCCGCGCCGCGTCCTCGCGGACCTGCTGCCCGGGGCGCTCGCCCGCGACGCCGTCCTCGTCGTCGCGGTGGCCGCCCTCACCGCGCTGGCCGCCCAGGTCGTCGTCCCGGTGCCCGGCCTGCCGGTGCCGCTCACCGGCCAGACGTTCGCCGTCCTGCTGGGCGCCGCCGCCCTCGGCCCCTGGCGCGGGGCCGCCGCCCAGGCGGTCTACCTCGCCGCCGGCGTCGCGGGCCTGCCCGTGTTCGCCGGCGCGACAGCGGGCTGGGAGTCCGTCGCCGGCGCGTCCGGCGGCTACCTCGTCGGCTTCCTCCTGGCGGGCGTGGTCGTCGGGGCGCTCGCGCGCCGCGGCGCCGACCGTCGCGTGCTGTCCACCGTCGGCACCTACGCGCTCGGCACCCTCGCCGTCTACGCCGTGGGCGTGCCGTGGCTCGCGGTGAGCACCGGGATGCCCGTGGGCGCCGCGCTGCTCTCCGGCGCCGTCGTCTTCCTGCCCGGTGACGCGCTCAAGGCCGCGCTCGCCGCCGCGCTGCTGCCGACCGCCTGGCGGTTCGTGCGCTGAGGCGCGCCCCGAGCCGCCGGTCGAGCTTGTCGAATCGCCGCCCCTCGGTCTCGACAAGCTCAACCGGCGGCATCGTCGGGTCAACGCCCGGACACGGCTCCGTAAGGTGGCGGGTTTCGCCCGCTGGAGGGCCTGCGGGAGCGGCTACGGTGGGCGCCGAGGCCCACCATCCCGGGCCGCGCCACCCCTGCCGGGGCCCCTGACCGGGGTCCTCGGCACCGTGTCCTGGAGGACCCGTGACGACGACGTCGATGACCTCGACACCCCTGCCCGACACCCCGGCCGCGCCGGCCGCCCCCGCCCCGCGGTCGAGCTCCCCGCTCGACACGGCGCACAGCCAGCTCGACAGCGCCGTCGCCGTGCTCGGCTACGACGCGGGCCAGCGACAGATGCTCGCCACACCCCGCCGCGAGATCCACGTGGCCGTGCCCCTGCGGCGCGACGACGGCGAGACCGTCCTCTTCCACGGCTTCCGCGTGCAGCACAACATCACCCGCGGCCCCGGCAAGGGCGGCCTGCGCTACGCGCCCGGCGTCGACATCGACGAGGTCCGCGCCCTCGCCATGTGGATGACCTGGAAGTGCGCCATCGTCGACCTGCCGTACGGCGGCGCCAAGGGCGGCGTCGCCATCGACCCGCGCGACTACTCGACGGCCGAGCTGGAGCGCGTCACCCGCCGGTACACCTCCGAGATCATGCCGATGATCGGCCCGGACACCGACATCATGGCGCCCGACATGGGCACCGACGAGCACACCATGGCCTGGGTCATGGACACCTACTCGGTGAACCGCGGGTACACGATCCCGGCCGTCGTGACCGGCAAGCCGCTGGCGCTGGGCGGATCCCGCGGCCGCGGCACCGCCACCAGCGCCGGCATCGTGCACGTCACCGCCGCGGCGCTCGGCGAGTCCGGCGTGCCGCTGACCGACGTCACGGTCGCCGTGCAGGGCTTCGGCAAGGTGGGCTCGCACGCCGCCGCCATCTTCGCCGCCCGCGGCGCCACCGTCGTCGCGGTGAGCGACCAGTACGGCGGCGTCCGCAACGACGCGGGCCTCGCGATGGACCGCCTGTTCTCGCACGTCGCCACGACCGGCTCCGTCGTCGGCTTCGACGGCGGCGACCCGCTGTCCAACGAGGAGCTGCTCGGCCTCGACGTCGACGTCCTCGTGCCCGCCGCGGTCGAGGGCGTGCTCGACGGCGTCACCGCCGCCACCGTGCGGGCGCGCTGGGTGGTCGAGGGCGCCAACGGACCGACCACCACCGACGGCGACAGCGTGCTCGCCGCGAACGGCGTCACGGTCGTGCCGGACGTGCTCGCCAACGCGGGCGGCGTCGTCGTCTCCTACTTCGAGTGGGTGCAGGCCAACCAGACCTACTGGTGGTCGGAGGAAGAGATCGCCGACCGCCTCGAGCACCGCATGACCTCCGCGTACGGCGACGTCTCCGCGCTCGCCAAGCGCGAGGGCCTGTCACTGCGCGACGCCGCCCTGGTCATCGGCGTGCAGCGCACCGCCGAGGCGCACCGCATCCGGGGGCTGTACCCCTGAGCACCGACCGGACGGACCCCGCGTCGCCCGCGGCCGACGACCTGGGACCCGACCTGGAGCCCCTCGTCGCACGGCTGCGGGCGGCGGGCTGCGTGTTCGCGGAGGACGAGGCGGCGCTGCTGCTGGAGGCCGCGCCCGACGACGCGGCCGAGCTCGAGGGCCTGGTCGCGCGGCGCGCGGGCGGC
>JADHZE010000216.1 GCA_026934365.1 Isoptericola sp. QY 916 | reverse complement strand
CGCGCGCGCGTCGAGCACCTGCGGCCCGCCGACGGTGGCGGTCGGCGCGCCGGACGGGCCCGTGCTGGGCGCGACCCCGAGCGGGTCGGCGCCCTCGGCCGCGTCGACGAGCGCGCGGGCGACGTCACGCAGGTCGATCGTCTGGAAGCGGCAGCCGCGCGGATACGGCAGGAGCCCGAGCCGCGACCAGGCCCCGAGGCGGCTGTCGCGGCCGAAGAAGAGGTCGAGGAACCCGTGGAACTGGGTGGCCCGCACGACCGTCGCCGGCACCGCCCCGGTGGCGTAGACGCGCTCCTGCTCCGCGTGCGCCCGGTAGTACCCGTAGTCGCTGCGGTCGACCGCGGCGATCGAGAGCACGACGACGCGACCCACGCCCGCGCGCCCCGCGGCGTCCGCGACCCGCCGCGCACCCGCGGTGAAGACGGCCTGGGCGGCGGGCGTCATCCCGTTGCTGGTGTCGACCAGGGCCTCCACGCCGTCGAACGCCGCGGCGAGCGCGCCCGCGACCCGCGCCTCGTCGTCGTCGAGGAGGTCCACCGCGTGGTGCGTCGCACCGGGCTCGAGGTCCGCGGGACGCCGGCGCGAGACCACCCGCACCTCGTGGCCCCGCGCTGCGGCCTCCCGCACCACGGCGCGCCCGGCCTGACCGGTGCCGCCCACCACCGCGATCGTCGTCATGCGCCCATCCTGGCGCACGCGCGGGGCCGCCCCGCCCACTAGGGTGAGCGGCGTGAGCGAACGACGGATCGAGTGCTGGCTGACCGACATGGACGGCGTCCTCGTGCACGAGGGCCAGGCCATCCCCGGGGCGCCGGAGTTCATCCGCGCCCTGCGCGACGCGGAGCGCCCCTTCCTCGTCCTCACGAACAACTCGATCTTCACGCCGCGCGACCTGCGCGCCCGCCTCGCGACGTCGGGCATCGACGTCCCGGAGGAGGCGATCTGGACGTCCGCGCTGGCCACCGCGCAGTTCCTCACGGACCAGATCCCCAACGGATCGGCGTACGTGATCGGCGAGGCCGGCCTCACCACCGCCCTGTACGAGGCGGGGTACACGCTCACCGAGTCGAACCCGGACTACGTGGTGCTGGGCGAGACGCGCACCTACTCGTTCACGGCCATCACCAAGGCGATCCGCCTCGTGCGCGACGGCGCCCGCTTCATCGCCACCAACCCGGACACCACCGGCCCGTCCGCCGAGGGCCCCCTGCCCGCCACCGGCGCCGTCGCCGCGATGATCCAGGCCGCCACCGGCCGCTCGCCGTACTACGTGGGCAAGCCGAACCCGATGATGTTCCGCTCCGCGCTCAACCGCATCGACGCCCACTCCGAGGTGACGGCGATGATCGGTGACCGCATGGACACCGACGTCGTCGCCGGCATCGAGGCGGGCCTCGAGACGTTCCTCGTGATGACCGGCTCCACCACCGCCGCCGAGGTGGACACCTACCCGTTCCGCCCGTCGCACGTCGTCGACTCGATCGCCGACCTCATCGGCCGTGTCTGACGACGACGCCCCGGTGCCCGAGCCCGGAGATTCCCCGAGACGACGCGACACCTGGATCGCGGTGCTCTCGATGGCGGTCGGCGCCGGCATGATCCTCTGGGTGCTGACCCGCCCCGTCGGCTACGCGTCGTTCGGCTGGTTCGCGTACGCCCCGCTGTCCGACACGATGTTCGTCCCGGGGTCGTCGAGGCTCGTGGTCATGCAGGTGCTGTTCGGGCTGGGGACCCTGCTGGTCGGCCTGGGCGGCGGCTTCCTGCTCGGCCGCCGCCGGGGCTGACGCACCGTCGGCTCAGCGGGGCGCGTACGCCGCGGCCCGCGCGACGAGGCGGGCGACGCCGTCGACGACGCCCAGTTCCTGGTGACCCCGGCGCCACCACAGCAGCGCGTCGCCGTCGAGCCGGAGCCTGCCGCCGTGCAGCGCCTCCGTGCCCTGCCGGGCCAGGTCCGCGCCGCACCCGTCGGCGAGCCACGCGCGGGCGGTGCGCTCGCTCTCGGTGGTCACGCGGAACGCGCGGTCGAAGTCCGGCACGCCGACCTCGACGCCGGCCCGCAGTGCGTCGGCGATGCCCGCAGCGGAGACCTCGACGAGTCCGTGCGCGCGGTCGAGGCGCGTGAGCACGAGGTGGTACGGGTCGGCAAGGATCACCGGACCGGACTCGCGCGCCCCGGTCTCCGTGAACGTGCCGCCGGAGCGGCGCTGCACGCCCAGCTCGAGCGTCCACACGTCGCGACCGTCGATCCGCGTCCGCAGCGCCTCGCCGACGGTGTGCCCGACGTCGCTGTCGAGGGGCTCGCGCTTCGGGAACGACTGCACGCCACGCGGTACCTCGGGCTGCCCGGTCCCGCCGTGCGCCGCCCACCGCCCACCGGCGACGAGCCGGTCGACGTCCGCGCCGCGCCTCATGACGAACCGGCGCTGGGTGCGCACGTACCCCAGCCCGGCGACGACCGCCGCGACGGGCACGAGCACGGACGCCACCCACAGGTCGATCACGCCGAAGCCGGCCAGCGCCGCCGCCGCGACGACGACGGCCATCGGGAGGACGAGGACCGCGAGGCTCGGCCGCCGCGTGGCCGGGCGGCTCACGCGAGGCCCAGGTCCGCCAGGTCGTAGAGGTAGTGGTAGGGCACGCCGAGGGCCTCGATCTTGTCGCCGGCGCCGGTGGCGCGGTCGACGATCGTGGCGCAGCCGAGCACCTCGGCGCCCGCGGCGCGCAGCGCCTCGATGGCCGTGATGGGCGACCCGCCGGTCGTCGTCGTGTCCTCGAGGACGACGACCTTGCGGCCCGCGACCTCGGGGCCCTCGATCTGCCGCTGCATGCCGTGCGCCTTGGCCGCCTTGCGGACCACGAACGCGTCGAGGTCCTGCCCGCGCGACGCCGCGGCGTGCAGCAGCGCGTCCGCGATCGGGTCGGCGCCGAGCGTGAGGCCGCCGACGGCGTCCACCTCCGCCGTGCCGAGGCCGACCTCCTCGAGGTGGTCGAGCAGCACGTGGCCCACGAGCGGGGCCGCGCGGTGGTGCAGCGTGATCCGGCGCAGGTCGACGTAGTAGTCGGCCTCCTTGCCGGAGGACAGCGTCACCTTGCCGTGCACGACGGCGAGCTCGGTGATGAGGTCGCGCAGCTGCTCGCGGGGCGTGGGGCCGAAGGCGGTGTCGGTGGTCGTCACGGGCACCAGGGTACGGGTCAGCGGTACTTGCCCACGGCGCGGACGGCCGTGCGCGGGGCCAGGCGCAGCAGCGCCGCGGCCGCCTTGTAGCGGACCGACGGCGTCGAGATGACGACACCGCGCCGCACGTCCGCGAGCGCCTCGGAGACCACGGTCGGGGCGTCGAGCCAGCCGGCGTCCGGGATCGAGGACATGTCCACGCCCGCCCGGTCGTGGAACTCGGTGCGCACGAACCCGGGGCTCAGCACCGTGGCCGTGACGCCGGTGCCCTTGAGCTCGACGGCCAGCCCTTCCGTGAACGACCGTACGTAAGCCTTCGCCGCGGCGTAGGTGCCGCCGGCGGTCAGCGCGGCGATCGACCCGACGTTGAGGATGGCGCCGCGCCCGCGGCTCGTCATCTGCCCGGCGGCCGCGTGCGACAGCACGAGCACCGCCCGGACCATGACGTCCAGGGCGGACACCTCGACGGCGAGGTCACCACCGACGAACGGCTGCGCCGTCGCAAACCCGGCGTTGTTGACCAGCAGACCCACCGGGCGCCGGTCGTCGCCCTCCTCGTCGCCGGTGACGGCGAGCCGGGCGGCGACCCGCTCCAGGTCCTCCGGCACGGACAGGTCTGCGGGCAGCACCTCCACCCGCACGCCGGCGGCCGCACGCACCTGCGCGGCGACCTGCTCCAGGCGGTCGGCGTCGCGCGCGACGACGACCACGTCGTGTCGCGCGGTGGCGAGCTGCCAGACGAACTCCAGGCCGAGGCCGGCGGTGGCGCCGGTGACGAGCGCGGTACCCATGGGGGCAGCCTAGAGGGCGGACGCCGTGAGGTTGACCCTCACGCGACGTGAGGCTCCACGCTGTCCGCATGACCGACACCACCTTCCCCGCGTTCAGCATCAGCCCCGTGCCGCGGCCCGGCCCTGGCGTGCAGCCGCCGGAGCAGTTCCGTGGCATCTACGGCATGCCGATGTTCGTCACCGTCCCGACGGACGACCTCGAGGCGTCCACCGACTTCTGGGTGCGCGGCCTCGGCTTCTTCGACCTCTTCACCGCCCCGGGCACGATCACCCACCTGCGCCGCTGGGCGTTTCAGGACGTACTCCTCGTGCCGGCGCCGCAGTCCGCCGCGTCCCGTCCCGGGCCTGGGCGGTTGAGCGTGAGCTTCTCCTGCGTGCTGAGCGAGATCGACTCCGTCGCCGTCGCCTGCGAGGAGGTCTCTCCCGGTTCCACGACGGGCCCGCGCCTGCAGCCGTGGGGCACCGTCGACCTGGAGGTCGTGACCCCCGAGCGGACGCGCGTCGTCATGACCGCCGCCCGCCCGTGGGACCCGGCGAGCCCGGAGGCGGCGCACGTCCAGGACCGGCTCGGCTTCGGTGCCGAGGCGTGAAGGCGCCCGTGACGTCGCGGTCCGTCGTCGTCCTGCACCACGACGACGACGCACCGCGACGTCGCCGGGCAGACTGGACGATGTGGCCTCCCGACCCGACCTCACCGTCGGCGCCGCGGCGCGGGCCGCGGGCGTCACCGTCCGGACCCTGCACCACTGGGACGCCGTCGGCCTGGTGCGCCCCTCGGCGCGCACGGCCGCCGGCTACCGCCTGTACACGGCGTCCGACCTGGCGCGCGTGCACCGCGTCGTCCTATACCGCGACCTCGGCGTGCCGCTCGACGAGATCGGGGCGCTGCTCGACTCCCCCGAGGGTGCCGACGCGTCCCTGCGCCGCCAGCGCGACCTCGTGCGCGAGCGGCTGCGCCGGCTGGAGCGCGCGGCCGACGCCCTCGACCGGCTGGTCGAGGCGCGCGAGCGCGGCGTCCTGCTGACGCCCGAGGAGCAGGTCGCCCTGTTCGGCGACGACTGGCAGCCGTCGTGGGCGGCCGGCGCCCGCGAGCTCTGGGGCGACACCGACCAGTGGGCCCAGTTCGCCGAGCGGGCGGCCGAGCGCACCCCCGAGGAGTGGCGGGCGGTCGCCGCGGAGGCCGAGGCCGTCCTCGACTCCCTCGCCGACGCCCTGGGCCGCGGCGTGCGGCCCGGCAGCGCCGCGGCCGACGCGCTGGCCGAGCGCCACCGCGCGTCCCTCGGCGCCTACTTCGACGTCACGCCCGCCATGCACGTCGTCATCGGGCGCATGTACGCCGCCGACCCCGAGTTCACCGCGAACCACGACGCGCGCCACCCGGGCCTGACGGCGTGGCTGAGCGAGGTGATCGACGCGGCCGCCCGCGCCCACGGCGTCGACCCCGACACCGCGACGTGGGGATGACCGCCCGGTGCCGTCGGCCTCCGCCGGTAGCCTGGCGCCCGTGCGCCTCGCGACCTGGAACGTCAACTCCGTCCGTGCCCGCGTCGACCGGGTGATCGCCTTCCTGGAGCGCTCGGGCACCGACGTGCTCGCCATCCAGGAGACCAAGTCCCGCGACGAGCAGTTCCCCCACGCGGCGTTCGAGGCCGCGGGCTACCAGGTGGCGCACACCGGGCACTCGGCGTGGAACGGCGTCGCCATCGCGTCGCGGGTCGGGATCGCGGACGTCGAGACGTCGTTCCCCGGGCAGCCCGGGTTCGCCAAGGCTCCCGCCACCGTGCCCGACGACGCGCCGGCCGAGGCGCCCGACGTGACGCCCGACGAGGCGCCGACGACGCTGCTCGACGTGCCGCCGCCGGTCGAGGCGCGCGCCCTGGGGGCCACCTGCGGCGGCGTCCGCGTGTGGTCGCTGTACGTGCCGCACGGCCGCGCGATCGGCGACCCCCACTACGCGTACAAGCTGGCGTGGCTGGGTGCGCTGCGCGACGCCGCGGCAGGCTGGCTCGCCGACGACCCGCGCACCCAGGTCGCGCTGGTCGGCGACTGGAACGTCATCCCGCTCGACACGGACGTCTACGACGCGGCCGCGTTCGAGGGCCACACCCACGTGACCCCCGCCGAGCGGGAGGCGTTCACGGCGTTCGCGACCGCCGGGTACACCGAGGTGACGCGCGAGCACCTGCCCGCGGAGCACACCTACACGTACTGGGACTACCAGCAGCTCGCGTTCCCCCGGAACAAGGGCCTGCGCATCGACTTCGCCTACGCCTCCCCCGCCGTGCGCGAGCGCGTCACCGGCGTCGTCATCGACCGTGACGAGCGCAAGGGCAAGGGCGCCAGCGACCACGTCCCGGTGATCCTCGACCTCGCCGACCCGGCCTGACGCGCGGAGCCCGTCGTGACCGAGGACCAGCACCAGCACGACCCGGACCGCCGCGCCCCGCACCGGCAGCACCCGGCGGACGAGCCCGCACCCGGTTCCGCCCCGCCGCCCGCGGAGCCCGTCTTCGCCGCGCCGACGCCGGCGGGCGCGCTGCCGGCGGACGGCCTCACCGGCCTGGGCCTGCCGGGCACCGGCGACGACGACGCCGCGCCC
>JADHZE010000215.1 GCA_026934365.1 Isoptericola sp. QY 916 | reverse complement strand
GGCCGATCAGCACGAACGCGGGCAGGTAGCAGGCGCCGAGCGGCAGCACGAGCCGCACGGCGAGGCTGGCCGCGGCCGTGCGCGCGGCGCTCGCCGGCGGCGCGTTCCGGCTGCCTGCGGCGGCCACCCTGCGGGCCGACGACACGCGGGTCGACCCGCCGCTGCGGGTCGACGAGCTCACCACCCTGCGCGCGTTCCTCGACTTCCACCGTGACACCCTGCGGTGGAAGACGGCGGGCCTCACGTCCGAGCAGCTCAACGCCGCGCACCCGCCGAGCAGCCTGACGCTCGGCGGCCTGGTCAAGCACCTCGCCCTGGTCGAGTCGGGCTGGTTCGCCGAGAAGCTGGACGGCGACACCCTCATGCGGCCGTTCGACACGGTGGACTGGGTCGCCGACGGCGACTGGGAGTTCCACTCCGCGGCCGACGACTCCCCGGAGGAGCTCCGGGCCCTGCTCGACGCCGCCGTCGCCGACTCGGACCGCCGCATCGAGTCCGCGTTCGCCGCGGGCGGGCTGGACGGCACGTCGGCCCGGGAGTCCCGGCGTCCCGGCGAGGGCGCGTTCAGCCTGCGCTGGATCCTCGTGCACATGATCGAGGAGTACGCGCGGCACAACGGCCACGCCGACCTGCTGCGCGAGGCGCTGGACGGCTCGACCGGGGAGTGACCGGCGCGGCCCGCGGGGTCAGCCGGCCGCGGCGCGCGCCCGGTCCCTGGCCTCGCGGCGGGGTCGCAGCAGGAACTGCTCGGTCGTGTACCCGACGACGACCGCGACGATCACGACCGGCGCCATCGCCGGTGCGCCCGACCCCAGCAGCATGACCACCAGCACGGTCGACGAGACCGGGAACGGCAGGGTCGCGGCGGTGGCCGCGCCCATGCCGGCTGCTAGGGCCGGCACCGCCCCGTACCCGGGCAGGTCGGCGGCCAGGACACCGGCGGCGGCGCCCAGCAGGACGGCGGGGAAGATGGGGCCGCCGCGGAGGGTGCCGAGGGACACGGCGTAGGCGACGCCCTTGAGCAGGAGCAGGGCGACCAGGGCCCCGGCGCCCCACGCCGCGGGGTCGGCCGCGAGCGTCGGGAGCAGCGCCTGCCCGGAGAGCGCGACCTCCTCGGGCGACCGGCCGGTGGCCAGGGCGTAGGCCGACGCGCAGACCGCGACCACGAGCGCCCCGACGACCGCCCCCGAGAACGGCCGGGACGCCGCCCGGCGGGCGACCGCCTCGCCCAGCCGGTGCACGAGCCGGACCAGGACCGCGACGAGCACGGCCACCGGGAGGGTCCACAGCACGTCGCCGATGTCGGGCCGGGCCGGGGCGTCGACGTCGGGCAGCGCCAGCGAGGCGATCTCGAGGCCGGTCCACGTCCCCATGCCCGTGAACACGAGGGCACCGACCCCGGAGGCCGCCAGGCTCGGCAGCACGACGGCCGCGAGCCGCGCGCCGGTCACGCCGGTCATCGCCGAGGCCTCCACGACGAACACCGCCCCGACCACGGGGCTGCCGAAGATCGCCGACAGTGCCGCGGCGGAGCCCGCCACCGCGAGGACCTGGCGCGCCGGGTCGCCGAGCCGCGCGTCCCACGGCCGCACGAGGACCAGGGCCAGCGCGGCGCCGATCGCCAGCAACGGCGCCTCGGGGCCCAGCGCGACGCCGAGCGGGAGGCCGGCCAGCGCGGCGAGGAGGACGCCGGGAACGTGGGACGCGGGGACCGGGCCGAGGCTCAGCCCGTGCACCGGCAGATGGCCCCCGTGCCCGGGCAGCGAGCGCACCGCGACGCCGACCATGACGCCCGCCACCGCCAGCCACGGCAGCGGCCACCACCACGGCGGCCCCTCGAAGCCCCAGGCCTCCGGCAGCGTCTCCCAGACCAGGTGGGTCAGCTCGTGCAGGACCGCGAGGAACAGGAAGGCGGCCACCGACACCGGGATGCCGAGCAGCGCGCACACGCCGAGGAATCTCGCCCAGGGCCGGCGGGTGGTCGGGTCGTCGGCGACAGCGTCGGTCACGGCTCCTCTTCGGGGTGCACGGGTCGCGGGTGGGGGCGCTCGCTCAGCCGAGCAGCTTGGCCTTGGCGGCGGCGAACTCCGCGTCGGACAGGATGCCGGCGGCCTTGAGGTCGCCGAGCTGCTTCAGCTGCGCGATGAGGTCGTCCTCCGCCGGCGCCGCAGGCGCCGCCGCGAGCTGCGCCTGCTGCTGGGCCTGCAGCTGGGCCTGCTGCTGGGCCTGCTGCTGGGCCCAGGCCTGCTCCTGCGCCTGCTGTGCCTGGTACTGCTGGGCCTCGTACTGCTGCTGCTCGCGCGAGGCGGCGCGACGGTTCATCGCCCGGCTGGTCGCGTTCGCGGTCCCGGTGATCACGGCCGTGCGGGCCATCGTGCCGATCAGGCCGGGCCGGCCCATCCGTCGCATGGGGGGCATCTCAGTTCTCCTTCTCGATCTCGTCGGCGAGGGCGTCGATCGCCTCGGCCGGCACGCGCGTCCAGTCGAGCACCTGCCCGCCGGCGCCACGCACGGCGGCCCCGAGGCCCCGCGCCCACGTGTGCTCGAACACGAGCATCCCGACAGCGGAGCCCGGGGCGAGCTCGTCCGCGATGTCCTCGACGTCGTCGGCCGCGAGCAGCCCGGCGGGCTCGCCCACGATGCGGGCCAGCTCCTCGGCGCCGCTCTCCTCGCTCGCCTCGAGCCACTCGACCGAGCCGTCCTCGCCCTTGCGCACGACCAGCGCGTCGAGCACGTCGATCGTGCCGGCGTCGACGAGACGCCCGAGCTCCGCGACGATCTCGCCCTTGAAGTCGCTCCGGGGGAACTCGATGAGCACGAGCTCTACGGGTCCTGTGGGTCGCATGTCCTGCCTCTCGGTCGACCTGTCGGCGGAGGACGGGCATGGTGGAAGCCGTCCGCCCCTGCCCGTCCTGCCGACACTCTGGCACCGCTGCGGACGGTCCGCATTCCGGGCGGCGCAACTCACACGACCTCCTGCTCCGGGGGCGAAGTCGCAGGTCATCCGACACGATGAGCCGTGACCGCGGCGGCGACCGGAGACCCGGCGCCGGGACGGAGGGCGACGCGATGACACGGCGGGACGAGCGCGACCCGGACAACCCGGGCGGCGGCACGATGAGCCGGCGGGTCGAGCTCGCCGCCACCGTCCTGCTCGCCCTGGCGACCGTCGTCACGGCGTGGTCGGCGTTCCAGGCCACCAAGTGGTCGGGCGTGCAGGCCAACAGCTACGCCGCGGCCGGGGCAGCCCGGGCGGAGTCCACGCGCGCCTCGACCGAGGCCGGTCAGCTCACGGTGATGGACGTGACGGCGTTCGCGTCCTGGATCGACGCCGTCGCGGCCGAGACCCGCGCGGGCCGGGACTCCGGGCTCGCCGAGGACGGGACGTACGAGCCCGTGGACGGGACCGAGTCCGAGTTCCTGTACACGCGGTTCCGGCCCGAGATGGTGCCCGCGTTCGACGCCTGGCTCGCCACCGACCCGATCCACGACGACGACGCGCCGCGCACGCCGTTCCTCATGCCCGAGTACCGGCTCGAGGCGCAGGCGCGCGCCGACGCCGAGCTCGACCGCGCGGAGGACCTGTCGGCCACGGCGCGGCAGGCCAACCAGACGGGCGACAACTACGTGCTGACGTCGATCCTGTTCGCGTCGGTCGCCCTGTTCGCCGCCCTCAGCACCAAGCTGGCGCACCGCACCGCCCGGCGCGGGCTGCTCGGCGTCGCCGCGGTGCTGTTCGTCGTCTCCACCGTCGTGGTGCTGACGTTCCCGAAGGAGCTGTAGCGGGGTACCGGCCGGTCAGGGCGCGGCCGCGCCGCAGGAGCCCCGGACGGTGAGCCGCGGAAGCAGTGCGACGTGCCGCGGCGACCCGTGAGCCCCCGTCACCTCGCCGCCCTCGTCCCCCACGATCCGCCCGACGAGCACGCGCAACGCCTCGCGGCCCAGCTCGCGGCGGGGCGGGGTGACCGTCGTGAGCGGGACGACGGCGAGCTCCGCGTTCTCGTCGTCGTACGCCACCACGGCGAGGTCCTCCGGCACGCGCAGGCCGCGGTCGAGCGCCGCCTCGACCAGGCGCGCGGCGTGGTCGTCCGTGTGCACGAGGACGGCGCGCGTGCCGGTGTCGCGGCACCGGTCGAGGAACGCGGACAGCTCGCGCTCGAGCCCGGCCGGGTCGCCCTCGCCCTTGGGCAGCGACACGTCCGGCCCCGGCGCGACGCCGAGCCGGGCGACCGCCGTCGCGAAGCCCTCCCGCACGTGCGGGGCGGTCGGCGTCCGGTCGTACACGGCCAGGCCGATCCGGCGGTGCCCGAGCCGCGCGAGATGCTCGACCGCGAGCACCGCCCCGTGGGCGTGGTCCGACCGGACCTGGTCGAGCTCGCTCAGGGCGGTGAGCCCGTCGACGCGCCGCTCGACGACCACCACCGGCACGGGCACCGACCGCAGCCACGCCGCGAGCTCCTCCGGCGACCGGTCCCGGGTGGTGGGGGCGACGACGATCCCCTGCACGCCGAGGCCGACGAGCCGGTCCACCTGGGCGGCCTCCACCTCGGGCCGGTACTGCGAGACGCCGAGCACGAGACGCACGTGCAGGCTGGGCGCGAGCGCCTCCATGCCGCGCACGAGCGGCGGGAAGTGCACCGTGGAGCTCGGCACGACGACGCCGACCAGCACGCGGGCGGCCTGCGGCTCGCGGGCCGAGCGCACGGTCACGGCACCGCCGTGCACCCGCGCCAGCCGCCCCGCGCGGTCGAGCTCGACGATGTCGCGGCGGATGGTCACCTCGGCGACGCCGAGCGCGGCGGCCGCCTCCGCCGAGCGCACGCTTCCCCGCAGCTCCACCTCGCGCAGCAGGTACTCGTGCCGGGCCGTGGGCAGGTGCATGGGTGGTCCTCCGTCGTCGTCGAGCGGATCGGGTCGTCGTGGCAGAGCAGCACCGTAGCCGACGATGTCCGGGGATGATCGGAAATGTTCGGACCTTCCGCGACCGCCCCCCGCTGGGCGAGGATGCCGAGGTGACACCCGCCGCGACGACGCCCGCCCGCACCACGAGCACAGCCACGACGGGAAGGACGACGGGTGCCGCGACGTCCGACCCGCGTCTCGCGCCCGCGCGCCGCTGGACCCGCGAGCGGTGGCTCGCGACCGCCGACGGGCTGCTCGAGGCCGTCCGCCCCTTCGCCTCGCCGGGCGGCGCGCTGATCACGCTGCCCGGGCCCGTCAGCGGGTCGGGCACCTGGAGCGACGGGCTCGAGGGGTACGCGCGGACGTTCCTGCTCGCGGCGTTCCGCCTGCGCGGCGAGGACGGTCGTGACCCGCGCGGGCTGCTCGAGCGGTACGCCGCCGGGCTGCGGCACGGCACCGACCCCGCCGGCGACGAGCGCTGGCCCCGGGTCGACGAGCGGCGGCAGGCCGTGGTGGAGGCGGCGTCAGTGGCGATCGGGCTGTCCGAGACGCGGCCCTGGCTGTGGGACCGGCTCGACGACGGCACCCGGCAGCGCACGGTCGACTGGCTGGCCGGCGTCGTCGGCACCCGCGGGTACACGAACAACTGGCTGTGGTTCCAGAACGTCATCGAGGCGTTCCTGGCGAGCGTCGGCGGCCCCTGGGAGCAGGCCGACCTGGACCACAACGCCGAGACCGCCGAGGCGCTGTACGTGGGCGATGGCTGGTACTCCGACGGCCGGGGCCGCGACGGACGGCGGCAGAACTTCGACCACTACGCGGGGTGGGCCTGGCACGTCTACCCGCTGCTGCACGCACGGATCCAGGGCCGCCCGCTCGACGCCGTGCACGCCGGGCGCCTGCGGGCCTACCTCGACCAGGCCCGGCACCTCGTCGGATCGCGCGGGGCGCCGATGCTGCAGGGCCGCTCGGTGACCTACCGGCACGCCGTGCTCGCCCCGTTCTGGGCGGGGGCGATCGCGGACGCGACGCCGCTGTCGCACGGCGCCACCCGCGCGCTCACCGCCGCGGTGGCCGGGCACTTCGACGCCGCCGGCGCCGTGGACGACCGCGGGCTGCTGCCGGTCGGCTGGCACGGCCCGTACGACCGCGTGCGCCAGCTCTACACCGGCGGGTCGTCGCCCTACTGGGCGAGCAAGGGCTTCCTCGGCCTGCTGCTCGGCGCCGACCACCCCGTCTGGACGGCGGCGCCCGAGCTGCCCGAGGCCTGGCAGGAGCCGCACGCCGTGGCGCTCCGGGCGCCCGGGTGGCTCGTGAGCGCCACGCCCGCCGACGGCGTCGTGCGCCTGCTCAACCACGGGTCCGACCGCGCGATCGAGCACGCGCTGGCGCCCCGCGGCGACGACCCGTTCTACCGACGTCTCGCCTACTCCGGCGCGACGTCGCCGCAGCTGGGGGCGGCCGACGTCGCCGCCCCGCTCGACTCGCACACCGCGCTCCTCGACGCGCGGGGCGTGCCGTCCCACCGGGACGCCGTCGAGCGCGTGCACCTGGACGACGCCGTGGCCGTGTCCCGCTCCCGGGTCTGCTGGCTCGACGTCCCCGGCGGCGCGCCGGACGACGAGGGCCCGGCCGCCGCGCGGCCCGCCGTCGGACCGGGCGACGACGCCGGGT
>JADHZE010000214.1 GCA_026934365.1 Isoptericola sp. QY 916 | reverse complement strand
GCCCCGGGCGCTCGTCCAGCACGACGCGCTCCTCCAGGGAGCGCACGAGCGCGCGGAACCGGTCCAGCACGGCCGCGGACCAGTCGCCGCGGGCGGCCGCGTCGTCGGCGGAGGCCCGCAGCTCGGCCGCGGTGCGCTCGTCGCCGTCGAGCACGACGACGGAGCGCCGACGACGGCGGGCCAGACGCACGGGCCCGGCCACCCACCAGGCGAGCGCGGCGACGAGCACCACGACCACCACGACCACGAACGCGAGCGGGAACCGCCCCTCGCCGAGGGTCAGGCCGTCGAACAGGTCGCCGAGCCAGGTGAGCAGGCGCTCCAGCAGCGACGGCTGCGTGGAGTACTCGGGTCGCGACAGCTCCTCCAGGAGCCAGCGGTGCGCCGTCTCCCGGTCGGGGTCCACGGGCACGGCGGCGGGCACGTCGACGAGCAGGGTCGTCACGACCCCGTGCACCATCGCCGACACACCGCTCACGCGAGCATGCCGGGCGGGGGTCCGGGTCGGGCGCCGGGCTCGCCGCCGGGCCGCCCGCCGTCGGACGCCTGCGCCGCCGCCGCGAGCTGCACGTCCAGGCCCTCGCGGCGCATCCGCACGTCGATGTAGAGCAGGGCGACGACCGCCGCCACGAAGATCGTCGTGATCGCGGCCGAGATGACCGACGACAGCACGCTCATGACCACCGTCGCGGTGGTGAACGACTCGGTGCTGCCCCCGGTCCCGCCGATCACGCCCGCGATGAGGCCGAGAGGGATCGTGATGATGTACGCGGCGGCGCTCACGATGATCATCGCGAGCAGGTAGATGCCGAACAGGCGCCAGAAGGACCCGCGCGTCAGCCGCCAGGCGCGCGCGACCGTGCTGCCCAGGCCCTGCCCCTCGAGCGCCAGCGCGGGCGCGACGAGCCCGATGCGCACGCCCAGCCACACGACGACCACGACGTATCCCGCACCGAGCAGGAGCCCGAGGCCGACGGCGGCCCCGGTGGACTGCTCGCTCACGAGGGCCACGAGCAGGACCAGGACGAAGAACCAGACGAACGTCCCGACGGCACCGGCGAGCGAGCGCAGCAGGGCCCAGCCGATGAGCCGGCCGACGCGCCCGCGGAGCCGCTCCCAGACCTCGCCGAGGCTCAGCTTGCGGCCGATGACCGACTGGCTCACCGAGACGGTGAGGATGCCCTCCACCACGGGCTGGGCGAGCAGCAGGGTCACGCTCATGCCGAGGGACGACGCGAGCGTCTGGGCGATGAGGTTGTCGAACCCGAGCTCGGTGATCTCCGGGTCGGACTCGGCCAGCGTGGAGAACGACGCCGAGAGCGACGGCACGATGAGCTGCGCGACCAGCACGCCGAGCACCGTCGCCACGAGGATCACGAGGGTGGCGGCGCCGAGCATCACCTTCGGGTTGTGCCGGATCGCCGTGAACGCGCCGTCGTAGATCTCGCCGAGCGACAGCGGGCGCAGCGGCACGACGCCGGGCTTCGTCGCCGGCGGCGCGGCCGGCGGCTGCGGGCCGTAGGGGCTCTGCCCGTACTGCTGCCCGTACTGACCCTGTCCGTACTGCTGCCCGTACTGCTGCCCGTACTGCCCGGGGGCGGGCGGCTGCGGGGCGCCCTCGGGCGCGCGCTGGCCGTAGCGGGGCGGCTCGGGGGCGTCCCCCCAGCCGGACGGCGGCTGGGGCTGGTCGGGCGTGCTCATCGCGGCCTCCCGGGCTGCAGGGCGGTCGGGTCGTGCCGACGCGACGTCGGCGGACGGGACTGTCGGGGCTGTGCTGGTGGCGTTGCTGGCGGAGTGCTGGAGGGACCGGCTGTGACGCCGGTCGCCCCGACCCTAGTACGGCGCGCCCGCCCGCTCACGCGGCCTTCCACCGGACCTGGCGCCGTGGCTGGCAGAATGGCCGCATGAAGTCCCGTGTCCTGGTGGTCGACGACGACACTGCGCTGTCCGAGATGATCGGTATCGTCCTGAAGTCCGAGGGGTTCGAGCCGACGTTCTGCGCCGACGGCGACGGTGCCCTCGTCGCCTTCCGCGACGAGCAGCCCGACCTCGTCCTGCTCGACCTGATGCTGCCCGGCAAGGACGGCATCGAGGTCGCCCGCGAGATCCGCGCCGAGTCCGGCGTCCCGATCATCATGCTCACCGCCAAGACCGACACGGTCGACGTCGTGCTCGGCCTCGAGTCCGGCGCCGACGACTACGTGACGAAGCCGTTCAAGCCCAAGGAGCTCGTCGCCCGCATCCGCACCCGGCTGCGCCGCAACGACGACCCCGGCCCCGAGCGGCTGCGCATCGGCGACGTCGAGATCGACGTCACCGGCCACAACGTGGTGCGCGACGGCGAGCGCATCAGCCTCACCCCGCTGGAGTTCGACCTGCTCGTGGCGCTGGCCCGCAAGCCCTGGCAGGTGTTCACCCGCGAGGTGCTGCTCGAGAAGGTCTGGGGCTACCGGCACAGCGCCGACACCCGCCTGGTCAACGTGCACGTGCAGCGCCTGCGCTCCAAGGTGGAGCGCGACCCCGAGAACCCGACGGTCGTGCTGACCGTGCGCGGCGTGGGCTACAAGGCCGGTGCCCCGCGCTGAGCCCGCCGCGCGCCGCGTCCGCCGGACGTGGCGGCGGTGGCGCGCCTGGACCGTCTCGCGGACCCGGTACCTCGTCCGGCGGTGGCGGTCGTCCCTGCAGCTGAGGGTCGTGACGTCGGCGCTCGCGCTCGGCGTCGTCGCGGTCGCGCTGCTCGGCCTCTACCTGTCGGTCTCGATCCGCGACGGGCTGTACGAGCAGCGCGTCGACCGCATCGAGCGCGAGAACGCCTCGATGACCGAGCAGGTGCGCAGCGCCTTCGACTCCTCGCCCGCGACCTCGAACTCCGACCTGCAGCTCCTGCTGGCGCAGATGGTGCGCACGCTGGCGGCCGGGGCGTCGAGCGCGCAGGACTTCCTGCTGCTCAGGCCCCCCGACCAGCCGAACCGGCTCGCCGAGACGGGCACGCAGATCGGTCTCAAGAGCATCATCGGCGAGGACCTGCGGGAGGCGACGCGCGCCACCGAGGGCCAGGTGCTGCAGTCCACGCAGATCCCCGCCGAGTACACGGACACCGAGGCGCCGGAGCCGGGCGTCGTCGTCGGGTCGACGGTCGAGGTGCCGTCCATCGGCACGTACGAGCTGTACGCGATCTACTCCCTGCAGGCCGAGCAGGAGACGCTGTCGTTCGTGCAGCGCACCCTCGCGCTCGGCGCGCTCGCGATCCTCGCGCTGCTCGGCGCGCTCACGTGGGTCGTGACCCGGCAGACGGTCGCGCCGGTGCGCCGTGCGGCGACCGTCGCGTCGCGGCTGGCCGACGGGCACCTGGACGAGCGGCTGCCGGACGCCAAGGGCCAGGACGAGATGGCGACCCTCACCCGCACGTTCAACGAGATGGCCGGGAACCTCGAGGACCAGATCGCGCGGATGGAGGAGCTGTCGGCCGCGCAGCGCCGCTTCGTCTCCGACGTCTCGCACGAGCTCCGCACGCCGCTGACCACGATCCGGATGGCGGGCGAGGTCATCCACGCCTCCCGCGACGAGCTCGACCCTGCCGCCCGCCGCTCCGCCGAGCTGCTGTACACGCAGCTCGACCGCTTCGAGATCCTCCTCACCGACCTGCTGGAGATCAGCCGGTTCGACGCCGGCGCGGCCGTGCTCGACGTCGAGCAGCGCGACCTGCGCGACGTCGTCGCGGCCGTGGCGGACACGTCGATGCCGCTCGCCGAGACCAAGCACGTCTTCCTGTCGGTGACGCTCCCCGACGAGCCGGCGACGGCGGACGTCGACCCGCGGCGCGTCGAGCGCATCGTGCGCAACCTCGTGGTGAACGCCGTCGAGCACGCCGAGGGCAAGCCGGTCGAGGTCACGGTCGGGGTCGACGCCGACGCGGTCGCCGTCGTCGTGCGCGACCACGGCGTGGGGCTCGCCCCCGAGGACATCGACCGCGTCTTCCACCGCTTCTGGCGCGCGGACCCCGCCCGTGCCCGCACCACCGGCGGCACCGGCCTGGGTCTCGCGATCTCCCTCGAGGACGCCCGCCTGCACGCGGGCCGCCTCGAGGCGTGGGGGCGCCTCGGGGAGGGCGCGAGCTTCCGGCTCACGCTGCCGCGCCGGGCCGGGATCCGGCTGCACGGCTCGCCGCTGCCGCTCGAGGGCCCGTCGACCGGCGTCACGGCGCCGCCCACCGGCCAGCTCCCGGTCGTGAACCCGCCGACCGGCCCCACGCCGACCGCCATCCCGGAGCTCGGGGTCGTGGACGCCGACGGCGTGGACATCGCCCACGCGCCCGTCCCGTCCGTCCGGCCGGACGACGAGGAGGAGACCCGATGACGACGCCCCGCACCCCTGGGCCCGTGCGCGGCCCGCGCCGTCGGCTCGCGGCGCTGCCTGCCGCCCTCGTCTCCGTCCTGGCCGTGCTCGCCCTCACCGTCGCGTGCGCCCGCATCCCCACGAACGGGCCGGTGCGCGACGGTGACACCGAGCTGGAGAACATCAGCGAGATCGGCTACATCGCCTCCGGCCCCGCGGCCGGCGCCAGCCCGGACCAGGTGGTGCAGGGGTTCCTCAGCGTGGCGCAGCTGGGCCCCACGTCGAGCTCGTCGTTCGCCGTCGCGCAGGAGTACGTCACGGACGCGGCGTGGGAGGGCTGGGACCGGTACGCGCGCGTGCTCGTGCTGGAGGAGGACCCCGAGCTGGACCTCACCGACGTCCCCGCCGACGCGACCGAGACGACGGTCGACGCGACCGTGCGCGTGGTCGCGACGCTCGACGACCGCGGGATGTACACCGAGGAGGCCCGGACCAACGAGTTCACGGTGTCCTTCGGCCTGTCGCGCAGCGCGGGCGGGGAGTGGCGGATCTCCCAGCTCGAGGACGGCCTCATGCTCCCCGCCGCGTTCTTCGGCCAGGCGTTCCACCCGACGACGCTTTATTTCCCGACGCCCGACCTCGCCTGGTGGGTGCCCGACCTGCGGTGGTTCCCCCGGCAGACCTGGCGCACCGACGCGACCAGCGAGATCCTGGCCGGCCCGCCGGAGTGGCTGCAGGACTCGACGACGACCGTCATCCCGGAGGGGACGTCGCTCGCCATCGACGCGGTGACGGTGACCGACGACGGCACCATCGACGTGAGCCTCACGTCCACGATCTCGCAGGCCAGCGCCGACCAGCGGGCGCTCGCGACCGCGCAGCTGCAGGCGTCGCTCGCCGAGGGGGAGGGCCGCACCGTCGTGCTCTCCGTCCAGAACGCGCCGCTCACGTCCGACGAGGTCCCGTCGATCTCCGCACCCCGGACGTCGGGGGAGGCGCTCGCGGTCTCCGACGGCGAGCTCGTGCGCGTCGTCGGGCGGGAGCTCCGCGAGCCGGACGAGCCCGTCTCGCTCGCCGGCCTCGACCCGACGGCCCTCGCCGCCGGCCCCGGTGACGAGCCGGTCGTGGTGCGCGACGGCACGCGGCGCATCGTCCGCGTCTCCGGCGACGGCGCGCCCGACGTGCTCCTGTCCGGCGCGAAGCTCGTGGCGCCGTCCGTCGACCGGTTCGGCGCCGTGTGGAGCGCGCAGGGCTCGGAGCTCCTCGTGGCGATGCCGTCCGGCGCGGTGCGGACCCTGGACGTCGACTGGCTGTCGTCGCGGACCGTGCGGTCCGTGCACGTGTCGCCGGAGGGCGCCCGCGTCGCGATCGTCAGCTCCGGCCCCAGCGGTCGCCTGGTGCACGTGGCCGGCGTGGTCCGCGACGCCGAGAACGTCCCGACCGGCCTCTCGGCGCCCGTGCAGGTCGGCGCCTCCGTGCGGCAGGTGACGCAGGCGGCATGGCAGGACGAGGCCGTGCTCGCCCTGATCGGCCAGGAGGCCGACGGTGACGCAGCGGTCTTCCTCTCCGGTGTGGGCGGTCTCGCCGGCCAGGGCGGCTTGTCCCGGGCGCAGCCCGGCGTCCCGGAACCGAGGTCGGTGACGGCATCCGTCGGGACGGGGGCCATGCTCGCCATCGACAGCGGCGGGACCCTGTACTCGCGACAGAGCTCCGCGCTGTGGTCGATGGTGTCCGACGGCGTCGACCTGGTCGCCTACCCGGGCTGACGCCGCCGCAAATGGGGACGGGGGCCCGAGGCTGCCCCCAGGCAGCCGTCGTCCCCAGGCCCCGGCGCGGGCGACCGCGCGGCGTCGCGGGCGGGGCACGCTGCCCGCATGCCCTCGACGACGACGACCGCGCCACCCGTCGGGTGGCTCCGCGAGCTCGGCCGCCTCGTCGTGCCCGTGTGGTGCCCCGGCTGCGGCGCCCTCGACGTGCCCTGGTGCCCGGCCTGCGAGGCCCTGCTCGTCGGCCCGCCGGCCCGCGTCGAGGCCGCGGCCGGGCGCCTGGACCGGCTCGACGGCGTCCCCGTGCTGCCGGTCTGGGCGCTCGCGGCCTACGCGGGTCCGGTGCGCGAGCTCGTCGTCGCGTGGAAGGACCGTGGACGCGCCGACCTCGACCGGCTCGTCGGCCCGCCCGTGCGGTCGGCGGCGCGCGCGGTCGCGGCGCCGGTCGCGCGCGCCGTCGACGGGCGACCGCTGCTCGGTGTCGGCGCACCCTCCACGGCGGCGTCCCGCCGGGCGCGCGGCCGCGACCACGTGTCGGAGATCCTCGCCGACGTCACCCG
>JADHZE010000213.1 GCA_026934365.1 Isoptericola sp. QY 916 | reverse complement strand
CGGCCGCCGTCCGCGTCGTCCCACGCGCCCGCGACGTCGAGCCGCACCGAGCCGCCCAGCCGGCGCGCCGCCTGGAGCAGCCAGGAGACGACCCGCTCCTCCTCGCGGTTCGGCAGCGCCGCGGGGAACGCCCGCCCGAGGCCGTCGCGGTCGCCGCCGAAGCGGGCCGCGTCGTCCCAGCGCTCGCGCGGGCACACGACGTCGAACACCAACGCGGTCCCGCCCGGCAGGCCCGCGTCCACACCCTTGCCCGACGGCGCGTACGGGCCGGAGACGACGCTGTGCCGCGACAGCCGCAGCACCCCGGGCTCCCCCGGGTTCGCCATGCGGCCCACGGGGACGTCCGCGCCGGGCAGGTCCGCCGGGACCACGTCCCAGCGTGTGCCGACGAACCGCGACATCGCGAGGACCTCGATCTCGTCGACGACGACGTCCGACGGCACCCCCAGCAGGTGACGCGCCTGATGACCCTGCGCCGCCACCTGGGGCAGCGGCGGCAGTGCGGGCTGGTTCTGGGCCACTTGGCGGATCTCCTTCCGGGACCGGAGCGCGCCGGTGCCGGCGCGGCGGGACCGAGCGTAGCGACGTCCCGCCCCGTCGCGGAACGGCCCGTCAGGCGCCCCGGTGCCGTGTCCGCGCGCGGCGCTCAGACCTCGCTCCGGTGGAACGACTGCCACGACCGGCTCGCCGTCGGACCGCGCTGCCCCTGGTACCGCGAGCCGTACGCGTCCGAGCCGTACGGGTGCTCCGCCGGCGACGACAGGCGGAAGAAGCACATCTGGCCGATCTTCATGCCCGGCCACAGCGTGATCGGCAGCGTCGCGACGTTGCTCAGCTCGAGCGTGACGTGCCCCGAGAAGCCGGGGTCGATGAACCCGGCCGTGCTGTGCGTGAGCAGTCCCAGCCGGCCGAGCGACGACTTGCCCTCGAGCCGCGCCGCGACGTCGTCCGGCAGCGTCACCGACTCGAACGTGGACCCCAGCACGAACTCGCCGGGGTGCAGCACGAACGGCTCGTCCGGCGACACCTCGACGAGGCGCGTGAGCTCGGGCTGCTCCTGCGACGGGTCGATGAACGGGTACTTGTGGTTGTCGAACAGCCGGAAGTACCGGTCGAGGCGGACGTCGATGCTGGAGGGCTGGAGCATCGTCGGGTCGTAGGGGTCGAGGACGACCCGCCCGGCGTCGAGCTCGGCCCGGATGTCGCGGTCGGAGAGCAGCACGGGGACACGGTAGTCGCGTCGGCGGGCGGGTGCCCCGTCGTCCGGCGCCGGAGCCCGGCCGCGCCTCGTGTACCATGGAGGCCGCGCACGCCGCGGGATCCGACCCCGGCACTCTTCGGTACCTCGCATCGAAGCCAGGTCCGCGCGCCGACGGCGAACCGCCGTCCACGACGATCTCCGCCCGACGAACACCGGGTCGCGCGGAACGAGAGCAGAGCAGAGAGCATCACTTCTTCCACCATCGCAAGGCCCACGTCCGCATCCGCGGCGGAGGGCAGCACCCGACCTACCCCCGTGTGGCGCCGGGCCGACGACGACCTGTGGGTCGCGACGGTCGACGGCGAGTACGGGGGCATGATCACCCGACTCCCGGACGGCTATCACGTGCACGACCGCTTCTCGCGGCCCGTCGCCGTCGTCCCCACCCTCGCCGAGGCGACGGGGCTGCGCGCCCCGTCCCGCCGCGGCGCCCCGCGTGCTCGCCGAGCCCGCGCCCACACCGTCCGCACCCGCCCGGGTGCGACGACCGGACCCCGGTTCGCGGGTCCGTCGCATCAACGAGAGAAGACACCATGACCACCGGAACTGTGAAGTGGTTCAACGAGGAGAAGGGCTTCGGCTTCATCGCCCCCTCCGACGGCACCGCCGACGTGTTCGCGCACTACAGCGCCATCGTCGCGGACGGCTTCCGCTCCCTCAACGAGGGCCAGCAGGTCGAGTTCGACGTCACGCAGGGCCCCAAGGGCATGCAGGCGTCGAACATCCGCCCGCTCTGACACCGCCGCCGGCACGCCGTCCGCGGCGTGCCGGCCATCGGTTCGGAGCATCACCCCCGGTTGGGTATGATCGGGGCGCGCACACCGTCAGGGTGCTGCTGCGCGGGTGTAGTTCAATGGTAGAACTTCAGCTTCCCAAGCTGACAGCGCGGGTTCGATTCCCGTCACCCGCTCCACCGCGAGGCCCGGACCGTTCGGTCCGGGCCTTCGTCGTTCCCCGACCGGATGCTCGGCGCGGCACTCTGTGCTCACGACGGCAGTTCGAGCTGCCGCCGTGAGCCCGAACTGCCGCGCCGACGGGACGACGACGGACGGCGGCGATACGTTCGCGGGCATGAGTCTCGCGGCCCGCATGCTGCACACCCGCTGGTTCGTGCGCGCTCCGATCGGCCTGTTCCGGGCGGGACTGGGCTTCCTCGCCGGCGGACGGCTGCTGATGATGCAGCACCGCGGGCGCAGCAGCGGGGAGCGGCGGTACGTCGTGCTCGAGGTGGTCGCGCGGCCGGCGCCGGACCGCGCCGTCGTCGTCGCCGGGCTCGGGCCGCGGTCGCAGTGGTTCCGCAACGTGCAGGCCGACCCGCGCGTGCTCGTGTCGATCGGGACGCGGCGCGACGTCCGGTCCCGCGCCGTCGTGCTGGACCCGGACGACGGCGCCGCCGTCCTGCGCGCGTACACCGACGCGCACCCCGGGCCGTGGGCGCAGCTCGGCCCGGTCCTCGCCGAGTGGGCCGAGCCCCTTGCCCGCGAGCGGGGCGAGGCGGACTGGCTGCAGGTCGTGCCGGTGGTCGAGCTGCGCCTCGGGTGAGCGCCCTGGGCGACGATTTCACCCGTTGACCGACGCACCTCACCCCCGGTCCCACGGGCGGCACGACAGGACCGGTGCCTACGCTGCTCGTGCCGATCGCGCCCGCCCGGCGCGCATCCGGAGCCCGGGGGGAACCATGCAGGCACGCGCGATCACCGTCGTCGCCCTCGTCACCGCCGCGCTGCTGGCGGAGCCGCTCGCGGCCGTCGGCGCCCCGGCGACGGCAGCCGCCGTCGTCCCGAGCGCCGCGGTCCCGAGCGCCGTGGCGGACACCCCCGGCATCGACGACGCCCCGCCGGGCGACGTCGTCGACGACACGGTGCGCTGGCAGTCGGCCGTCACCCTGCCGGACCTCGCAGGCACCGCCCTCCGCGCCCGGACGGACCGTACGGTGCACCGGGTGGACGTCGCGGTCGCGACGCCGCGCTGGATGTCGAAGACCCGGGCGGCGCGGCTGGTGCGGGACGCCGACGTGGACGCCCTGCTCGCGAAGGTGTCGGCGTACTGGTCGGAGCAGTCGGGCGGCCGGGTCAGGTTCGTGCGCTCCTCGGCGGTCGAGCGCGTCGACACGGGCGACGGCCGGTGCACCACGACCGGCCGCATCCTCACGCAGGTGAAGCGCGGCGGGCGCGCGCACTACGGCGCCGGGTGGTGGGACTCCACGACCCGCGGCCCGGGCACGCGCGAGCACCTCGTGGTGCTCTTTCCGTACCTCCGGGGCGACTACCCCGGCGGCTCGCGCGAGTCGGAGACCTGCGGCGGCACGCTCGGGCTCGGCTCGCTGCCGAGCAAGGCGAGCCGGGACAACCCGGGCGGCTGGTCGTTCTCCCTGTTCGGCGGCCCGGGCGGTGCGGCCCGCAGCTCCCGATTCACGCACCCGCAGTACGCGACGGCGGTGTCCACGCTGGCGCACGAGCTCGGCCACAACATGGGCCTGGAGCACTCGGGCGTCGGCTGGTGCACGGGGGACGTCCCGGACCGCACCTTCACGTCCTCCCGCTGCGGTGCGGTCGAGGGGCTCGACCCGATGGACCTCATGGGTGCCGACTTCGCCGCCGTCGGCACCGCCCCGCTGTCGGGCGCCCAGAAGAAGCGCCTGGGCGTGCTCCCGTCGTCCGACGTCGTGACCGTCACGAGGAAGGGCGGCGCCCGCACCGTCACGCTCGACGCCCGGCACCGCAGCACCAGCCGGCCCACGCTGCTGCGCG
This sequence comes from Isoptericola sp. QY 916, assembly GCA_026934365.1. GTDB lineage: Bacteria > Actinomycetota > Actinomycetes > Actinomycetales > Cellulomonadaceae > Isoptericola > Isoptericola nanjingensis. Next base: position 2,689 of record JADHZE010000213.1, on the reverse strand, counting down.
CCGTCGACCCGAAGACCGGGCAGTACTACTACGTGGAGCTCCGCCGCCCGTCGGGGGCCACGTACCGGTACCTCGGCGGCATGCCGTGGCGGGTGGCGAGCGACTACACGGTCTCGTACGGCGTCACCGTGAGCCGTCTCGGGTGGCGGGGATCGACCTGGGCCTATCCCGGCGAGCACCTGATCGTGCCGATGGGCAAGGAGTCCGCCCGGCGCTCGAACCTGCGCGAGGGCTCGTCGTTCACCACCCGCTCCGGCGCGATGCGCCTCACCGTGCGCTCCACGTCCGACGGTGTCGCGAAGGTGCGCGTGACGTTCCCCCGGACCTGACCCGACGCCCGTCGGCGCGTCAGCGACGGGTGCGCGGCCGCAACCGCACGTCGGGCAGCACCGGCGCGCGCAGCGGGCCGCTCGCGTACCCGTGCACCTCGCCGAACCGGCGGCCCGCGGCGCCGTCGGCGTACCGGGTCGGGGTGCCCTCGCCGGAGTCCGCGACCTGCGCCATCCAGTCCGCGCGGGCCCGCGCCACGTCGTCGTGCGTGCGGCCCACGAAGTTCCACCACATGACGACGTCCTCGGTGAACGGCTCGCCGCCGATGAGGACGGCGCGCACGGGCGTGGCGCCCGCCGTCACGACCAGCCTCTCGCGGCCGGGGGCCACGTAGCCGAGCGCGGCGGGCGGCACGGTCTCGCCCTCGAGCGTGACGTCGCCGGCGTCGACGAGCAGGGCGTGCTCGAAGCCCGGGTCCGTCCCCAGCGTGACGCTCCCGCCCGCGGGCAGGTCCAGCTGGGCGCCGACGATCGGCGTGTACGTGCGGGCCGGGGACACCAGCCGCTCCCCCGCGACCTCGAGCCCGCCCATGAACACCTGCACGCGTGCGCCGCCCGGCGTCGCGACCGGGAGGTCGCCGTGGTGCTCGAAGTGCGGCGCGGAGGTCCGGTCGGCCTCGGGCAGCACGGTCCACAGCTGGACGCCGTGCAGCTGGGGCGGGCGGCCCTCGGCGGGCGACTCCTCCGAGTGGGAGATGCCGACGCCCGCGGTCATGAGGTTGAGCTCCCCGGGCCGCACCGTCTGCAGGGAGCCCACCGAGTCGCGGTGCAGGATCTCGCCCGCGAACAGCCACGAGACGGTCTGCAGCCCGATGTGCGGGTGCGGCGGCACCTGCATGCCCGCGGACGCCGACACGTCGTCCGGCCCGTAGTGGTCGCAGAAGCACCAGGCGCCGACCAGCGAGCGCTGCCGCTGCGGGATGGTGCGCCGCACGGTCATCGCACGGGGGCCGCCGAGCGGGACGTCGCGGGCGGTCAGCAGCTCGACGCCGGCCGGGCGGTCGCCGGCGGTGCAGGTGCGCTCGGCCGGGCGGGTCTCGAGGTTGCTCATGGCCCGAGCGTAGGCCGCGCGGCGCGACGGCGAGAGCACGCGGTCCGGACGTGCCGAGGCCCCCCGGGGCGGCCGGGGGGCCTCGGAGAGAACCGCGTACCCCTGGTCGACGGTCCCGGGGACCAGGGGTGCCGTGGCGACGTCACGACCCCGACCGCTCGCCGTGTCCCGTCGAGGCCTGGTGCGTCGTCGCCTCTGCAGAACCCGTTCTCCACGAACAGCCGGACGCGGGTGGTCTTCCGGCCCCGTACAGACACCTGTGTCGTCACCCACAACCCGCACCGCGGTACGGGACGGCCCGTCGTTCTCCGGTCGACCGTGTCCCGTGGAGCGGGCGGGCGACCACCTTCTCAGGTGATCTCCGACCCGATCTCCGCAAGACCGGTACGCACGTTTCTAGACCTGCTACGGATGCGGTGCAAGGGGTGTGGAGCAGGTATTCCGGGTGGATCCTCCGGCCACAGGCTCGTCCACAGGGTGACCCGCGGAATCCCCACGTCACCCACAGGCCTGTGGAAGAAATTTGTGGACGACGCGCCGGGCGCGACACGCCCCGCCCGCCCGCCGGGACCGCGGACCGCCCCTCACCGGCCTGGCCTCACATCGCCCGGACCGTCGCGCGATCCGCAGGATCTCGCGCTTTCCGCGGGCATCGGGTCCCGCCGGCCCCGCACCTCCGCACGGCCCCCGGCGAGCGTCCTCACACCGTTCCACCGTGGAACGTCGCAGGTGAAGCGCCACGGGAGAGCGCCCCACCGTCCACCCCGCCCTGTGGACAGGGGCTGTGGACAGGGGCTGTGGACGACCCCGCCTCACACCCAGGCGCGCGCGCCCGGCGTCGGGGCCGCTCGCCGCAGCTCCAGCTCGGGCGCCGTGACCTCGAAGCCCGCGTCGTCGACGACGGCGCCGCCCGCCCGGCCGTGCAGCAGCGTCGCGGCCCGCGCCAGCAGGGCACGCGCACGGTCCCGGGCGATCACGTGCAGCCCCGACGGGTCGGAGACTCCCAGCTCGTACGGGTCCTGCGGCCGCCATGCCAGGCGGACGACCGTCGCGGGAACCTCGTCGGGCCACGACCGGTCCGCGAGCGCGCGCGGCAGCCGGCCCGCCGCCTCCTGGGTGACCACGAGGTCGCCGTCGTACGGCGTGCGGGCGAGCACCCGGTGGCCGGGGCCGCCCGGCACCGCCTCGAGGGTCGAGGTGGCGACCACGGCCCGCACCACCTCGAGCAGCTCCCCGGCGGGCACCGGGCGGGCCGGCCAGACCGCCAGGTCGACGGCGGCGCCGGGGTCGGGGTGCAGCACCTGCCGGC
>JADHZE010000212.1 GCA_026934365.1 Isoptericola sp. QY 916 | reverse complement strand
GGCCGCCGGCGGCGTCGGCCTCGCCCTCGCGCTGGTCGGCCTGCAGGCCACGGCCGGCGCCGCGGCCGACGACCCCTCAGGCAGCTCCGACGACTCCGGCGGAGTTGCCGACGCCGCCGGGTACACGCGCTTTCCCGCCGTCCTCGACCCGGGGACCGGCGCCGACGACTACTTCTCGCCGCCCTGGCTGGACGACGGCGGCGAGCACGTCCAGGCGCACGGCGGCCAGGTGGTGCAGAGCGAGGAGGACGGCCGCACCGTCTACTACTGGTACGGCGAGGACCGCAGCAACGGCTACTACGGCAGCCCCGGCGTGCACGCGTACAAGTCGTACGACACCAAGAACTGGACGGACGAGGGCGTCGTCCTGCGGTCCGTGTCCGACCCGTCGGACCTGGAGTCGGAGTACTTCGACGCGCTCTACGACACCGTGGACGACGCCGGCCAGCCGCGCGCCGACCGGATCGCGGAGCTCGACTACCACCTCGACACGAACGAGGCGGCCGACCGCACGACGATCTTCGAGCGGCCCAAGGTGCTGTACAACGCCGCGACCGACCAGTGGGTGCTGTGGTGGCACTCGGACGGCCAGACGACGTCGGGCGGCAGCATGTACGCGCGCTCCATGGCGGGCGTGGCGGTGTCGGACAGCCCGACCGGCCCGTTCCGCATGACGGGCGTGTACCGGATGCCGAACCGGACGGGCTACCAGGACTGCATCTCCGCCGCGGTGCCGGGCCAGGCGCGCGACATGACCGTGTTCCAGGACGACGACGGCACGGCGTACATCGTCTACTCCTCGGAGGAGAACCGGTCGCTCTACGTGGCCGAGCTGGACGAGACGTACACGAACGTCACGCACACCACGGGCACGGACATGGCGGGCGCCGGGCAGTACTCGGAGGACGGCCGGTACCCGTACCTCTTCGCGGACGGCACCGCCGAGGCGCCGGTGCGCGGGGAGGACTTCCAGATCGTCAAGGAGTGCGGGATGCTCGAGGCGCCCGCGCTGTTCGAGCACGGCGGCCGGTACTACGCCGTCGCGTCCGGCGCGACGGGGTGGGACCCCAACCCGCAGACGTACTACACGGCCGACAGCATCCTCGGGCCGTGGATCCGCGGGGTCGAGCCCGACGACCGGTACGAGGACGTCCCGTACGGCTCCATCCCGGAGGGCGGCGACGGGCTGCTGTCCGTCGGCGACACGCGCCGGTCCACGTTCGGCTCGCAGTCCACGAACGTGCTCGACCTGGGCGGCGGCCGGTTCGTCTACATGGGCGACCGCTGGAACGCCGGTGCTGCCGACTCGACGTACGTGTGGCTGCCGATCACCATCGGCGAGAACGGGCGCGCCGAGATGCGCAACCCCGCCGTGGAGGACCCGGAGCGCTGGGGCGACGGCTGGGACGAGAGCTACTGGGACGCGCGCGGCCTGGGCGACGGCGTCTGGTCGGTGGTCGACGACGGCCTGCCCGAGCGGGTCGGGCCCGGCGAGGACTTCGGGGACGACCTGCCCGCGACCGTGCCGGTCGAGGTGGACGGCGTCACCGCCGACGTGGCCGTGACCTGGGACGCGACGTCGTTCGCCACGCGCGGCGAGCACACGATCACGGGCACCCTCGCCGCCGACGACCGGTTCTCCGCGGGCCGCACGTTCAACCGTGCGATCGAGGTGTCCGAGGACGGCGTCGTCGAGCTGTGCGGGGCCGACGGGACGACCGTCTCGGCGAGCTTCCACCAGACGGACTGGGAGACGATGCCGGCCGAGAGCGCCTGCGACGGCAAGGCGTCGACGTCGTGGTCCACGTGGGCGAGCGGCTCGACGCAGGACGAGGTGACCTTCACCGTGGAGCCCGCCGCGGCGCACGTCGTCGACCAGGTCGCGTTCACGAACATCGAAGGCACGATCGCCCGGTTCGGCGTCGAGTACCGGGACGCCGACGGCGCCTGGCACGCGACGACGGCACAGGACGTGGCTCCGGGCGCGAACGGCACCCGGACGGCCGTCGCCCTCGACCCGGTCTGGGCCTCGGCGGTGCGGATCACCTTCGCGACCCCGGGCTCGTACCTCAAGATCCCGGAGCTCACGGTGGACGCGCCGCCGACGGCGGTCGAGCCGTCCGTGGCCGCGCGCTGCGTGGGCCAGGGGCGCGTCCAGCTCGTGACGACCGTCCGCAACGCGACGGACCGCGCCGGCGACGTCGAGATCCGGACGGCGGTCGGGGGCCGCACCGTGCGGGGTCTGGCGCCGGGCGCCAGCGGGTCCGCGGTGGTGAGCACGCGGGAGCGGGCGCTCGACGCGGGCACCGCGACCGTCGCGATGGGCGACGGGCCGGCGGTCGCCGTCGGGTACGCGGCACGTACCTGCGGCTGACGCGGGGCCGGGCCGGGTCGCCCGGCCGCCGTGACCACTTCGTGATCCCTGAACCGTCGACATCTATTTATCCAGGGGTTAGTTTTACCAACGTTGTAATCGAGGGGACGGTCGACGACGACCGGCCCACCGCAGAGAGGCGGAGACGATGAACGCAAGGACGCGATGGAGCAGGGGCGTCGCCGGGGTGGCGCTCGCCGCGCTGGGCATGTCGGCGCTGGCGGCGTGCGGCTCTGGCGAGGACTCGGGCGACGGCGGGGTCACGACCCTGACGATGACGGTCTGGGGCGGCGACGTCGACAAGACGTCGTACCAGGAGCGCGTCGACATGCTCGAGAAGGCGCACCCCGACATCAAGGTCAAGCTCCAGCTCATCCCGAGCGACCAGTACGAGCAGAAGGTGCAGACGATGATCGCGGGCGGCAACGGCCCGGACATCATGCAGGTCGCCGAGGGCGTCAACGTCTACTCGTCCAAGAACCAGATCCTGCCGCTGGACGAGTACGTGTCGAAGTCCGGCATGGACCTCGACGAGCGCTTCGGACCCACCGGCTCCCTGTACTCCTACCAGGACAAGGTCTACGCGATCCCGGACCGCTCCGGCGCGATGATCGTCTACTACAACAAGGACCTCTTCGACGCCGCCGGCGTGGACTACCCCACGGCGGACTGGACGCAGGAGGACGCCCAGGCGGCGATGGAGAAGCTCACCGTGCCGGGCGAGCAGTGGGGCTACGGCGGCGCCGGCTGGTGGGCGCAGTGGTGGAGCTTCGCCTACCAGAACGGCGGCCAGATCATCGACGACTCGGGCGCCCCGACGGTGAACACCCCGGAGGTCGTCGACGCGCTGCAGTGGGCGAACGACCTCACCTTCAAGGAGCACGTCGTGCCGACCGCGGCCGAGTACGCCGACATGGGGCCCGACATGGGCGGCGACCCGGCGTTCGCCGCGCAGAAGGTCGCGATGAACACGACCGGGTTCTGGGCCATCGGCGGCCTCCTCGAGTCGGACTTCGACTGGGACATCGCCCCGATGTGGCAGGGCGACGAGCAGGCCGTGTCGGCCTTCGGCTCCGGCCTGGCGATCTCGCGCGACTCCGAGCACGCGGACAAGGCGTTCGAGGCGATCGACTACCTGACCGACGCCGAGGCGCAGCAGGTCATCATCGACAACGCGCAGGACGTGCCCGCCAACGTCCAGGTGCAGCAGTCGGACGCGTTCCTCGAGCCGGAGTGGGCCACGAAGGACATCAACATGGGTGCGTTCGCGGAGTCGTCCGACTTCGTCTTCACGTCGCCCCTGATCCCCGAGTGGAACGAGATGCAGGCGACGTTCGACGACAACCTGGGCACGTTCTGGAACGAGGGCGGCGACGCGAAGACGCAGCTCGACGCGATCCAGACGAAGCTCGAGTCGATCGTCGGCCAGGGCTGACGATGGCCGCCGACCTCGGCGCCGTCCTCGGTGCGGCGCGGGCCCAGAGCCCGCGCCGCGCGGGGGGCCGGCGCGCCGCACGCCTGCCCCGCCCGAAGCTGTCCCGGCGGGGCCGGACGGAGGCCCGGTTCTTCTGGCTGTTCATCTCACCCTGGCTCGTCGGCTTCGTCGGGTTCCTGCTGGGCCCGATGATCGCGTCCGTGTACATCTCGCTCACCGAGTGGGACTCGTTCACGCCGCCCGTGTTCGTCGGGCTGGACAACTACGTCCAGGCCCTCACCGGCGACCCGGTGTTCTGGAAGGCCCTGTGGAACACCTTCTTCTACGCCGCGGTCTCGGTCCCGCTCGGCCTGGCGGTCGGCCTCTGGCTGGCCAACCTGCTCAACAAGAAGGTCCGCGGCCGCAAGTTCTTCCGCACGATGATCTACCTGCCCACGCTGGTGCCGCTCGTGGCCACCGCGATGGTGTTCAAGATGGTGCTCGCGCCGTCGGGCCCGCTGAACGACCTGCTCGGGGTGCTCGGCATCCAGGGGCCCGACTGGCTGCTCGACCCGCTGTGGGTCAAGCCCGCGCTCGTCGTGCTGTCGGCGTGGGGCGCCGGGAGCGCCACCGTCCTGCTGCTCAGCGCCATGAACGGGATCCCGCGGGAGTTCTACGAGGCCGCCGAGATCGACGGGGCGGGTCCGTTCCGGCAGTTCTGGTCGATCACGTTCCCGCAGATCACGCCGATCATCTTCTTCAACCTCATCATGGGGCTGATCGGCGCGTTCCAGATCTTCTCCCAGGTGTACATCCTCACCCAGGGCGGACCCGACAACGCCAGCCAGATGGTGGTGCCGCTGCTGTTCGACCAGGCCTTCGGCTTCTACCACTTCGGCTACGCGTCGGCCGTCGCCTGGCTGCTGTTCGTCGTCATCATCGGCTTCACCGCGCTCGCGTTCCGCACGTCGCGGCGCTGGGTGTTCTACGAGACGGAGGTGCGGTGATGGCCGCAGCGACCCAGGCCCCACCCGCCGCCGTGGCCGAGCCGGCCGTCGCGCCCGGCCGCGGCGCCACGGCCCGCACGCTCAAGGCGTTCAAGGCGTCGCCCGCCACCTACGCGGTGCTGCTGATCGTCTCGGCGGTCTTCTTCGTGCCGCTGATCCTCATGGTCTCCATCGCGCTGGCGAGCGACCAGACCAGCGCGCAGAACGCGTTCACCGTGATCCCCACGGAGTTCCTCTGGTCGAACTTCAGCGACGTCTTCACGGCCACGGGCCTGCCCGTGGGCCGGTTCGTCCTGAACTCGGTGATCATCGCGACCCTGTCCGCCGTCGGCCAGGTGCTCTCGTCGTCGCTGGTCGGCTACGCGTTCGCCCGCCTGCGCGCGCCCGGCAAGAACGTCATGTTCGTCGTCGTGCTCGCCACCATGATGATCCCCGCGCAGATCACGATGATCCCCCAGTTCCTGCTGTTCAAGGAGCTGGGCTGGGTGAACACCTACCTGCCGCTCATCGTGCCGAGCTTCTTCTCCAACGCGTTCAACGTGTTCCTCGTGCGGCAGTTCGTCTCCCGCATCCCGAGCGAGATGGACGAGGCCGCGCAGGTGGACGGGCTCGGCTACTTCGGCATCTACCGGCGCATCGTGCTGCCCATGATGTGGCCGATCCTCACGGCCATCGCGATCTTCACGCTGACGCACGCGTGGGGGGACTTCATGGGGCCGCTCATCTACCTCAACTCCGAGGAGACGATGCCGCTCGCGCTCGGCCTGCAGTACATGACCTCCACGAGCAACGCCATGCAGCTGCCGCCGTGGAACCTCGTCATGGTCGGCTCGATCATGCTGACGCTGCCGATGATCGTCGTGTACTACCTCGGCCAGAAGTATCTCTACGAGATGAACGTCTCCGTCGGAAGCGCGGGTGTGAAGTGACGGTCGTGACCGGCAGCGTGACCGGCAGCGTGGTGCTGGGCCCCTCGGGCCTGGTGGTGGACGGCGAGGAGAAGGCGCTGCTGTGCGCCTCCCTCTTCTCCTTCCGCCTGCCGCGCGAGGAGTGGGCGGCGCGGCTCGCCCAGGTGCGGGCGACGGGGTACGACGCCGTCGACGTCTATCTGCCGTGGAACTTCCACGAGCTCGAGCCCGGCCGGTGGGACTTCACCGGGCGGCGCGACGTCGGGACGTTCCTCGACCTCGCCCACGAGGCGGGGCTGCTCGTGGTCGCCCGCCCCGGGCCGTACATCTGCTCGGAGTGGGACGGCGGCGCGCTGCCCGCCTGGCTCACGCTCGAGCCGGGGCTGCGGCTGCGCCAGGCCGAGCCGCGCTACCTGGCCCGGGTGCGGGAGTGGTTCGACCAGGTGCTGCCGATCCTGGCCGCTCGCCAGCACGGCCGCGGCGGCAGCGTCGTGGCCGTGCAGCTGGAGAACGAGCTCGACTTCTTCGACTGCGACGACCGCGCGGGCTACGTCGGGGCGCTCGCGGCCACGGCGCGCGAGCACGGCATCACCGTGCCGCTCGTCGCGTGCGCCGGCCAGGGCGACCTGGTCGGCGCGACGGGCGGGGTCGACGGCGTGGCGCCGGCGTTCAACTTCTACCCGGACGACCGGTCGCCCCACGTCGAGGCGGAGGTGCGCCGCTACGCGGACCTCGTCGCCGACCGGGGGCTGCCGCTCCTGGTCACCGAGACGAACCGGCGGCACGTCACCCTGCGCCGGCTGCTGGTCAGCGGCGCGACGCTCCTCGCGCCCTACCTGCAGGCGTCCGGCTTCGACCTCGGGTACACGCCGTCGGTGGGGAACTGGGGCGACCCGGGCAGCTTCATGACGCACGACTACGACTTCGGCGGGTTCCTCTCGCCGGTCGGCGCCCCGCGCCCGGAGACGGCCCAGGCGCGCGTGCTGGCCGCCGTCGTGCGGACCCTCGGCCCGGCCCTGGCGCGCGGCG
>JADHZE010000211.1 GCA_026934365.1 Isoptericola sp. QY 916 | reverse complement strand
GGCCGCCCACGACTCCTGGCGCGCGGGCGAGCTGCGCACCGCCGCCAACGCCACCCGCGCCGAGGGGCTCGCCGTCGGGTGCGGGTTCGCCCTCACCCAGGCCGTGCTCCGCGAGAGGCTGGCGGACTTCCTGCTCGTGGACGACGACGCCATCGCCGCCGCGCAGCGCCACTACCTCACCGGCGCGCGGACCGTTGCCGAGGGCGCCGGCGCCGCGGCCCTCGCCGCCGTCCTCAGCCACCCCGCCGCGTTCGCCGGGCGACGCGTCGGCGTCGTCTGCTCCGGGGGCAACGCCAGCGAGACCGAGCTCCGCCGCGCCCTGGCGGCCTGACCCGACCGCCGCGCGGCGACCGCTCACCGGGTGGGGTGGCACGGCCCGGGGATACGCTGCCCGGCATGGCCCGCTACTTCGACGTCCACCCCGTCGACCCGCAGCCCCGGGCGATCGGCCAGGTCGTCGCGCTGCTGAACGACGGGGGCCTCATCGCCTACCCGACCGACTCCGGGTACGCCCTCGGCTGCCGCGTCGGCCAGCACGACGGCACGGAGCGGATCCGCCAGATCCGGCACCTGGACGCCGGTCACCACTTCACCCTCGTGTGCGCGGACTTCGCCCAGCTCGGCCAGCTCGTGCGCCTCGACAACAGCGCCTTCCGCGCCATCAAGGCGGCCACCCCGGGGCCCTACACCTTCATCCTGCCGGCCACACCGGAGGTCCCCCGGCGACTCGCGCACCCCAAGAAGAAGACCATCGGCGTGCGCATCCCCGACTCCCGGGTGGTGCAGGCGCTGCTGCGCGAGCTGGGTGAGCCGCTGCTGTCGTCGACCCTCATCCTGCCGGGGGCCGAGCAGCCCCTCACCGACGGCTGGCAGGTCAAGGAGGAGCTCGACCACGTGGTCGACGCGGTCGTCGACGCGGGCGAGGTCCTGGCCGAGCCGACGACCGTCGTCGACTGGTCCGAGGGATACCCCGACGTCGTCCGCGTCGGGGCCGGCGACCCGTCCCGTTTCGAGTAAGGGTCCGAGCACCGACCCCGGGCAGGCGTCCCGGGCGGCCGGACGCTCCCCGCAAGCCTCCCCGGGCGCGGTTAGGGTGCTGCCCATGAGCGACCGCGGACTTGCCCTGGCCCGATCCAAGATGCAGGCGGAGGGCGTCGCCCCCGCCGCGATCGAGACCTTCACCCGCTTCTACCACCTGCTGGAGTCGGGGGAGACCGGGCTCGTGCGCGAGGCCGACGTCGACCCCCTGACCGACCTGCCGCGGCACGCCGACCTCGCGGTCCCGGACACCGACGCCCAGGCCGCCCTCGCGCGGACCGCGATCATCAAGCTCAACGGCGGGCTCGGCACGTCCATGGGCATGGACAAGGCGAAGTCGCTGCTCACGGTGCGTGACGACGCACGGGGCGAGGAGGGCGGAGCGCTCACCTTCCTCGACGTCATCGTCCGCCAGGTGCGCGCCGCCCGGGAGGCGACGGGTGCCCGCCTGCCGCTCGTGCTGATGAACTCGTTCCGCACCCGCGACGACACCCTCGCCGCGCTCGCGCCCTACGACGACCTCGCCGTCGACGGCCTCCCGCTGGACTTCCTCCAGAACCGCGAGCCCAAGCTGCGCGCCGACACCCTCGAGCCCGTCGAGTGGCCCGCCGACCCCACCCTGGAGTGGTGCCCGCCCGGGCACGGCGACCTCTACCCGGCCCTGCACGCGTCCGGCGTCGTGCGCGCGCTCCTGGACGCGGGCTTCCGCTACGCCAGCGTCTCCAACTCCGACAACCTCGGCGCCGCCCCCGACGGCGCGATCGCCGCCTGGTTCGCGGCGTCCGGGGCTCCGTACGCCGCCGAGATGTGCCTCAAGTCGCCCGCCGACGTCAAGGGCGGCCAGCTCGTCGTGCGCAAGAGCGACGGCCGCATCGTGCAGCGCGAGACGGCGCAGACGCACCCCGACGACGTCGACCTCTCGCTCGACCCGACGGTGCACCGCTACTTCCACACGAACAACCTGTGGTTCGACCTCGAGGCGCTCGCGGCCGAGCTCGACCGCACCGGCGGGGTGCTCGAGCTCCCGCTGATCCGGAACGAGAAGACCGTGGACCCGACGGACGCGTCGTCGCCCGCCGTCGTCCAGATCGAGTCCGCGATGGGCGCGGCCGTGGCCGTCTTCGAGGGGGCGACGGCGATCGAGGTGGGGCGCGAGCGGTTCCTGCCGGTGAAGACGACGAGCGACCTGCTGCTCATGCGCTCGGACGTCTACGAGCTCACCGACGACTACCGGCTGGTCGCCCAGGTCGACGCGCCGCTGGTGAAGCTCTCGACGACCTACAAGCAGATCGCAGGCTTCGACGCGCGGTTCGCCCAGGGCGCGCCGTCACTGCGGGCGGCGTCGTCGCTCACGGTCGAGGGGGACTGGACCTTCGGCGCCCGCGTGCGCGCCGAGGGCGACGCGGTGCTCGCCGACGCCGGCGAGGCCGCCACCGTGCCCGACGGCGCGACCGTCACCGCGGACGGCGTCCAGCCCTGACCGCCGAGATAGAGAACCCGGACCCGCGAGATAGAGAACCCGGGACGCCACCACCTGCGGTGCCGTCCCGGCCTCTCTATCTCGCGGGTCCGGGTTCTCTATCTCGGCAGGTCGACGACGCGGTCGGCGCCGGGGACGGGTGTGAGCGTGCCGGCGGACGCCGCGGCCAGGTCGTCGCGCAGGTGGGGGAGCTGGGCCGGCGGCACGAGCAGCGCCAGCCGGGCGACGGCGGCGTACGTCGGCTCCTCGAGGACGGCGTCGTGGGACTGCGCCCAGTCGCGCAGCAGGTGGTCGACGCGGCCGGCGTCGGCGTGCGGCACGTCGACGGTAACCTCCGTGAGCACCTCGCGCCGGCGCAGCAGCCCGTCGGCCGCGGCGACGTCCAGGGCCTCGGCGACGGCGCCGGAGTAGGCGCGCACCAGGCCGCCGGCGCCGAGCAGGACGCCGCCGAAGTACCGCGTCACGACCGCCACGACGTCGGTGAGCTCCCGGCGGCGCAGCACCTCCAGCATGGGCACGCCCGCGGTGCCGGAGGGCTCGCCGTCGTCCGAGGAGCGCTGCTGGTCGGCGTGCGTGCCGACGACCAGCGCCAGGCAGTGGTGGCGGGCGTCCCAGTGCTCCTTGCGGAGGCGGGCGACGACGGCGTCCGCCGCCTCGACCGACGGCGCAGGGGCCAGGTGCGCGAGGAAGCGCGACTTCTTCACCACGAGCTCGTGGTCGACGGGGGCGGCGAGCGTGCCGGGGAGCCCGCCCCTCGGCCCACCCTGCGGCGTCGTGGGGGCGGGGCTGTCGGGTCGGCTCACCGCACGAGGCTACGACGCCCGCCGACACGCCGAGCGCCCCTCCGAAGAAAAAGTGTGCCAAGCGCCAGGATGGGCCCATGACCCAGAGCACGGGGGAGCCCCCCGCCCCAGAGGCTGACGGCGCCGACGCCAAGCCGGTCGCCAGGTACCCACGGCCGACGGTCACGCTGGACGAGGCGGAGTGGGTGTGGCGCGAGCTGTCCGTGGAGGCGCTGCGCCCGGGCGGGAAGCCGGAGGTCGTGCGCCTGGCCGTGATCGCCGGGCTGACGCGGGCGACCGGGGCGCGCTACGGCGACCTGTTGCGCGTGCGGGCGGAGGACCTCGACCTGGGTCCGGAGCCGGACGCCGCCGCGCGTCGCGGGCGGGTCGGGGGTACGCGGGACCCGGGGGAGGGGAGGGTGCTGCTGCGGCACGGCAAGCACCGGACCCTCCGGGAGCACCGCCTGCCGCCGGAGGTGGTGCTGCTGCTGCGGCACTGGATGGTGGTGCGTGAGGAGCTGGCCGCCGAGCTGGAGGGCTCCGTGCCGCGCGCACTGCTGCTCACGGTGCACCACACGCACGACCACGGCACGACGGTCTCCAGCGGGCTGCCGATCACGCGGCAGGGGCTGGTGCTGTCCTGGCGGCGCTTCGTCCATCGCACCAACGCGCGCTACGGGGCGGTGCGGGCGCCGCTGCCCACGCGGTTCGAGCAGGTGCGTCGGGCGTGGGTGGACGCGGGCGTGCCGGACCTCGGTCGGGACCTGGCGCCGGCCTCGGACCCACCGGAATCCACGGACTCTTCTGAAAAATAGTGTGCCAAGCGTCTCGAAACACGCGATGCGGCCGCGAAGACCTCACGGCAGCAGGGGCGAGCGGGCCGGCCCCGCGGCGTACGAGGCCGGCCCGTGGGCGTGAGGACGCGGGCCGTGCGTCAGGCGGTGGCGATGCCCAGCAGCGGCGCACCGGGGGAGTGCGACGGCAGCTCCTGGAAGCCGTACCGGTCGTAGAACGCGCGGGCGCGGGTGTTGCTCGGGTCCATGCCGAGGTGCACGCCGGGCACCCCGCGCGCGGCGAGCGCCGCGCGCAGCGTGTCCATGAGCGCGCGACCGAGCCCGCGACCCTGGTTCTCGGGCAGCAGGTCGATGTGCAGGTGCGCGGGGTACCGGTCGAGCTCGCCGGCGGTGATGCCGCGCACCATGCGGCCGGGGTCCTTCCCGGCGTCGAGCAGGGCGGCCTCCGAGAACCCGGGCTGGCGCCCGGACGGCGAGGCGCCGGCCCCCGGGTGGCGCTCGGCGAACCCGGGGCCCCAGGCCCGCTCCCACCACGCCACGAAGTCGCGGGTGTCGGCGACGCCGATGACGTACCCGGTGAGGCGGCCGTCGTCGACGCGCAGGACGTCGTCCGCGGGGTCTGCGGGGGCGGCGTCGCGCGCCGGCTCCTCGTCGGGGCGCACGACGACGAACGCGAGCTCGGGCGCGTACTCCAGGTACGGGAGCGCGAACACCTCGGGCATGAGGAGGTCGTCGGAGTAGAGGCCGCGGGCGTCGGAGCCGGCGGCGGCGGTGCGGACGCAGATCTCGGCGACGGCGGCCCGGTCGGTGTCGCGGTAGAGGCGGATCACGGGGGTCATCATGCCGCAGGGGTGTCGTCCACCGGAGCGGACGACACCCCTGCGGGGACGGGCACGCGGCGGGTGCTGCGCCTACTTCTTCTTCCGCGCGGTCGTGGTCTTGGCGGACGACGTCCTGGCCGCTGCCGTCTTCGCCGGCGCCTTCGATGCGGTCTTCGGCGCCGTCTTCGGTGCGGCCTTCGCGCCCGCGCTGCGGGTCGAGGTCGCCCGGGCGCCGGCTGCCGCCTTCTGCGCGGCGCCCTTCTCCGTGGTGGCACCCGCGGTCGAGAGTTCGCCGCCGGCGCTCTCCAGGTGGGCGCGGACGAACCAGTGGAACAGCTCGAGCTCGTGCAGGTGACCGATGAGGAGGTCGTTCGTCACGTCGTCGAGCGACTCGGTGTCCTTCGCCGCCTTCCGGTGCGCGGTGATCACGCCCTCGTAGACCTCGTCGAGCGCGCCGAGGTGCTCAATCGCGGACGCACGGCGGAGCGAGTAGTCGTCCCAGGTGCGGGCGGCGACGAGCGCGCCGGGGGTGCCGACGGGCGAGGTGCCGAGCGTCGCGATGCGCTCAGCGATGGCGTCGGTCATGGCGCGCACGGCGTCGACCTGCGGGTCGAGCATCTCGTGCACCGCGATGAAGTGCGGACCCACCACGTTCCAGTGCACGTGCTTGAGGGTCAGGTGGAGGTCGGTCAGGGAGTTCAGCCGCTCCTGCAGGATGGCGGCCACCTTCGCGCCCTGCTGCGGCGTGAGCGAGGGCACCGTGTAGCGCGGGGTGTTGCGGTCAGCCATCGGGAGGTCTCCGTCCTCGTCGGGGTCGGCGCGGCCGGGAGGTCAGCGCGCCTCGTCATCGTCACGCCGGACGGCGATCCACGCGAGCGCGGCGAGGGCCACGACCCCGAGGGCCACGAGCCAGGACACCTGGCGCCCCGCCAGCGCCCACGCCGCGCCCCCGACGGCGAGCGCGGCCGCGACGACGACGCCGTCGCGCGCCAGGCCGTGCCGCAGCGCCGCGAGCTCCACGCGGTCCGTCGCGGTCACGTGCGACGCCCACCACCCGAGGCGCGTCACGACGTACCCGAGCGGGGCGAGCCACAGCACGGCCGGGTCGAACGGCGCGGCGCCGGAGCCGAGCAGCTCAAGGGCCGCCGTCACGAGGGCGACGTGCGCGGGGGCCGGTCCCGGGCGGACCGCGGCCCAGACGGTGACGACGCCTGCGAGAAGGACGACCACCTCGGCGATCAGGTCCGTCCGCGCGCCCGCCGCGACCACGAGGACGGCCACGGCGACGACGAAGGCGACCCGGAGCACCACGCCGGGCAGCCGGCGTCCCAGCTCGACGCCGACCACGGGCAGCGGGCGCCCCGTCTCGTACCGCGACCGCCACCAGGCCCGGACCCGGGCGGGCAGGGAGCGTCTCATCGCGCCCCCACCGCGCCCCGCCGGTGGCGCTCGTCGGCGCGGACCAGGGCCTCGAAGCGGAGGGCGGCGTCCTGGCGGGCGTCGCCTGCCCAGCGCACGATCGGCACGCCCTCGGCCGCCATGCGGCGCAGCCGGTCGTCCCGCTCGGCCCGGGTGACCCGCCACGCGAGCCGCATGTGCTCCTCGTGCGCCCCCCGGACGTCGGGCAGCGTGTCGACCAGGACGACGGGGTGCCCGACGGCGCGCCACGCCCGCACGAGCGCGAGCGGCTCGTCGTCGAGCGCGGTGCTGAACAGGTACACGACGGCGTCCGCGGGGACCTGCGGCGCGCGCAGCCGCCGGGCGGGGGACCCGACCGGGCTGCTCAGTGCGAGCGCGTGCAGGACGCGGCGCAGCTGTCGGC
>JADHZE010000210.1 GCA_026934365.1 Isoptericola sp. QY 916 | reverse complement strand
GAACTGGCAGGACGTCGCCGCCCGCCTCCAGCGCGCCCGCACCCAGACCGCCGGGCTCATCGTCCCCGCCTGACGACACCGCGAGATAGAGAGACTCGCCGAGATAGAGAGGCCGGGACGGGGCCGCGGTGCTGCGGCCCCGTCCCTGCCTCTCTATCTCGGCGAGTCTCTCTATCTCGCGGGATCAGCCCTGACCGAACTCCGAGTACGGGATCACGTCGTCCTCGGCGGGCGCCGTGACGTCGACCGGCTCGCCCCACTTGCTGAACGTGGACTCGACGACCATCTCCTGACCCTCGACCTCCATCGTGATGTCGGCCTCCACGGGCAGGCCCCGCGGGTCCACCTTGTAGACCGCGGAGATCTCGCCGAGCTGGTCCGCGGTCGACGCGTCGATGCCCGCCGTGCCGTCCTTCACCTTGGACGGGTCGATCGTGGCCGTGTAGACCTGGGTCTCGACCCCGTCGACGGTCTCGGTGCCGGTGTGCTCGAACGAGGTCACGGCGTCCGCCATCGCCTCTGCCTGCGAGGCCGCGTCCATGGACTCCATCGAGTCGATCGTGCCTGCGAGGGCCGGGTCCTCCGCCATGTCCTCAGCGGTCATCGACAGGTACTTGCCCTGGGTCATCTCCCCCATGGACAGGTAGATCGTGCCGTCGAGCAGCACGATGTCCATGTCCATACCCATGACCGCCATGGACATCTGCATGGTCGTCTCGTCGAACGTCGGGCCGTAGGCCACGTCGGCCGACGTGGTGCTCTCGGTCATCCCCGCCGACTCGGCGAGCTCGCCCGAGTACGTCAGCTCCATGTGCGCGCTCGACGCCTCTTCCTGCGCGGCCTGCATCTGCCCGGCCAGGTCCGTCATCGTCGAGACCGTCGCGATCTTCGCCGCCGGCTCCTCGGCGGCCTGCTCGCCGGCGGCGGGGGCCTCGGGCTCCTCGCTCCCGCAGGCGCTCAGGGCGAGGGCGACCAGGCCCGCCGATGCCAGGGCCACGGTCTTCTGGGGGACGCGCATGATGCTCCTTCTCAGGGAATCGTGAAGTTTCATTGCATCACGGGATGCACTGCACGGTCAGCGGGTCGGACAGCACCGTCGCGGATCGTTGTCGATCCGTGTCCCGCGCCGTCTCGGCCCTAGGACGCCCCCGGGGGAACGGCGAAGGGCCCCTCACGCGACGCGCGTGAGGGGCCCTTCCCGCGGCAGAAGCCTCAGTGGGCGTGCTGACCGCGGCTGAACTCGAACACCCAGCCGACGAGCCCGATGACCCCGAGGATGAAGCCGATGTAGAGCACCCACCAGCCCACGGCAAGCCCGAGGAACGCGATCGCGGCGGCGGCGGCGATCACCAGCGGCCACCAGCTCCACGGCGAGTACACGCCCTGGTCGCCGGCGCCCTGCTCGATCTCGCCCTCCTCGTCGTCCTCCGGACGGGGGTCGATACGACGGGCGGTGAGCGCGAGGTAGGCGCCCACCATCGCGACGAGCGCACCCACCAGCGGGATGCCGAGGTAGCCGACCGGCTCCTGGAAGTGCGTGACGAAGCCGTAGATCACTCCGACGAGCACGAAGAACGGGGCGAGGAACAGGAAGAGCTTGATCTCGATCTTCACTTGCGGTTCTCCCCCTCGTCGTCGATCACGGTGGTGGTCGACTGGGCAGCCGACGACTGCGCGCTGTCGCGACGCTCCTCGACCAGCTGCTGGTGCCCGCGCCGGTCCGGGTCACCGTAGACCTGGACCAGAGGCCCGTGGCCCGGCGCCTGCTCCATCGCCGCGACCTCGGGGTGGTGCAGGTCGAAGGCCGGCGACTCCGAGCGGATGCGCGGCAGCGAGGTGAAGTTGTGCCGCGGCGGCGGGCAGCTGGTGGCCCACTCGAGGGAGCGGCCGTAGCCCCACGGGTCGTCGACGGTGACCTTCGGCGCGTTGCGCCAGGTCGTGTACACGTTCCACAGGAACGGCAGCGTGGAGGCCGCCAGGATGAACGCGCCGATGGTCGACACCTGGTTCTCCCAGGTGAAGCCCTCCTCGGGCATGTAGTCGGCGTACCGACGGGCCATGCCCTCGACGCCCAGCCAGTGCTGGATGAGGAACGTCATGTGGAAGCCGATGAACAGCAGCCAGAAGTGGATCTTGCCGAGCCGCTCGTTGAGCATCCGGCCCGTGAACTTCGGCCACCAGAAGTAGAAGCCGGCGAACATCGCGAACACCACGGTGCCGAAGACCACGTAGTGGAAGTGCGCCACCACGAAGTACGAGTCGGACAGGTGGAAGTCCAGGGCGGGGCTGGACAGGATGATGCCCGTCAGGCCGCCGAAGAGGAAGGTCACGAGGAAGCCGATCGACCACAGCATCGGTGTCTCGAACGTGAGCTTCCCGCGCCACATCGTGCCGATCCAGTTGAAGAACTTCACACCGGTCGGGATGGCGATCAGCATCGTCATGAAGGCGAAGAACGGCAGGAGCACCGCGCCGGTCACGTACATGTGGTGGGCCCACACCGTCACGGACAGCGCCGCGATCGCGATCGTCGCGTAGATCAGGCCCTTGTAGCCGAAGATCGGCTTGCGGCTGAAGACCGGGAAGATCTCCGACACGATGCCGAAGAACGGCAGCGCGATGATGTACACCTCGGGGTGGCCGAAGAACCAGAACAGGTGCTGCCAGAGGATCGCCCCGCCGTTCTCGGGGTTGAAGACCTGCGCCCCGAGACGACGGTCGGCGCCCAGCGCGAAGAGCGCGGAGGCCAGCGGCGGGAAGGCCATCAGCACGAGGAGGCTCGTGACGAGCGTGTTCCACGTGAAGATCGGCATCCGGAACATGGTCATGCCCGGCGCGCGCATCGTGATGATCGTGGTGATGAAGTTGACGGCACCGAGGATGGTGCCGAAGCCAGCCAGCGCGAGGCCGAACACCCAGAGGTCTCCGCCTAGCCCTGGACTGAACGTCGTGTTCGACAACGGTGCGTACGCGAACCAGCCGAACGACGCGGCGCCCTGCGGGGTGAAGAAGCCCGCCGCCGCGATGAGGCCACCGAAGAGGAACAGCCAGTACGCGAACATGTTGAGCCGCGGGAACGCGACGTCGGGCGCGCCGATCTGCAGGGGCATGATCACGTTGGCGAAGCCCGCGAACAGGGGTGTCGCGAACAGCAGCAGCATGATCGTGCCGTGCATCGTGAAGAGCTGGTTGTACTGCTCCTTGCTCTGCACCACCTGCAGGCCGGGCATGAACAGCTCGGCGCGGATGAGCAGGGCGAGGATGCCTCCCACCGCGAACCAGATGAACGACGTGATGAGGTACAGGTAGCCGATCGTCTTGTGGTCGGTGGAGGTGATCCACTTGACCACGGTGCGACCGAGGTTCTGGCGCTTCGGCGCGAGACCGGGGATGACCTCGACGTCGTGCGCGGGGGCAGTCGTGGCCGCCATCAGTTCTCGACCTCCGGGAGGGTGTCTTCCTGCGGGAAGTTCGCGTCGTGCTGCTGGCGGTTCAGGTCGAGCCCGAGCTCGCCGGTCTGGCCCGCGGCCTCGAGGTCGGCCATGTGGGCGTCGTACTCCGCCTGCGAGACGACCTTGACGTTGAAGAGCATCCCGGAGTGGAACTCGCCGCAGAGCTCGGCGCACTTGCCGGCGTACGTGCCCTCACGGGTCGGGGTGACCTGGAAGGTGTTGGTCCGGCCCGGGATCATGTCCTGCTTGTACAGGAAGGCGGGGATCCAGAACGAGTGGATGACGTCGCGGGAGTCCAGCGTGAACTCGACCGTCTGGTCGACCGGGAGGTACAGCGTCGGGACGTCCTTCGACGTGCCCGGGGCACCGTCGACCTCGTCGTCGATCGTCTGGCCGCCGACGTCGAGCAGGTGCTGCCCGGAGTCGTAGACGTCGGAGTCCAGGTAGTTGAAGTCCCAGCTCCACTGCTTGCCGATGACCTGGATGTTCACGTCCGGCTCGGCGCTGGTGTCCTGCACGGCCGACATGTCGCGGTCCGTGTAGAAGAACAGGACGAGGATCATGATCGTCGGCACGGCCGTGTACATGATCTCGAGCGGCATGTGGTAGCGCGTCTGGATCGGGAGCTGGTGGTCGTCCCGGCGCTTGCGGTACGCGGCGACGCACCACAGCATCAGGCCCCACGTGATCACACCGACGATCAGCGCCGCGATCCAGGAGCCGACCCAGAGGTTCGTGATTCGCTCGGTCTGGTTGGTCACCTCCCCGTCGGCGTAGCCGGGCAGGTATCCGCGCTTGACGGAGTCGCTGGCACAACCGGAGGCCAACACGGCGACGGCGCCGGCGATAGCCGTCGCGCGCAGGATGACCCGCCGGGTGCGGGTGGGGCTCTTCGAGTGCAAGGGAGGCCTTTCACGTCACGTCCTGCCCGACCGCCACGGCCCCTCTGGGCAACAGGCACGCGGACAGGACCTTCGTCCTCGATGAGGTGCAGCCTAGCGCGCCCGGAGCAGGTTCGACGCCGCAAAAGCACCCTCGGGGCGTGACTCTTTCCGCACGGGACGTCCACAACTCCTTCTTGCACACAGACCCCAGGAGAGTGTCAGATCGATCCTCGGGAGTGTCAGATCCTCCGGACCGTCCCGGACCCCGACCGACCGGACCTCGACGCCCCGAAGATGGCACGATCGTGCCCCGGGCGCGCAATCCGCGCCCGCCCGACGCGCCTCGACTCGGCGTCGGGACGCACGTCAGCCCCCACGGAGCACGCCTGTGACCGACACCACCGAGCCGACCGGGAACCACTCCCCCGCGGCGCCGCCCACGGCGTCCGCCTCGCGGGTGCACCTGGACAACGGCGGCGGCGCCCCGCTGCACCCGCTCGCGCGGCAGGCCCTCCTGCAGGCGCTCGACGACGGCTGGGCCGACCCGCACCGCCTGCACACGGAGGGACGCAGGGCGGCGCGCCTCCTCGACGGCGCGCGGGAGGCGGTCGCCGCAGTCCTGGGGGCGCGCACGGAGGAGGTGCGCTTCACGGCCGGACACGCGTCCGCGCTGCGCGACGCCCTGGTGGGCACCGCGAAGGCCCGGCGCCGCGCGGGCGGGGACGTCGTCGTGGGCGGCACCGAGCGCGCGGCGGTGCTGCACGCGGCAGCCGCCGCCGCACAGGCCCAGGAGGGCGAGCGCGCGGTGGTCGGCGTCGACCGCCACGGTCGCGTCGACGCGGACGCCTTCGCGGACCGCGTCGCGCGCCCCGGCGTCGCGCTCGCGGCGCTCCAGCACGCCAACGGCGAGGTGGGCACGCGGCAGCCGCTGAGCACCGTGCACGAGGCCACCCGGGCCGCGGGGGTGCCGCTCCTCGTGGACGCGGGCGCATCGCTGGGCCACGACGTCGTGCCCGACGCCTGGGACCTCCTCGCCGCCCACCCGGCCGACTGGGGCGGGCCCGCCGGGGTGGGTGTGCTCGCTGTGCGTCAGCGCGTGCGGGCCGTCCCACCCGCGCCTGAGGACGCCGACCCCTGGGCGCCCGGCGGGGTGAGCGTGCCCGCCGCGTTCGCCGCCGCCGTGGCCCTGCAGGCCACGGAGGCCGACCGCGCCGCGCAGGACGAGCGGCGCCGGCTCCTCACGCAGCGCGTGCGGGAGGCGGCCGCAGCCGTCCCCGACGTCGAGGTGGTGGGCGAGCCGGACGACCGGCTCCCCCACGTCGTCACGTTCTCGTGCCTGTACGTCGACGGCGAGGCGCTCGTGACGGAGCTGGACCGGGCGGGCTTCGCCGTCGGCTCCGGCTCCGCCTGCACCGCGAGCACCCTGGAGCCGTCGCACGTGCTCGCGGCGATGGGGGTGCTCACGCACGGCAACGTGCGGATCGCCCTCGACCGGTCGACCACCGAGGACGACGTCGACCGCTTCCTGGCCGTCCTGCCGGGCGCCGTGCGGCGGGTGCGCGACGTGCTCGGGGTGGGCGGGCTGTGAGCGCCGGCGACGCCGTGGTCGTCGACGCCCGCGGCCTGCGCTGCCCGCTGCCCGTGATCCGGCTGGCCGCGGCGTCCCGCGACCTGCCCGCCGGGACGCTCGTGACCGTGCTGTCGACCGACCCGGCGGCCCGGCACGACGTGCCCGCCTGGGCCCGGATGCGGGGGCACGCGACCGTCGCCGAGGCGGAGGTGACCCCGGACGAGGAAGCAGACGGAGGCACCAGGTGCGTGTGGTCGCTCACCGTGCGGCTGGGCGCCGACTCCTGAGCCGCGACGACACCCGGCCCGCCACGACGACGGCCCGGCCACCCCGTGGGGGCGGCCGGGCCGTCGAGGTCGCTCAGCGGTTCAGCTGAAGGAACCGCCGCAGGCGCAGGAGCTGCCGGCGTTCGGGTTGTCGATCGTGAAGCCCTGCTTCTCGATGGTGTCCGCGAAGTCGATCTTCGCGCCCTCGAGGTAGGGCACGCTCATGCGGTCCACGACGACCTCGACGCCGTCGAAGTCGCGCAGGGCGTCGCCGTCGAGGAGACGCTCGTCGAAGTAGAGCTGGTAGATGAGGCCGGAACAGCCGCCGGGCTGGACGGCCACCCGCAGACGGAGGTCGTCGCGGCCCTCCTGCTCGAGCAGGCTGCGAACCTTGTCGGCGGCGACGTCGGACAGGTCCACGGCGTGCGTGGCGATCTCGGTGGTGTCGGTCATGCTTCCTCCAACAGGCGGACCGGTACGGCTGTTCCCGATCCTACGCGCGAATTCCGTGGGCGCGATGACGCGGGTCACAGGCGCGGCGCGGCAGCCGTCGAGGTCGTGGCGGTCATGCCCAGGACGGCGCCCAGGTCCGCGCCACGCGCGCGGTCGCCGGCACGGCGTCGGCCCCCGTCTCGTGCACGCCGCTCACCCCGGCCCCGGACCACTCGCGCCGCGACACCTCGCTGCGCCCGGCCAGCACCACGACCGGGACGGCGTGCGGCGCGGCG
>JADHZE010000021.1 GCA_026934365.1 Isoptericola sp. QY 916 | reverse complement strand
GGGCCGCGCGGCGCTCGTGGACGCGCTCGCCGCACCGGCCGCGGCGTCCGCCCACCGGGTGCACGCCGTCGGCCATGCGCACATCGACTCCGCGTGGCTGTGGCCCACGCGCGAGACCGTGCGCAAGTGCGCGCGCACGTTCTCCAACGTGCTCGCGCTCATGGACGAGGACCCGGACGTGAAGTTCGCCTGCTCGTCCGCGCAGCAGTACTCGTGGGTGCAGGAGCACTACCCGGAGCTGTTCGAGCGGATCCGCGAGCGTGTGCGCGAGGGCCGGTTCGTGCCCGTGGGCGGCATGTGGGTCGAGTCGGACACCAACATGCCGGGCGGCGAGGCGCTGGCCCGCCAGCTCGTGGCCGGCAAGCGGTACTTCATCGAGGAGCTGGGCGTGGAGCCGAAGGAGGTGTGGCTGCCGGACTCCTTCGGGTACACGGCGGCCCTGCCGCAGCTCGCCCGCCTGGCGGGCAGCGACAACTTCCTCACGCAGAAGATCTCGTGGAACGACACCAACACCATGCCGCACCACACGTTCTGGTGGGAGGGCATCGACGGGTCGCGGGTGTTCACGCACTTCCCACCCGTGGACACGTACAACTCGGAGCTGACCGCCGAGGAGCTCGCGCGGGCCGAGCGGCAGTACGCCGAGAAGGGCCGCGCCAACACGTCGCTGGTCCCGTTCGGCTTCGGCGACGGGGGCGGCGGCCCCACCCGGGAGATGGTGGCCGCGGCCCGGCGCACGCGCGACCTCGAGGGGTCGCCGAAGGTGGAGCTGTCCGACTCGCAGTCCTTCTTCGACGCCGCCCGGGCCGAGTACGCGAACCCGGCCACGTGGACCGGGGAGATGTACCTCGAGTACCACCGCGGCACCTACACGTCGCAGGCGCGCACCAAGCGCGGCAACCGCCGCAGCGAGCACCTGCTGCGCGAGGCCGAGCTGTGGGCGGCGACGGCGGCCGTGCGCGTCGGCGCGGACTACCCGGCCGAGCGGCTGCAGCGGCTGTGGCGCACCGTCCTGCTGCAGCAGTTCCACGACATCCTGCCCGGGTCGTCCATCGCCTGGGTGCACCGCGAGGCCGAGCGCAACTACGCCGAGGTGGCCCGCGAGCTCGAGGAGATTGTCGACGACGCGCTGCGGGCGCTGGTCGGGGAGGGCGATCGGCCGGTGGCCGTGAACGCCGGGCCGTTCGCGCGCGACGGCGTCGCGGCGCTCGGCGGCACGGCCCTCGACGCGGCGCGCGGCGCGGGCACCGTGACGCCCGTGGCCGAGGGTGACGGCTGGGTGCTGGAGAACGACCTCGTGCGCGTCGTCGTCGACGGCAACGGGCACGTCGTGTCCGCCGTCGACCGGTCGAGCGGGCGCGAGGCCGTGCTGCCCGGCGCGAGGGCGAACCTGCTCCAGCTGCACCGCGACGTCCCCAACGAGTGGGAGGCGTGGGACATCGACGAGCACTACCGCCGCAGCACGACCGACCTCGTCGACGCGGCGAAGATCGAGGTCACCGACGGCGCGTCCGGGCCGGTGGTGCGCGTGCTGCGCGAGGTCGGGTCGTCGCGCGTCGAGCAGGACCTCGCGCTCCCCGTCGCCGGGCGCGGCCTGCGCATCACGACCCGCGTCGACTGGCACGAACGGCAGAAGCTGCTCAAGCTCGCGTTCCCGCTCGACGTGCGCGCCGAGCGCGCGACGTCGGAGATCCAGTTCGGGCACGTGCACCGGCCCACGCACGTCAACACGTCGTGGGACCACGCCCGGTTCGAGACCGTCGCGCACCGGTGGGTCCACGTGGGGGAGCCGGGCTTCGGCGTGGCCGTCGCGAACGACTCGACGTACGGGCACGACATCACCCGGACCCGCACCGCCGACGCGACCGACGCCCAGGGCGCCCGCGGCACCACCGTCCGGCTCTCGCTGCTGCGCGCGCCGAAGTTCCCCGACCCCGACGCGGACCAGGGCGAGCACGAGCTGACCTGCGAGCTCGTCGTCGGCGCCGGCATCGACGACGCCGTCCGCCACGGCTACGCGCTCAACCTGCCCGAGCGCGTCGTCGCGGGGGACCACGGCGTCGAGCCGCTGCTCTCGGTGGACGACGACGCCGTCGTCGTCGAGGCCGTCAAGCTCGCCGAGGACGGCAGCGGCGACGTCGTCGTGCGCCTCTACGAGAGCCGCGGCGGCCGCGCCCGGGCCCGTGTCACGCCGGCGTTCGAGCACACCTGCGTGGTCGTGACGGACCTGCTGGAGCGGCCGCTGGACGTCGCGCACCGCGACGGCGACGACGTGCTCCTCGAGCTGACGCCGTTCCAGGTGGTCACGCTGCGCGTGCGCCGCTGACGTCATGCACCGCCACGCGGGGACCGGGCACCACCGAGCCGAGCACCACCGAGCAGAGGAGCGAACGATGAGGTTCACCAGAGCAGCCGGGGCGAGATCGGTCGGGACGGTCGCCGCGCTGGCGTGCGTCCTGGCCGCGGCGGTGCCCGCGTCCGCGTCGGAGGACGGGAGCGGCACGTCGCCGCGCACGCAGCAGGCCCGAGCCGTGGCCAGCTACGAGGCGATGCAGGAGCACCTGTACGTGGACGACGGGTCGGGGCTCTACCGGGAGCGCTACCCATCCGGCGCCGAGGACCGCCCGTACTCGTACGAGTGGCCGTTCTCCCAGGCGCACGTCGCGACGCTCGACCTCACGGGGATGCCCGGGCGGGCGGGCCGGTCGTTCACCGACGACCTCGCGGACCGGTCGGTGGGCCAGGAGCGGTTCTGGAACGCGGACGGCGGCACGACCGGGCTGCCGGCGTACGACTCCTACGCCCGCGCCCCGTACGGCGACGAAGGCGACATCTTCTACGACGACAACGAGTGGGTCGCGCTGGCCAAGGTGCAGCAGCACCTGGCCACGGGCGACCGGGCGGCCCTCGAGCGGGCCGAGGAGATCTTCGAGCTGGTCGTCTCCGGCTGGGACACCGACCCGGACCACCCGGCGCCGGGCGGCGTCTTCTGGACGCAGGCGCCGTGGAGCACCGACCGCAACACCGTGTCCACCATGCCCGGCGCGCAGCTCGCCACCCGCCTGTACATGCTCACCGGCGAGGAGCGCTACCTCGACTGGGCCGAGCGGATGGTCGGCTGGACGGACGAGCACCTGCTCGCGCCGAACGGCCTGTACTGGGACAACGTCAAGCTCGACGGGTCGATCGACCGGACGCAGTGGTCGTACAACCAGGGCGTCCCGGTGGGCACGTACACGCTGCTGTACGAGGCGACGGGCGAGGAGCGCTACCTGGAGAAGGCGGAGGCGATCGCGGCGGCCTCGTACCGGTTCTACGTGACCGAGGGTCGTCTGGCCGGCCAGCCCATGTTCTTCAACTCGATCTGGTTCAAGAACCTGCTGCTCCTGGAGTCGGTGACGGGCGGGCACACCTACCGCGACGCGATGGCGGACTACGCGGACACGCAGTGGCGCGAGGCGCGGGACTCCGGGACCGGGCTGTTCGACGCCGGTGACGAGCACACCGAGCTGCTCGAGCAGGCGGCCATGGTGCAGATCTACGCCACCCTCGCGTGGCCGCGCGGCAAGGCGTCGATCCTGTACTGAGCCCCCGCCCCTTCGAGCAGGCGACGGATCGCGTGCTCGAAGGGGCGACTACCCTCGTCGGGTGGCACATCTTCTCGGCGCGGACGGCATCGCGCTGACCATCGGCACCCGCACTCTCCTCCGCGACGTCTCGCTCGGGCTCGACGACGGCGACCGCATCGGCGTCGTCGGCCCCAACGGGGCGGGCAAGTCGACCCTGCTGCGCCTGCTCGCGGGCACGCAGGCGCCCGACACCGGTCGTGTCACCCGGGTGGGCGGCTCGCGGCTCGGCATGCTCGTGCAGCGCGACGTCGACGACGACGCGGCGACGATCCGCGACCTGGTGCACGGCGACGACGCGACGCACGAGTGGGCGTCCGACGCCCGCATCCGCAACGTGCACGCCGGCCTGCTGGCGGACCTCGACCTGGACCAGCCGGCGTCGACCCTGTCGGGCGGGCAGCGCCGCCGCGTGGCGCTCGCGGCGCTGCTCGTCGAGGACCCGGACGTGCTGCTGCTCGACGAGCCCACCAACCACCTCGACGTCGAGGGCGTCGCCTGGCTGGCCGAGCACCTGTCCGCCCGCTACGGCCGCCCGGGTGCCACCGGGGCGCTGGTCGTCGTCACGCACGACCGCTGGTTCCTCGACGCGGTCTGCTCCCGGACGTGGGAGGTGCGCGGCGACGGGTCCGGCGGCGTCGACGGGTACGACGGCGGGTACGCGGCGTACATCCTGGCGCGCGCCGAGCGTGCGCGGCAGGCCGCCACGGCGGCCGAGAAGCGCAACAACCTGCTGCGCAAGGAGCTCGCGTGGCTCAAGCGCGGCGCGCCCGCCCGCACGTCCAAGCCCAAGTTCCGGCTCGACGCCGCGGCCGCCCTGATCGACGACGAGCCGCCGCCGCGCGACACCCTCGAGCTCACGCAGATGGCCACCCGCCGCCTCGGCAAGGACGTGCTCGACCTCGAGGACGTCACCGTCACCGTCCCCGCGCGGGAGGGTCACGAGGCCGGGCCGCGCGACGCGGCGGGCCGGCGCGTGCTGCTCGACGACGTCACGTGGCGCCTCGGCCCCGGCGACCGCTACGGCGTGGTCGGCGTCAACGGCGCGGGCAAGACGACGCTGCTGTCCCTGCTGGCCGGGCGCCGCGAGCCCGACTCCGGGCGCGTGCGGCGCGGCAAGACGGTGCACGTCGCGGAGCTGACGCAGGACGTCGGCGAGCTCGACGACGTCGGCCACCTCACCGCCGTGCAGGTCGTCGACCGCGAGAAGCGCACCGTCGTCGTCGACGGCAAGGAGCTCACCGCCGGGCAGCTCACCGAGCGCCTCGGCTTCACCCGCGAGCGGGCGCACACGATCGTGCGCGATCTGTCCGGCGGCGAGCGGCGGCGTCTCCAGCTGCTGCGGCTGCTCGTCTCGGAGCCGAACGTCCTGCTGCTCGACGAGCCCACCAACGACCTGGACACCGACACCCTCGCCGCCGTCGAGGACCTGCTGGACGGCTGGCCCGGCACGCTGATCGTCGTCTCGCACGACCGGTACCTGCTGGAGCGCGTGTGCGACCGGCAGTGGGCGCTGCTGGGCGACGGCGCGCTGCGGGACCTGCCGGGCGGGGTGGAGCAGTACCTCGAGCTGCGGCGGGCGGGTGCCTCGGGCACGTCCCCGGCCGCCGCGCCCGCGGACGCCCCGCCGGCCGCCGCAGGTGCCGCCGCTTCCGCATCGCGACCTGCGACGACGTCGTCGAGGGCCTCCACGGCGGAGGTGCGGGCCGCCAAGAAGGAAATCTCACGGATTGAGCGGAGGTTGGCTCGGATCGCGGACGAGGAGAACACTCTGCACGAGCAGATCGCCGCCGACCCGACGGACTACACCGCGGTGGCGGCCCTCGACGAGCGCCTCCGGGAGCTCGGCGCCGAGAAGGAGGAGCTCGAGATGGCCTGGTTGGAGTCCGCCGAGGTGGCGGGATGAGCGAGGGCACGCTGGACGACGTCGACCGGGCGCTCGTGCGCGCGCTGCGCGAGGACGGGCGCGCGACCCTGGCGGCGCTCGCGGGCGTGACAGGGCTGTCGCAGTCCGCCGTGCAGGCACGGGTGCGCAAGCTGGAGGCGCGGCGCGTGATCACCGGCTACCGCGCCGTCGTCGACCCCGACGCCGTGGGGTTGCCCATCGCGGCGTACGTGGAGATCACGCCGCTGGACCAGTCGCAGGCCGACGACGCCCCCGACCGGCTGCGCGACGTGCCTGGCATCGAGGCGTGCTGGTCCGTCGCGGGCAACGCGAACTACCTGCTGCTGGTGCGGGTGCCCTCGCCGTCGGCGCTGGAGGACCTGCTCGGCGTCATCCGCCGCGAGGCGAGCGTGTCGACGCGCTCCACCGTGGTGCTCCGGACGTACTTCGAAGGGCGCCCGCTGGCGCACTGACAAGAATTCTTTCGGCATCACTCTGGTTCGGCAGGAAGTTCTCCTCTACCGTCGGGGTATGACCGAGACAATCTCTCAGCGCACAGCCCCCAGCGTCGGCGGCTCGATCGAGGCCACCGCCGTCCTCGAGTCGCTGCGCGAGCACCTGCTCGTCGACGGCTTCGACCTCGTGCTCGACCTCGACCGCTCGCACGGCTCGACCCTCGTCGACGCCCGCGACGGACGGGAGTGGACCGACCTGTTCACCTTCTTCGCGTCCAACCCCCTGGGCATGAACCACCCGGCCCTGTTCCGCGACCCGCTGTTCCGCGAGGAGCTCACCCGCGCCGCGATCAACAAGCCGTCCAACTCCGACGTCTACACCGTCGAGCTCGCCCGCTTCGTCGACACCTTCGCCCGCGTGCTCGGCGACCACGCCCTGCCGCACCTCTTCTTCGTCGACGGCGGCGCCCTCGCCGTCGAGAACGCGCTCAAGGTCGCGTTCGACTGGAAGTCGCGGCACAACGAGGCGCACGGCCGCTCGCCCGAGCTGGGCACGAAGGTGCTGCACCTGCAGCACGCGTTCCACGGCCGCTCCGGCTACACCATGTCCCTCACCAACACCGAGCCGGGCAAGGTCGCCCGGTTCCCCAAGTTCGACTGGCCGCGCATCAGCTCGCCCTACCCCGGTCACGACGCCGACGGCGGGCTCCGCGACGTCCAGGCGCTCGAGGCTCGGGCGCTCGCCGAGGCCCGCGCCGCGTTCGAGGCGCACCCGCACGACATCGCCTGCTTCGTCGCCGAACCGATCCAGGGGGAGGGCGGCGACCACCACCTGCGCGCCGAGTTCCTCCAGGCCATGCAGGCGCTGTGCCACGAGCACGACGCCCTGTTCGTCCTGGACGAGGTGCAGACCGGCGTCGGCATGACCGGGACGGCGTGGGCGTACCAGCAGCTCGGCGTGCAGCCCGACGTCGTCGCCTTCGGCAAGAAGGCCCAGGTGTGCGGCGTCATGGCCGGCGGGCGTGTCGACGAGATCGACGACAACGTCTTCCGCGTCTCCTCCCGCATCAACTCCACCTGGGGCGGCAACCTCGCCGACATGGTCCGCTCGCGCCGCATCCTCGAGGTGATCGAGGCCGAGGGGCTGATCGAGCGTGCCGCGCGCGTGGGCGCGGGCCTGCTGTCGAGGCTCGAGACGCTCGCTGTCGCGCACCCCGGCGTCGTCTCCGACCCCCGTGGCCGAGGGCTCATGTGCGCCGTGTCCCTCCCGTCGCAGGACGTGCGCGACGCCGTCCTCGCCGGGCTGCACGCGGAGGGCTTCCTCATCCTCGGGTGCGGGGAGCGGTCCGTGCGGTTCCGACCGGCGCTGACGGTGGACGAGTCCGTGCTGGACGATGCGGTCGCGGCGCTCGACCGGGTTGTCGGCCGAGTCGCCTCCTGACGGTTGACGGCGCGACTCCCGGACCTGCCTCCTGTCGTCTCGCCGTGGTGGCAGGCTGAGGTCGTGGCTGACTCTCGCGTGCTCGTGGACGACGGTGAGGCCGGGCTGGTGCTGACGGTGCTACCCGGGGTGGGGTACACCGCGGAGGGGCCGGTGCTGGCGCGACCGGCCGAGGCGCTGCGTGCCGTTGGCTGGACGTTGCGGACCGTCGTGTGGGACGGGCGGCCGGACTTCGACGTCGCGCGGCGGGTCTACGCCGACGTCCTGCGGGACGGCGTGGCCGCCGCGCCCGACGCGACGCACCTGGTGCTGGCGAAGTCGCTCGGCACGCTGGCGCTGCCCGTCGCCGTCGAGCTGGGGCTGGTCGGGGCGTGGCTGACGCCGCTGCTCACCACCGACCGGGCGCCCGAGGTGCGCGACGCCGCCGCTGGGCTGGGGACGTCGGGCGTGCCGGCGCTGCTCGTCGGAGGCACCGCCGACGGCCTGTGGGACGGCGCGCTGGCCGCGGCGTCCGGCGCGCGCGTGCTCGAGGTGGACGGCGGCGACCACTCGCTCGAGGTCGACGGCGACCCCGGGCGGACGGCGCAAGCCCTGGCCGGCGTCACGGCCGCCGTCGTGGACCTGGCCGGGGCCGTCGCCGTCCGGTGACAGGCGCCGGGCGGCGACGGCCCCGGGCGTCAGCGGCTCAGGGACGTGTCCCCGCACAGGTGGACCGGCATGCCGAGAGCGTCGAAGAAGGCCGCCTTCGCCTCGAGCGCCCGGTCTGCCGTCTCGCCGTCGGGGGCGTACGCGACGTTGAGGTGGTTCGCCTTGTGCCGAGCCATGAACTGGTCGCGGGACACCCCGTGCAGGACGGCGTGCATGATCGGCCACTCGGGGTTGGTGGCCTGCTTGCGGCGCCGGGTCTCCTCGTCGGGGAGGCGGACGGCGGAGCCCCGGCCGAGGTCCACCTGCAGGAGGCCGTCGGCGATGTACACGCGCGACCAGACGATCTCGCCCGGGCGGGACACCCCGTTGATGGTGGCGCCCCCGGCCGGGAAGAACACCGGGTCCTGGCGCCAACCCTCGGCGCCGGCGTAGCCGCCCTCGAGGTGCGAGGCGGGCACCGATCCCGAGATCTCGAAGACCCACACGAAGCGCCCGTCGAACTCCTCGCCCCAGCGCACGTCGTGGAGCGTCGTCGCGGGGTCGAGCCCCATCGCCCGCCAGACCCGGTTCGTCACCAGGGCGTCGACGGCGACTCCCTCGTCGGCCTCGTTGAAGTGGGGGA
This sequence comes from Isoptericola sp. QY 916, assembly GCA_026934365.1. Lineage (GTDB taxonomy): Bacteria > Actinomycetota > Actinomycetes > Actinomycetales > Cellulomonadaceae > Isoptericola > Isoptericola nanjingensis. The sequence continues at coordinate 23,121 of JADHZE010000021.1, read as the reverse complement.
ACGCCTGGCCCTCCCACAGCACCCGCCCGCCGTCACGCGAGCGCACCGGTGGGCGCTGCACGTTGTTGAGCAGGCCCTCCGCAAGGTCAGACGCGGGGGAGAGGTCCTTGAGGCCCTGCTGGTATTGGATGCCGACCGCGTCGAGCCCGAAGTCGTCCGCGATCCGCAGCGCCGCGACGTACATCTTGTACTGCCACTGCAGCTGCGTGCGGGTCAACTCGGTGGCCTCGTCCGTGCCCAGCCGGAACGTCATGCCCGCGTCGGTGAGCCACGCGTGCACCGCGTCCGCGTCCGCGTCGGCGACGTGCTGCATCTCGGCCCACAGCGCCGACTGGGACAGCCGCTCCTTGTAGATGCCGATCCCGTTGAGCAGCTCGTCGTCGAAGATCGCGTTGTACATGCCCATGCAGCCCTCGTCGAACACGCCGGCGATCGCCTTGTCGTGCAGCAGCTGCGTGCCGAGGGCCCGGCCGAGCTCCGTCTCGGCCGTCGCGGGCAGCGGGGGGAGCGGGTGCACGTGGGACCCGTCGTGCGTGATGCGGCCGGTGGTGACCCACTCGCCGATCGCGTCGTGGAACCACGGGTCGGAACCGTCCACCGTCCAGACCGTCGAGAACTCCCGGCCCATCTTGGTGAGCCCGGCGTTGAGGCCGAGCAGTCCCACCAGGCCCGGCCAGTCGCCCACGAAGTTGGCCGCCGTGAGGATCGGGCCGCGGTGGGTCCGCAGGCCCGCCAGCACGTGGTGGCTGTACTGCCAGACGGCCTCGGCGACCACCAGCGGGGCGTCGGGCGGGACGTCGCGGAACACCTCGAGGCCCATGCGCTGGCTGCTGATGAACCCGTGGCCGGTCACCGGGTCGACCTCGTGGGCGCGGACGACCTTCCACCCGTGGCCGGCGAAGGCGTCGCCGAGGAGGCGTTCCAGGCCGACCTGGGTGGGCCAGCCCGCGACGTTGGCGGACTCGCGCAGGTCGCCCGACGCGACGAGATAGACGGTCTGCGGCGGGGCGGTGGGCGGCTCGGGGATGGTCGGGACGTCGTACGTGGTCACGATGCTGCTCCTTCGGGGCGTCGTTGGCGGGCCAGGGCGTGCACGACGTCGAGGCTCGCCGGGTACAGGTCGCGGTAGAGGCGGTAGCGCTCGTCGTAGAGCGCACGGAGGGAGGGGTTCGGCTCGCGGACCGCTGCGGGCGGGTTCCAGGCGGACACGTCGACGGCGCGCCCGCCGGGGCTCACCAGGCCGGCGGCGAGGGCCGCCGCGCCGTAGCTGGCGCCGACCGTGCGGGTCGGGACGACCTGGGGCAGGCCGGTCACGTCGGAGACGATCTGCGTCCACAGGTCGCCCTGGGTCCCGCCGCCGACGGCGATCACCCGGTCGATCGTCGCGCCGGCGTCGCACATCGTCTCGATGTTGTGGCGCACACCGAAGGCGGTGGCCTCGAGCGCCGCGCGGTACAGGTCGCCGCGGGTGTGGGCGAGGGTGAGCCCGACGACGGCGCCCCGGGCGTCGGGGTCCTGGACGGGGGTCCGCTCGCCGGCGAAGTAGGGGAGCATCAGCAGCCCTCGGGCGCCGGGGCCGGAGGCGGCGGCCTCCGCGAGGAGCTCGGGGTAGTCCGCACCCGTCAGGTCGCGCAGCCAGGCGGTGACGGCACCGGAGGTCGCCATCCCGCCGGCGAGGTTGTGCGTGCCGGGGAACGCGCCGACGGTGCCCCACAGGGTCGGGCTCCGGAGCGGGGCGGGGACGGTGGCGACCAGGAACATCGTCGTGCCGTACATCAGCATCAGGTCGCCCGGGTGCCGGGCGTCGACGCTCACGGCCTCCGACCAGGCGTCGATCGTGCCGGTGATGACGGGGGTGCCAGCCGGCACCCCCGCGAGCGCCTCACGGGTCCGGCCCGCGGCGTCCCCGGCCCAGCGCAGCGGGGGCAGCTCGAGCCCGGGCGCGACGTGGTCGACCCGCCCGGGGTGCCAGCCGAGGGCGGCGGGGTCGTACAGCGGCGTGCACTGCGAGGCGGAGTGGTGGTCGAGGACGTACTCGCCGGTGAGCCGGAACGCCAGGTACGAGGCGGGCATGAAGAGGCGCCGGGCGCGTGCGTAGACGTCGGGCTCGTGCTCGCGGACCCACGCGATCTTGGGGCCGGCGGCCTGCGAGGACAGCGCGGAGCCGCAGGACTCGAGGATCGCGTGCCGGCCGAGCTCGGCGTCGAGGCGCGCGACCTGGGCGGTGGCGCGGGTGTCGACGCCGTAGAGGATCGTCGGGCGCAGCGGGGTGCCCGCCTCGTCGGTCAGCAGCACGCACGGGCCCATGCCGGAGACGCCGACGGCGGCGACCTCGAGGTCGCCGGGCACGTCGGCTCGGTGCTGCACGCCAGGGGCCAGGTCGGCCGTGAGCTCGTGCGCGAGGTCCCGGAGCTCGGACCACCAGGTCTCGGCGTCCATCTCGACGTGGCCTGGGGCGGGGCGGTCGACGTCGTGCGCCCGTGTGGCGGTGCGCAGGATCTCGCCCGTCGGGCCGACGAGCACGCCCTTGCTGCTCGAGGTACCGACGTCGACGGCGAGGAAGGCTCCGGTGGGCATGGCGGCCACTGTGGCAGAAATCGATTACAGGCGCAACGACGAGACGCGAGGCGAGGTGCGGCGGGGGTCAGAGCGAGGTGCCGTCCATGGCGATCGGCCGGGTGGGCTGCACCACCCGCCGGGCGGGGCCGGGCTCCCCCTGGATCCGCGCCACGAGCATGCGGGCGGCCGTCAGCCCCATCTCACGGGGGCGCAGCGGCAGCAGCACCGTGCTGTCCATGCGGGACGTGACGAACGGGAGGTCGCCGATGATCCCGAGGCCCACCTCGGGGTGGTGGGCGGCGGACAGCACCCGGAGCACGCCGACGCCGACGAGGTTGTTCGTCGCGAGCACCGCGTCGGGCCGCTCGGGGAGGTCGAGCAGCTGCCGACCCGCGCTCTCGCCGCCCTCGACGCGGAAGCTCGCGTGCACCAGGAGGTCGTCCGGTGCGGGGAGCCCGGCCTCGGCGAGCGCCTCGCGCCATCCCTGGGCGCGGTCCGACGCCGTCGGCGTGGCATGGGGCCCGGTGACGCAGGCGATCCGGCGGTGCCCCTGGGCGACGAGCGCCCTGGTGGCGCGCCGGCCCAGGTCGACGTTGTCGAAGACGACCTGGTCCACGTCGTCCGGCACGGCGCGGTCGACGACCACGACGGCGCGGTCGCGCTCCGCGAGCTTGGCGAGCCACGGGGAGGGGCCGGCCGGGGCGACGACCACACCCGCCATGTTCTCGTCGGCCGCGATGCGCAGGTAGTGCTCCTGCGCCTCGGTCTCCTCGTCGGTGTTGCAGAGCACGACGGACAGCCCGGCCTCCCGCGCCACGTCCTCGACGCCGCGGGCGAGCGAGGTGAAGAAGGGGTTCTCGATGTCCGGCACGACGAGCGCGATGAGCTCGGAGTGCCGCCGGCGCAGGGATCGGGCGGTGCGGTCGGGGGTGTATCCCAGGTCGGCGACGGCCTGACGCACCGCGGCGGCGAGGTCCGGGGTGACCGACGCGCCGTTGAGCACGCGTGACACCGTCGCGGTCGACACGCCCGCCCGTGCCGCGACGTCCTTGATCCTCGTCATCTCGCCCTCCCGGGGGAACGTGGGCCCACCCTATGGCAGCCCGGTCCTGTGATGGCGTGCAGGTGGTTGACACCTGCGCCCATCGGCTCCTAGCATCCGTGAAATCGATTACAGCAGGTCACACCGGTTCTCGTCGAAGGAGACAGGACATGTTCCGAAGCGACATCGCCGCGCTGCGGCCCGTCGCCACACGTTCCATCAGCCCGGAGAACTTCACCGGCGAGAAGGGGGGCGGGGGCCGGGCGGTCGAAGGGACCGGAGCGGGCCCCGCCCGGGACCTCGGGACGGGGTGGAAGGTCTCGCCCAGCGTCGAGATCGGCCCGGGCGAGACGTTCGACATGGCCCGCATCGTCGGGCCGGGGCGCATCACCCACGTGTGGCTCACCACCCACACCGACCACTGGCGCTCGCTGCTGCTGCGCGCGTACTGGGACGGCGCGGCGGAGCCCGCGGTCGAGGTCCCCGTGGGGGACTTCTTCGGCCAGGGGTGGGGCGAGTTCGCCCAGCTCAGCTCGGCGACGGTGGCCGTCAACCCGCAGGGCGGCTTCAACAGCTACTGGCCGATGCCGTTCCGCGAGGCCGCGCATCTGACGATCGAGAACCTCGGGTCCGAGACCGCCGTCGTGTACTACCAGGTCACGTACGAAGTCGGGGAGCAGGCGGCCGAGGACAGCGCCGGCTACCTGCACGCCCAGTGGCGGCGCAGCAACCCCCTGCCCGACCGCACCACCCACCCGATCCTCACCGGCGTCGAGGGGCAGGGGCACTACGTCGGCACGTACCTCGCCTGGGGGGTGAACAGCTCCGGGTGGTGGGGCGAGGGCGAGATCAAGTTCTACCTCGACGGCGACCTCGACGGCGACGGCGGCGGGTACCCCACGATCTGCGGCACTGGGACCGAGGACTACTTCGGCGGTGCCTGGAACTTCGACGTCCCCGGGCAGGGGTACACGGCGTTCACGACGCCGTACCTCGGCCTGCACCAGATCCTGCGGCCGGACGGCCTCTACCGGTCGCAGCAGCGGTTCGGCATGTACCGCTGGCACGTGGCCGACCCGATCCACTTCGCCGCCGACCTCACGGTCGACATCCAGGCCCTGGGCTGGCGCTCGGGGCAGCGGTACCTGCCGCTGCACGACGACATCGCCTCGACCGCCTTCTTCTACCTCGACCGCCCGACCGCCCGGCGTCCGGAGACCCCGGACGTCGACGCCCTCGAGGTGCTCTGACCAGGAGGTCGTCATGAACGGTCGACACCTGAACCGGCGGCAGGTCAGCCGCCGGGACGTGCTGCGACTCGGCGTGGCCGGCGCGGGAACGCTCGCCGCGGCCTGGGCGACGGCGGGCTGCACGCGCGCCGTCGGCGCCCCGGCCGACGCGATGCAGTTCTGGCAGATGTACGCCCCCGCGCCGCAGCAGGACCCGAACATCGTGGCGCAGAGCCAGTGGTTCCTCGACGGGATCCGGCGCTGGGCCGCCGCCGGTGAGCGGCCGGTGGACATGGTCTATATCCCCGCCTACACCGACCCCACGAACACGCGGCTCGCCACGGCGTTCGCCTCCGGGGACGGGCCGGATATCTTCCTCATCTCGCCGGGGGACTTCCTGCGCTACTACAACGGCGGGGTCCTCACCGACCTCACCCCCTACATGTCGCAGGAGGCGATCGACGACTTCTACCCGGACGCCCTCGCGACCCGGACCGTCGACGGCAGGATCTACGGGCTGCCGATGGAGCAGGAACCGCTGGCGATCTTCTACGACATCCCCGCGTTCGAGGAGGCGGGCCTCGCCGAGGGCGACCTCCCGACGACGTGGGAGGAGATGCTCGAGCTCGGCCGGCGCCTCACCGGCGGCCCGCGGACGGGTCTCGTGCTCGACACGACGCCCAGCTACTACCAGAACTTCACCTTCTACCCGTGGGTCTGGCAGGGGGGCGGCGACGTCGTCGACCCGCGCGCGCAGCGACCGACGTTCGACTCGGACGCGGCGGTCCAGGCGTTGGCCATGTACGGGGACGCGGTGGGCAGCGGCGCCGCCGCACGGACCCTCCCCGCGGGCGGCGACCTGGTCGGCGCGTTCACCAACGGGTACGCGGCCATGTGGCAGACCGGCGTCTGGCAGGTCGAGGCCATGCGCCAGAACGCCCCCGACCACCCCTACGGCGTCTTCCGGCTCCCGGCGCCCCCGGGCGGGGAACCGGTGACGGCGCTGGGCGGCTGGGCCTGGGTGGTGAACAGCCGCGGCCGCGACCCGGAGTCCGCCGCCCGGTTCGCCGTGGAGGTCATGGGGTCGACCTCGAAGGAGTCGGTCGACGCCGCGGCGCGGTGGAACGGCGTCGCGAAGGGCAACATGCCCGCGCGACGCTCGGTGACCGAGGCCATCGGCAACTCCGGAGCCTTCGAGAACCCTGTGATGCAGCGGTTCCGGGACGAGATCCTGCCCACCGGCCGGGGCGAGCCCCGCTACCCGCCGGTCATCTACAAGGCCGTCTCCAACGCCATCCAGAACGTGATGCTCGCGGGCGCTGACGCGCTGGTCGAGGCCGAGGCGGCGCAGTCGGCGATCGAGAGCTACATGGAGACCTACGAGGGAGGGCCGCTGGTATGAGCGCCGTCACCGTCTCACGCACCGCCGGACGGGCGCGGGCGGGCACCGCCGGCGGCAACGCCAGCGTCGGCAAGGCCGCCCAGGAGCGGCGGCAGCGCCGCGCCGCGTTCTGGTTCCTGCTGCCCGACTCGCTGGGTCTGCTCGTCTTCGTCGCCGTCCCGATGGTCCTCGCGGTGGTGCTCGGCTTCTTCCGCATCGACGGGTTCGGGTCGTTCCAGTTCATCGGGGTCGGCAACTACGTCCGCATGGCGGGCGACCCGCAGTTCTGGAGCAGCGTGCGGATCACTCTCCTCTACCTGGTCGGCGTGGTCCCGGCGATCTTCGTCGTCGGCCTGGGCCTGGCGCTGCTGGTGCAGCAGAAGATCCCCTTCGTCGGCGCCATCCGCAGCATGCTCTTCGTGCCGTACGTCATCAGCCTCGTCGTCGTGGCGATGGTCTGGGAGTTCATGCTGGGCGACCGGACAGGCGTGCTCAGCCGGGTGGCCGCGTCCCTCGGGTTCGAGAACGTCTCGTTCCTGGGGGAGCCAAGCCTGGCGCTCGGCACCGTCGTGGTCGTCACCGTGTGGTTCCAGATGGGCTACTACATGGTGATCTTCCTGGCCGGCCTGCAGGACATCCCGGGCGAGTACTACGAGGCCGCGCGCATCGACGGGGCGGGGGCCTGGCAACGGTTCCGCGCCATCACGCTGCCGCTGCTGCGGCCCACCAGCTTCTTCGTGATCATCACCGCCACCGTCAGCGTCATCACCGGCGGCCTGGACCTCGTGTTCGTCCTCACCGGCGGCGGACCGGCCGGATCGACGACGCTGCTCATCTTCTACATCTACGAGCAGGCCTTCCTGTTCGGCGAGCTGGGCTACGCCGCCGCGATCGGGTCCGTCCTGGTCCTCGTGATGCTCGCGTGGTCGGCCCTCATGTTCGCGGTGACCCGAGGAGGTCGTTTCGACAATGACTGACACCTTGACGGGCACCCCGCCCCGCGACGACGCCGCGGCCCCCGCGCCGCCGCGCCCCGTATGCACCCGCCGCACCGACAGGCGGTGGACGCGGTCGAAGGTGGCGCTCCTGGTGCTGGGGATCGTGCTGGGGCTGCTGACGATCTTCCCGCTGCTGTGGATGGTCTCCGGGTCGTTCAAGACGGCGGCCGAGGTGAACAGCGCCACCCTGCTGCCGAGCGCCCCCACGCTCGACAACTACCGGTACGTCTTCACCGAGGTGCCGTTCCTGCGGTACATGCTGAACAGCTTCTTCATCTCGGCGACGATCACCGTGCTGGCGCTGTGGTTCCACTCGATGGCGGCGTACGCGCTGGCGCGGCTGAAGTTCAGGGGCCGCGACACGATCTTCCTGCTGATCTTCTCGACGCTGCTCGTGAGCCTGCCGGTGATCCTCATCCCGACGTTCGTCGTCGTGCGCGCGCTGGGGCTCGTGGACAGCTATGCGGGGCTCATCGTCCCGGCGATCTTCAACGCGTTCGGGATCTTCCTGCTGCGGCAGTTCTACGTGTCGCTGCCAGCCGAGCTGGAGGAGGCGGCCCTGGTCGACGGGGCGAGCTACTGGCGCATCTACCGGAGCGTGATCCTGCCGCTGTCGAAGCCGATCCTCTCGGCCCTCGCGGTGTTCTTCTTCCTGGCGAACTGGAACGCGTTCGTCTGGCCGCTGACCATCACGTCGGACCCCGACCTCCGCGTCGTGCAGCTGGGCATCGCGACGTTCCAGCAGCAGTACGTGGGGGACTGGAACTACGTGCTCGCCGCGGCCACCGTCGCGGCCCTGCCCACGCTGCTGATCTTCTTCTTCTTCCAGCGGCAGATCGTGGAATCCATCAAGAACGCTGGGTTCAAGTGAGTCCCGTGCGGAGGCCGTGGACGACCCCCGCACCCCTGCTCAGAGCCCGAACGGCGCGAACGACCCTCTCGGATTGGCGGACGTGCAATGAGGACCATCAACGACGGCGACGGGGCGAGCCTCGCCCTCCCGCTGGGCGGCATCGGCACCGGGAACGTCGCCGTCTGTGCGGACGGTGCCCTGCGACAGTGGCAGCTCCACCACATCGGCAACCACCGCGGCGAACTGCCGCACACGTTCTTCGCGCTCCGGGTGCAGCGCGGCGAACCACCCCTGAGCGAGACGCGCGTCCTCCAGGCGCCGCCGGCCGAGCCCGCCTTCCCTGCGCCCCTGGTCACCGACCACGAGGTGCCCGCCTGGCAGCGTGACCTCGTCGCCCGCTTCGGCGGCGTCCGCGGCACCACCTTCCGCGGCGCCTACCCGTTCGCCGAGCTCGACTACGACCTCGACGGACCGGTGCGTGTCGGCATGCAGGCGTTCACGCCGATGGTGCCGCTCGACGTCGACCGCAGCTCGATTCCGGCCGCGATGTTCACCTTCACGCTGACGAACACGTCCGACCTCCCCGTGGGCGCGTGGCTCGGCGCCGCGATGCAGAACCCCGTCGGGCGCGACGGCGCGTCGCCGGCGGACGGCGTGCACGCCGCCGGGTACGGCGGCAACACGAACCGGGTGCGCCGGTCGCGCGGCTGGACCGCGCTCGTCATGGAGAACGCCGGGCTCGACCCGCTGGCGGCGGGGGCCGGGCAGGCGGTCCTCACCTGCGACACCCCCTACACGGCGGCGATGCCGCAGTGGGCCGACCCCGCGGAGTTCATCGGCTTCCTCGACGCGCGCTCCCCGTTCGCCGAGCGCACCCGTCTCGATGCCGCGGGTCACCTGGCGGACCACCAGCCCGGCGCCCCCGCCGGGTCCGTCGGGCCGAGCCCGGCCGGCAGCACGTGGAACGGCGGTCTCGCCGCGCCGATGCACCTCGAGCCCGGGCAGACCGTCGTTGTGCGGTACGCCATCACCTGGCACTTCCCGAACCGGTACGTGAATTTCAACCAGTTCGGGGAGGCGAATCCGCAGTGGGGGCCGACGAGGTTCTGGCTCGGGAACCACTACACGACGGTCTACGACGACGCCCTCGACGTGGCCAGGCGGGTCCAGGAGGAATGGGCGGACCTCGAACGCGACTCGCGCGCCTGGACCGAGCTCCTGGCCGGGTCCGGGTGGGACGACGAGGTGGTCGAGCACCTCGCCGCCCAGGCCGCCGCCCTGCGCAGCCCGACCTGCTTCCGCACGGCCGACGGGGCCTTCTTCGGTTTCGAGGGCGTCAACGGCGCCTCGACCCGCGGCCACGCCGGCGACACCGGTGGCTCGTGCCCGCTGAACTGCACGCACGTGTGGAACTACGAGCACGCCCTTGCCGCCCTCTTCCCCGAGCTGGAGCGCTCGATGCGCGACACCGAGCTCGACGTCCTGCAGGCTCCTGACGGCTCCGTCCCGCACCGCGTGATCTCGCCGACCTACCTCCCGCAGCTGTGGGGCCGGCCGATCGGCGGGCCCGAGGAGCCGGCGCTCGACGGCATGCTCGGCGTCGTCCTCAAGTGCTACCGGGAGCTGCGCAGCGGGGCGGTCGACCTGGACTGGCTCGAGGCTCGGTGGCCGAAGCTCGTCCTGCTCCTGGACCACGTGCGCGGCAGGTGGGACCCGGAGGGGACCGGGGTGCTGCGGGGCATCCAGCCGAGCACCCACGACATCGACCTGCGGGGCGTCAACAGCTTCATGGGCACGCTGTGGCTCGCAGCGCTGCGGGCGTTAGAGGAGATGGCGCGGCTGCAGCACGAGGCGGCGCTCGCGGACGAGCTGCACGCGCTGTTCGAGCGCGGCAGCGCCGCCTACGACGAGCTGCTCTTCAACGGCGAGTACTACGTGCAAGTCCTCGACCCGGACGACCCGGACGAGTACCAGTGGGGTCAGGGGTGCCTCTCCGACCAGCTCGTCGGCCAGTGGTGGGCGCACGAGCTCGACCTCGGGTACGTGCTGCCCGCCGCGCACGTGCGGTCGGCCCTGCGGGCGGTCGTGCGCCACAACCTGCGCACCGGGTTCGAGGGGTTCCACCACCCCTACCGCGTGTTCGCCGACCGGGACGACACCGGGTTGCTGGTCTGCACGTGGCCGACCGGCGGCCGGCCGGACGTCCCGACCCGGTACGCCGACGAGGTGTGGACCGGTACCGAGCAGCAGGTGGCCGCCCACTGCCTCCGCGAGGGCCTCGACGACGAGGGCTGGGCGATCCTGCGCGGGCTGTGGGGGCGGTACGACGGCTCCCGCCGCAACCCGTACAACCACGTCGAGTGCGGTGACCACTACGTCCGCGGCCTGTCCGGGTGGACCGTGCTCCACGCCCTCACCGGCCGGGCGTGGGACGCCGTGTCCGGCGCCCTCGTGCTCCGGACGCCGCGCCCGGGGGAGCGGCTCCCCGTGCTCACCGGCAGCGGCTGGGGATACGCCCAGCGCACCGACGGCGGCGAGGTCGAGGTCGTCCCCGTCCACGGCGACCCGGGCGTCCGGTCCGTCGCCACCGCCACCGCGACCCCCGAACAGGCCGCCGTGGCCCGCTGACCAGCGCGTGATCCCCCTCTGTGCGACGACGGATGGAGCAAGCGATGAACGCATCACACGCGGGCAAGGGCCCGCCGGGACCTGGCCTGACGCGCCGACGGATGCTCGGCGTCCTGGGCGGCGCGGCGCTGCTCCCGTTCGCCGGCGGGCTCGCCGGGTGCACCACGCGGTCCCGGTCGGACCTGCCGGGGGGCGTCGACTTCGTCTACCTCGGTGACATCAACCAGCGAGCGCAGTTCGAGGCGCTGTTCGCCGAGTTCAACGAGCAGCACCCCGAGATCGCGCTCGCGGCGTCCGGGAAGTCGGGCAGCTGGGCCCAGTTCGTCTACGCCGTCGCCACGCAGATCGCCGGCGGCCAGCCCCCGGACATCGTGCAGATCGCGACGGAAGGGCAGCGGCTCTTCGCGTCCAAGGGGGTGCTCGCCCCGCTCGACGACCTCATCGCCACCGACCGTGCGGAGGTCGACGAGTACTACGGCGACATCCACGACAAGCTGCGGACCTGGACCCAGCGGTACGGCTCGCCGGACGAGCACACCTACTACATCCCCGGCGGCTACAACCCCATCGTGCAGTTCTGCCACACCGAGCTGCTCGACCGCGCCGGCGTCGAGGTGCCGGACGACGGCTGGCACTGGGACGACCTCATGGCCGCCGGCCGGAAGGTCAAGGCGCAGGGCGCCTTCCTCATGACGGTCCAGAACGGCTACTGGCACGACGTCCTGCCCTGGCTGACCAACAACGGGACGTCGAGCCTCGACGCGGACTGGCGCGAGGCGACGATCAACAGCCCGGAAGCCGTCGAGGCGGCCGAGATGGCGCGCGCCCTCGTCAAGGCCGGGTACGCACCCGACCCCGGGGGCAGCTACGACCCCCCGACCCTCATGCAGCAGGGCAGGCTCGCGTCGTTCCACGACGGGGCCTTCGGCATCGTCAACGCCGACCGGATCGGGCTGACCGACAAGATCCAGGTGGTCAACTTCCCGAACAACGGGGTGCACGGCACGCCCGTGGGCTGGGACGCGTGGGACATCACGGCCGAGTCCCAGCACGGCGAGGACGCCTGGACCTTCATCAAGTACCTGATGTCGCGCGACGCCGGTGAGTTCTACGCGCAGACCGGCGGCACGATCGTGCCCGCGCGCCGTTCCGTCGCCCGCAGCGACGCCTTCCTCGGCGGTGCGCCACGGGGGAGCGAGCGGCTCGTCAACGCGCTCGAGCTCGAGTACGCGACCCCGGTGCCCTCGCCCGAAAGGGGGCCCGAGATCCAGGACGCCGTCGAGGAAGGGTGGCTGCAGGTGGTCTCCGGGTACTCCGACGCGCGAAGCCAGCTCAACCGGACCTACGACAAGATCGGGCCGTTGCTGTGACTCTCACCCAGAACCCTCCCGCGCGGGTGGCTCCCGCGGCACCGCACCGGCCGCGTGCCGGCGGCCTGGGCCGGAACTGGCTCGGCTACCTGTTCATCAGCCCCGCGCTGGTGCTCTTCCTCGTCTTCATCGGCGGCCCGTTCGTCGTCGCGATCGGGCTGAGCCTCTTCCGCTGGGACATGCTCACCCCGCCGGAGTTCGTCGGGGCGGACAACTTCCGGCTCCTGTTCGAGGACCCGACCCTGCTCCAGGCGTTCGGGAACACGTTCGTCTTCGCGCTCGCCTCCGTCGTGACGCACGTGGTGGGTGCCCTGCTGCTGGCGCTCGCGGCGAACCGGGTCGCCGGCCGGGTCGTGTCCTACTTCGTCCGGACGGCGGTGTTCTTCCCGTTCATCATCTCGTGGGCCGCCGTCGCGCTGCTGTGGCAGTACATGCTCGACCCGGCGTTCGGCCTGGTCAACCACTACATCGAGCGGCTCGGGCTCACGCCCCCGGACTGGTTCCTCGACCCGAGCTGGGCGCTGCCGGCCATCATCGGCATCGACTTCTGGCACACGCTCGGGTTCACGTTCATCATCATGCTCGCCGGCCTGCAGACCGTGCCCCAGCAGCTCGTCGAGGCGGCCCGGACCGACGGTGCGAACCGGCGCCAGGTGTTCTGGAACGTCACCGTCCCGATGATGTCGCCCACGCTCTTCTTCGCCACGGTCATCACGTTCATCGGGGCGTTCCAGATCTTCGACCCCGTCCAGATCATCACCAGCGGCGGGCCCGACGACGCCACCACCACGCTCGTCATGTACCTGTACGAGCAGGGCTTCCAGGCGTTCCAGATCGGGTACGCCTCGACCGTCGCCATCGTCGTGTTCGTCGTGATCATGCTCGTGACGCTGCTGCAGTTCTGGGCGTCCAGGAAGTGGGTGTACCAGCAATGACGACCGTCGCCCCGCCCCGTCCAGTCCCGTCCGGCGTGACCCGTCGCCGTCGGCCCAGCACCGGCTCCGTCGTCCTGGACGTCGTCCTCGTCGTCTTCGGGCTCGTGATGGTGGCCCCGCTCGTGTGGTTGGTCTCGACCAGCCTCACCGACCCGGCGAAGGCCTTCCAGGTCCCGCCGAACTGGCTGCCCGTGGACGCGACCCTGCAGAACTTCGCGGCCGTCGGCGACCTCCTGCCGTTCGGCCAGATGGCGGTCAACAGCGTCGTGGTCGCGGTGGTCGCGACGCTCGGGTCGCTCGTGGTCAGCGCGCTGGCCGCCTACGGGTTCTCGCGGTTCAGCTTCCGGGGGCGCGACGGCATCTTCTTCGTGCTGCTGACGGCCCTCATGGTCCCGGCGCAGCTGCTGGTCATCCCGGTGTTCATGCTCATGCGGGCGCTCGGCCTGGTGGACACGCTGGCGTCCCTCTGGCTGCCCGCCCTCATCCAGGTGTTCTCGATCTTCTTCCTGCGCCAGTACTTCAACAGCATCCCGCGGGAGCTCGACGACGCGGCCAAGCTGGACGGCGCCGGGCACGGTTGGATCCTGTTCCGGATGATCGTGCCGCTGTCGGGTCCCGCGATCTCGGCCGTGGCGATCCTCGTCTTCGAGGCATCGTGGAACTCGTACTTCGCGCCGCTGATCTTCATCAGCACCCCGGAGCACATGACACTGCCGCTGGGCCTCGTCGCGCTGCAGACCGCCCAGGGCGGCGTGTCCCCGACCAGCGTGTTCGCCGCGATCACCGCCGTGGTGGTGCCGGTGCTCGTCGTGTTCCTCGTCTTCCAGCGGCACTTCGTGGCCAGCATCGCCACCGCCGGGATCCGGGGGTGACCGTGCCGGGGGCCGCGCCGCGTCCGGACCGGGCGGGGACCAACCCGTACCTGCGGGCCACGTTCCGGGGAGCCTGGGCCCACCTGCCCGTGCTGCTCGTCGGTAGCGTCGTGGTCACGGCGGTCACGGCGGTCACGGTGGCCGCCGTTGTGGCCTGGGGGGTCTCGCCCGTGCTCGGCGGCGCGGTCGCCGTCGGCGGAGCGGCGCCGGCCCTGGCCTCGCTCGTGGCCTGCGGCTGCGACGTCGTGACGGGCGTCGACGTCGGGGTGCGCGACTACCGGGCGGCGTGGCGCCGGCTGGCGGCGGGGGCGGTCCGCGACGCGCTCGTCCCGGCGGTGGTGGGGGCCCTCACGGCCGTCGCGCTGGTCGCGCGCGCGAGCGGCGGCGGCACCTGGACGTGGGTTCCGGCCGGCCTCGGCACGACGGCGACCGTCCTGGCGTCGGTGGCGTGGCTCGTGCTGGTGCCGCTGCGGGCAGCCTGCCCGGAGCCCTCCGGCGCCCGCGCCTGGCTGCTCGCGCTCCACCTGTTCGCCCGGCGTCCCGTGCCCTTCGCCGCCGCGGGCGTCGTCGGCGCCCTCGGGATCGCGGTCTCTACGACCGTGTCGAACGGTCTGTTCCTCCTCGTCCCGGCCCCGTTCGCGCTCGTGCTCGCGGCGGCCTTCCACACGTCCCCCGTGCGCGAGGTGCTCGCCGCGCGGGGAACGTCCACCCCGGACGACACGCGTCCGTCCTCGTAAGGAGCCCCGATGTCCCGCATCACGTCCGTCCAGGCACGTGACATCCGTTTCCCCACGTCGCTCGAGCTCGACGGCTCGGACGCCGTCAACGTCGACCCCGACTACTCGGCCGCCTACGTGACGCTCGCGACGTCCGACGGCGAGGAGGGCCACGCCTTCGTCTTCACCTGCGGGCGGGGGAACGACGTCGTCGTCGCGGCGATCGAGAGCTACGGCCGCCTCCTCGCCGGGCGCGACGTCGACGGCCTGGTCGGCGACCTGGGCGCCGCCGCGAGGCTCCTCGTACACGACTCCCAGCTCCGCTGGCTGGGCCCGGAGAAGGGCGTGTCTCAGATGGCGTGCGGCGCCCTCGTCAACGCCCTGTGGGACCTGCGGGCCCGCCGCGAGGGCAAGCCGCTGTGGCGCCTGCTCAGCGAGATGACCCCCGAGGAGCTGGTGAGCGTCGTCGACTTCACCCACATCCGCACCGCCCTCACGCCGGACGAGGCGCTCAAGATCCTGCGTGCCGGCGCGGTCGGCAGGCCCGAGCGGGTCGCCGAGCTCGCGGCCCGCGGATACCCGGCGTACACGACGAGCCCCGGCTGGCTCGGGTACAGCGACGAGAAGCTGGTCCGGCTCTCCCGGCAGGCGGTGGACGACGGATTCGACCTGATCAAGCTCAAGGTCGGCGGCGATCTGGACGACGACCGCCGGCGCCTGCGGCTGGCCCGTGACGCCGTGGGGCCGGACGTGCGCATCGCCATCGACGCGAACCAGCGGTGGGAGGTGGACGAGGCGATCGAGTGGGTCAACGCGCTGGCCGAGTTCCGGCCGTGGTGGATCGAGGAGCCCACGAGCACGGACGACATCCTCGGGCACGCGGCGATCCGCCGTGGAGTGGCGCCGGTCAAGGTCGCGACGGGCGAGGCGGTCGCGAACCGGATCGTCTTCAAGCAGCTCCTGCAGGCCGGCGGCATCGACGTCATGCAGATCGACTCGACCCGGGTCGCCGGGGTCAACGAGAACGTGGCGAACCTGCTGCTCGCCGCGCGGTTCGACACGCCCGTGTGCCCCCACGCGGGCGGGGTCGGGCTGTGCGAGCTCGTGCAGCACTTCTCGTTCTTCGACTACGCCGCCGTGAGCGGCACGATGGGGGACCGCGCGATCGAGTACGTCGACCACCTGCACGAGCACTTCGTCGAGCCGGTCCGCGTCCGCGGCGGACGGTACGAGGCGCCGACCCGGCCGGGCATCGGCGCGGAGATGCTCCCTGGGTCGCTCGACGCGTGGGAGTTCCCGGCGGGCGAGGGGTGGCGGGAGGTCGGCGACCGCGCCGCCGTGAGCCGGACGGCGGCGGGATCGTGAGCGCGTCCTCCGCGGGTGCAGGGGGTGCTGCGTCGGCGCGCGGCCTGCTCCCGGCCGACGCGGAGCGGGCCACCCTGGTCGGGCGCGTCTGGGACCCGGAGACACGGGGGCCGCGTCCCGTGGTGGTGCGCGGCGACGAGGTCGTCGACCTCTTCGACGTCGCGCCGACCGTCGCGGGGCTGCTCGAGCTGGACGACGTCGTCGAGCGGGTCCGCGCTGCGCCGCCGGGCCGCCGGTGGCGCATCGACGAGCTGCGCGACGCGCCGGAGGGGAGCGACCCCGCCGTGGCCCGGCTGCTCGCTCCAGTCGATCTGCAGGTGATCAAGGCGTGCGGCGTCACCTTCGTCGACAGCATGCTCGAACGGGTCATCGAGGAACGGTGCGCCGGCGACCCGGAGCGGGCCGCCGAGGTCCGCGCGGCCGTGGGCTCGGCCATCGGCGAGGTCGTCGGGTCCGTCGTGCCGGGGTCGGCGGAGGCGGCCCGGGTCAAGGAGGTCCTGATGTCCCGCGAGTTGTGGTCGCCGTACCTGGAGGTCGGCCTCGGGCCGGATCCCGAGGTCTTTACCAAGGGGCCGGTGCTCTCTGCCGTGGGCCCGGGCGCGGCCGTCGGGGTCCCGCGGTTCTCCCGGTGGAACAACCCCGAGCCCGAGCTCGTCCTCGTGGTCGACTCCCACGGCCGGCCGCGCGGCGCGACCCTCGGCAACGACGTGAACCTCCGCGACGTCGAGGGCCGCAGCGCGCTGCTGCTCGGCATGGCGAAGGACAACACGGCGTCGACCGCGCTCGGCCCGTTCGTGCGGCTCTTCGACGAGCACCTCACCATCGGCGCCCTCCGGTCGGAACGGATCGCGCTGCGCGTCGACGGCGCCGGCGACGGCTTCGTGCTCGCCGACGAGAACGACGTCGGCCGCCTGAGCCGCACGTTCGAGGAGCTGGTCGGCGCGGCCTGGGGCGAGCACCACCAGTACCCGGACGGGTTCGTGCTGTTCACCGGGACGCTCTTCGCCCCGACGCGGGACCGCGAGGTGCCGGGCGGCGGCTTCACCCACCGCGCGGGCGACACGGTGGCCATCAGCAGCCCGCACCTCGGCACGCTGGCCAACGTGGTGCGGCCCACGGAGGAGGTCCCCCGGTGGGAGCTCGGCCTCCGGTCCCTGGTCGAGTACCTGTGCGCACAGGCGGGCGGCGACACGCGGTCGATCGTTACCCATCCTTAACAGTGATTTTCACCACGGGAGGCCATGATGGCGATATGTTCCACGGCAACGCCGTCGCGGGCCCGTGCGCACGGTCGGCGGGACGTGCACGACGACGTGAGCACGGCAGGGCAACGGCGCGTTGAGCGACCAGGACGTGGGGAGAAGCCGGTGACGATGGGGCGAAAGGCTGCAGTGGCAGCCACGGCGACAGCGGTGGCGCTGGTGCTGGCGAGCTGTTCGGGCGGCGGCGGGGACGACGACGGCACTGACGGCGGCGGGGGAGGCGGCGGCAGCGACCCGGACGCCACGCTGCACCTGGCCCTCTCCCAGGACGTCGAGACGCTGCTGCCGATGGACTCGAACGTCGGGGACAACATCTCCGTGCTCGACGTCGTCTACGACGGGCTGGTCCGGTACGACCCGAAGACGACCGAGCCGTACAACTACGTGGCCGAGAGCGTCGAGACCGAGGACAACACGGTCTGGACGATCAAGATCAAGCCGGACCTGACGTTCCAGAACGGCGAGCCGGTGGACGCCGACGCGTTCGCCCGGGCCTGGAACTACGCCGCGTACGGCCCGAACGCCATGGCGAACAACTACTTCTTCGAGCGCATCGCCGGCTACGACGAGATGCAGGGCGAGACCGACGACGAGGGCAACGTCACCAAGGAGCCCGAGGCCGAGACGCTGTCGGGCCTGAAGGTCGTCGACCCGCAGACGCTCGAGGTCACCCTCACCGGGCCGTTCGCGGGCTTCGCTACGATGCTCGGCTACACCGGCTTCTTCCCGATCGCGCAGGCGTGCCTCGACGACATCGAGGCGTGCGCCGTGCAGCCGATCGGCAACGGCCCGTTCCAGGTCGAGAAGTGGGACCAGGGCGTGAACCTCACCGCCCAGCGGTGGGAGGACTACACGCTCGAGGAGACG
Source organism: Isoptericola sp. QY 916 (assembly GCA_026934365.1). Taxonomy (GTDB): domain Bacteria; phylum Actinomycetota; class Actinomycetes; order Actinomycetales; family Cellulomonadaceae; genus Isoptericola; species Isoptericola nanjingensis. The sequence goes on along the minus strand of JADHZE010000021.1, from coordinate 5,044 downwards.
CCGGAGTACGGCGCCATTGAGTGGACCGAGTACACGGGCGAGGACAACTGGCCGGACTTCCAGGCCGGCAACCTCGACTTCGCGGTGCCGCCGCCGGCCGAGCAGCAGGCCGCGGCCAACGACCCCGACCTGCAGGAGAGGTACGTCGAGGGCCCGGGCGCCGCGCTGACCTACCTCGCCTTCCCGCTGTACAAGGACGGCCCGTGGACGGACGTCGAGTTCCGCAAGGCGATCTCGCTCGCCGTCGACCGGCAGGGCATCATCGACGCCCTGCTGCCCGGCCAGCGGGTTCCCGCGGACAGCTGGGTGGTGCCCGACGTCGTGCCCGGCGGCACCGGCGGCACCTGCGAGTGGTGCACCTTCGACCCGGAGGCCGCCAAGGCGGCGCTGGAGAAGGCCGGCGGCTGGCCCGAGGGCGAGAAGCTGACCATCCACCTCGGCCAGGACGCCACCGAGCAGGAGCTGTTCAAGGCGGTCGGCGACTCCATCCAGGAGACGCTCGGCATCCCGTACGAGCTCGACGCGACGCCGGACTACTTCGCCCGGCGCGCGGCCCGCGACTTCTCCGGCCCGTTCCGCGCCAACTGGTTCCCGGACTACCCGCTCAACGAGAACTACCTCGCCCCGGTGTACGCCAGCGGCGACGAGAAGAACGGCAACGTGGAGTTCGGCTACTACAGCGCGGACTTCGAGGCGGCCGTCAAGGCCGGCGACGAGGCCGCGACCCTCGACGAGGCGGTCACGCAGTACCAGGAGGCGGAGAAGATCCTGGCGACCGACTTCCCGACCATCCCGCTGTTCGTGGCGCAGAACACCGACTACTACAGCGAGAACGTGTCGAACGTCGTGCTCGACCCGTTCAGCGGTGAGCCGAAGCTGCGCCTCCTCGAGGTCACGAACGGCTAGTCAGTTCGCTGGTTGAGCTTGTCGAGACCGCTGTCGCACGGGTCGCGACAAGCTCAACCAGCGTCCCTCCCCGCACCACCAGAAAGTTCCGTGAATGGGCCGCTACATCCTGCGCCGCTCCCTCCTGGGGGTGGCCACCCTGCTGCTCGTGATGTTCGTGCTGCACCTGCTCACGACGTTCGCGATCCAGCTCAACGGCAACCCCGCCCTGGCGTTCTTCGGCGACAAGGTGCCCACGGAGTCGCAGCTCGCCGCCGTGGAGACACGCTTCGGCCTGGACGACCCCTGCTACGACCAGACCGGCAACCCGTGCCTGGGCCCGTTCGTGGAGCGCCTCGGGCAGTACGCGCAGGGCGACTTCGGCACCAACCTGCGGGGGCGCGAGGTCACGGACATCGTCGCGACCGCCGCCCCGAACACCCTGAAGCTGTTCCTCGTCGTGACGATCGTGTGGTTCGTGCTCGGCATGGGCCTCGGCACCGCCGCCGCCCGCCGACGCGACCGGTCCGCCGACCACGGCATCCGGCTGACGTCGGTGCTCATCGACGCGTTCCCGATCTTCGTGCTGCTGCTCGTGTACCGGTACGTGTTCGCCGTGCCGCTGAACGGCTGGGCCGAGGACACGTTCGGGGCGGGCAGCCTGCCCGCCCTGTGGTTCAGACCGTCGTTCGACGACGACCACCCGTGGGCGACGCTCCTCGTGCCCGGCATCCTGCTGGGCCTCGCCGGGTCCGCGGCGTTCATCCGCCTCGTCCGCGCGAGCCAGCTGGAGTCGTACGCGGGCGACCACGTGCGCACCGCGCGATCGCGGGGGCTCAACGAGCGGCACGTCGTGACGCACCACGTGATCCGCAACTCCGCGGTGCCCGTGGTGACCGCCGTCGGACTGACCTTCACCGAGGCGCTCGCGGGCGCCGTCGTCACCGAGGGGATGATGAACATCTACGGGATGGGCGGGGTGCTCTGGGAGGCGGTCCGCGCCGCGGACGTCGCGCTCATCCTCGGCATCGTGACGATCCTCGCCGCCGTGACGGTGGTCGTGATGCTGGTCGTCGACATCGCCTACGCCGCCCTCGACCCGAGGATCCGCTATGCCTGAACGCGCCGCTCCCGGACCCACGGCGGCCACCGCCACCCCGGACGCGCCGGCGGTCGACGCGTCGACGTCGCTCGGCGGCGACGCCTGGCGCCGGCTGCGCCGCCGGCCCGACGTGATCGCGGCGGCCGTCGTCGTGGTCTTCTTCGCCGTGATGGCAGCCTTCCCGCGGCTGTTCACCAGCACGAACCCGCAGAGCTGCGTCATCGGGGACTCGAAGATCCGGCCGCAGGGCCTGGGGGGCGAGCACCCGCTCGGCACGGACGTGCACGGGTGCGACCTGCTCGCCCAGCTCGTGCACGGCGCCCGCCCGTCGCTGACGCTGGCGTTCGTGGTGGTGGGCGCGTCCCTGCTCATCGGGGTCACGCTGGGCCTGCTGGCCGGGTACTACCTCGGGTGGGTGGACTCGGTGGTGTCCCGCACCATCGAGGTCTTCCTCGTCATCCCGCTGCTGCTCGCCGCGCTGCTGCTCCTCACGCTGTTCCGCAAGGTGAGCGTGGGCGGCGGCACGTTCGACGTCATCCTGCTGCCGGCGGTGGTGCTCACCATGTTCGGCTGGATGGCGTACGCGCGGTACGTCCGCGCGGCCACGCTCGAGGCCAAGAACCTCGACTACGTGACGGCGGCCCGCGCGCTCGGCGCGTCCGACCTGCGCGTCATGGTGCGGCACGTGCTGCCCAACGCGATCGGCCCGGTCACGGCGCTCGTGCCGACGGCGATCGCCGGCGTGATCAGCACGGAGGCGGTGCTGGCGTTCCTCGGCATCGGCGTCCGGCCGCCCGCGATCAGCTGGGGCATCATGATCACGAACGGTGCGGACTGGGTGACCGGCGGGTACGCGTACCTGCTCCTGTACCCGCTCGGGTGCCTGGTCCTCACGGTCCTGGCGCTCGTCGCCCTCGGCGACGCCCTGCGCGACGCCCTCGACCCGAGGCTCCGGTGATCCCCGTGACCGAGACCCTGATCCCCCCGGCCGACGCCGAACGCTCCGCCGGCGACGTCCTGCTCGAGGTGGAGGACCTGGCGGTCGAGTTCCGGTCCGACGACGGCGCGGTGCGCGCCGTCGACGGCCTGAGCTACCGCGTGGAGGCGGGCCGCACCCTGGCCCTGGTCGGCGAGTCCGGCTGCGGCAAGTCGGTGAGCTCGCTGGCCGTGATGGGGCTGCTGCCCCCGACGGCGCGCGTCGTGCGAGGCACCGCGCGCTACCGCGGCACCGACCTGCTCGCACTGTCGCCGACCCGGCACCGCGCGCACTGCGGCACCCACGTCGCGATGGTCTTCCAGGACGCGCTCGCCGCGCTCAACCCGGTGCACACCGTGGGCTACCAGCTCACCGAGTCCCTGCGGTCGCGCACCGGGACGTCGCGGCGCGAGGCGCGACGACGCGCCGTCGAGCTGCTCGACCTGGTGAAGGTGCCGAACGCGGCGCAGCGGGTGGACGAGTACCCGCACCAGTTCTCCGGCGGCATGCGGCAGCGGGTGATGATCGCGTCCGCCCTGGCCCTCGACCCGGACGTGCTCATCGCGGACGAGCCGACGACGGCGCTCGACGTCACCGTGCAGGCGCAGGTGCTGCGGCTGCTCGCCGAGATCCAGGCGGAGCGGCAGATGGGGCTCGTGCTGATCACCCACGACCTCGGGGTCGTCGCGGGCGTCGCCGACGACGTCACCGTGATGTACGCCGGCCGCGCCGTGGAGCACGCTCCCGTGCGCGACCTGTACGCCGCGCCCGCGCACCCTTACACCAGGGCCCTGCTGCGCTCGGTGCCGCGGCTCGACTCCGGCGCAGAGGTGGCCGGCGGTCGGCTGCCCGTCGTGCCCGGCCGGCCCCCGGCGCCCGGCCGCGTCCCGTCGGGCTGTTCGTTCCATCCGCGCTGCGACATGGCCCAGGACCTGTGCCGCACCGTCGAGCCGCCGCTCGACGACGTCGCCCCGGGCCGGTCGTCGGCCTGCCACTTCGCCGCCGAGCTGCTGGGAGGCGCCCGTGCCTGAGACCGCCACCGGCCCCGCCCTCGCACCCACGTCGTCCGACGACGTCGTCCTCGAGGTGCGCGACCTGGCCAAGTCCTACCCGGTGCGCCAAGGCGTCGTCCTCAAGCGCACGGTGGGGCAGGTGCAGGCCGTCGACGGCGTCTCGCTGGCGCTGCGCCGCGGGCGCACGCTCGGCCTCGTGGGGGAGTCCGGGTCCGGCAAGTCCACGCTCGCGCGCGTGCTGGTCGGGATCGAGAAGCCGACGCGCGGGCAGGTGCTCGTCGACGGCGAGGACGTGTCCACGATGTCGCGTGGCGCCCGCCGCGAGCTGCGCCGGAACGTGCAGATGGTGTTCCAGGACCCGTACACGTCGCTCAACCCGCGCATGTCGGTGGGGGAGATCGTCGCGGAGCCGTTCCGCATCCACCGCGACGCCGTTCCCGCCGGCGGCCGGCGACGAGCCGTGGCCGAGCTGCTCGAGCTGGTCGGCCTCGACCCCGACCACGCGCACCGCTACCCGCACCAGTTCTCCGGCGGGCAGCGGCAGCGCGTCGGGATCGCCCGGGCGCTCGCGGTCAAGCCCCGGGTGCTGGTGTGCGACGAGCCCGTCTCCGCCCTCGACGTGTCCGTGCAGGGCCAGGTCATCAACCTGCTGGAGGACCTGCAGGACGAGCTGGGCCTGGCGTACCTCTTCATCGCGCACGACCTCGCCGTGGTCCAGCACATCGCCGACGAGGTCGCCGTCATGTACCTGGGCCGCGTCGTCGAGGAGGGCGACCGGCCCGCGGTGTACGACGACGCGCACCACCCGTACACCAAGGCGCTGCTGTCCGCCGTGCCCGTGCCCGACCCCACCGCCCACCGCGACGACGAGCTGATGCTCGAGGGCGACCCGCCGTCGCCCGCCGACCCGCCGTCCGGCTGCCGTTTTCACACCCGCTGCTGGCTCGCCCACCGGCTCGCGGCGGAGGAAGGGCTCGCTGGCGACGGCGCCATGCCCGCCCGGTGCCGCACCGACGACCCGGTGCTCGTGCCGCTCGGCCGGTCCGACGGCGCTCGCGGGGGCGCGGC
>JADHZE010000209.1 GCA_026934365.1 Isoptericola sp. QY 916 | reverse complement strand
GGCGTCGTGGGCCAGGAGGCGGCGCCCGCGCGTCCCTCCGGCGCCACGCGGGGCGAGGACGCGCCGCAGACCGGATTCGACGCCTACGCCGCCGAGGCGCTGGGGCTGCTGGAGCGCGGCGAGCTGGACCCGGAGCACGTCGTGCCGGTGGCGGCGCTGGGGCTGCTGAGCGAGGAGGACCTCGAGCGGCCGCTGGCGGAGCTGTCGGCCGGGCAGCGGCGTCGGTTCGAGCTCGCGCGGGCGCTGCTGCACGCGCCGCACCTGCTGCTGCTCGACGAGCCGACGAACCACCTGTCCGTGGACCTCGTGGACGAGCTGACCCGGGCCCTGGTCGCCACCCCCGCCGCCGTCGTCGTCGCCACCCACGACCGGCGGATGCGCGCGGACCTGGCGGACTGGCCCGTGCTGGACCTGGGGGCCTGACCCGGTCCGCCCGGGGTGGGGCCAGCGCGGGACCGGGAACTCATCGCCCGCCCGGCGCGGCGGGCAGTCGCCGGTCCGCCCAGCGCGCGACGAGCGCGAGCAGGAGGAACATCGCCGCGACGAGGCCCGCGTTGACGAGCGCCCGCGCGAGGCCCAGCGCGCCCACGTCGAGGAAGGGGTACGGGTACCAGCCGACCATCCCGCCGCGCACGAAGGTGTACGCGATCCAGGCGAGCGGCCCGACGACGGACCAGCCCACCGTCCGCGCGTCCACCCGCGGCCGCGGGCCGGCGAGCAGCCACACGACCACCGCGAGCACGGGGGACGCCACGTGCAGCAGCACGTTGGACAGCTGGCCCGCCTGCGTGAGGCCCTCCACCGTGCCCGCCAGGACGGTGTTGTAGACGATGCCGGTGACGACGATGCACAGCAGGGCGTCGAGGTGCGCGACGCGCAGCAGACGGCCGTCGCGGGTCGGGTCGACGGCGAGGAGCACGGACACGACGCCGATGCCGACGTTCGACAGGATCGTGAAGTACGAGAACAGCCGGACGAGCCGCTCGGCCGTGGTGCCTGCCGCGCCCGGCCCGTCGACCAGCGCGACGACGAGCTCCATGAGCACTCCGCCGAGCGCGGGGACGGCGACGAGCAGGTGCGCGGCGCCCGCCGCCCGCCGGCTCACGACAGGCGACCCACCCAGGCCATCGCCTGCTTCACGATCGTGCCCTGCCCGTGGATCATCTCCGCCTGCACGGTGTCGCTGCACGCCTCCTCGGGGGTGAGCCACGCGAGGTCGAGCGCATCCTGCTGCGGGCGGCAGTCGCCCGTCACCGGTACGACGTACGCCAGGGAGACGGCGTGCTGGCGGGGGTCGTGGTACGGCGTGATACCGGGCGTGGGGAAGTACTCCGCCACCGTGAACGGCTGCGGCGACGCCGGGACCTGCGGCAGCGCGACCGGCCCGAGGTCCTTCTCGATGTGCCGCAGCAGGGCGTCGCGCACCCGCTCGTGGTACAGCACGCGTCCGGAGACGAGCGCGCGGGTCATGGTGCCGAGCGGGGTGACGCGCAGCAGCAGCCCGACGGCGACCACGTCGCCCGAGTCGTCCACGCGCACGGGCACGGCGTCGACGTAGACCAGCGGGAGCTGCGCCCGCACGGCGGCGAGGTCCTCCGGCGTGAGCCAGCCCGCGGGCTGCGACTCGTCGGGATAGAACTCGTCGTCGGGGGGGAACTCGGCCGTGTCCGTCACATGTCGTTTCTACCAGCCCGGACGGCGGGCCAGCGCGCGGGCAGGCCGTGACGGGAATACTGGGGGCGGCGCCGATGCTGTGCCGAGGAGACCCCCATCGGAAGGACACCCATGGCCACCGTCGAGCTCACCGACGACACGTTCGAGAAGACCGTCACCGACAACGACATCGTGCTGGTCGACTTCTGGGCCGAGTGGTGCGGCCCGTGCAAGCAGTTCGGCCCCGTCTTCGAGGCCTCGTCCGAGGAGAACACGGACGTCGTGCACGCGAAGCTCGACACCGAGGCGAACCAGCGCATCGCCGCCGCCGCGGGCGTGAGCGCCATCCCGACGCTCATGGCGTTCCGCGAGGGTGTGCTCGTCTTCAACCAGGCCGGCGCGCTGCCCGCGCCTGCGCTCAAGCAGGTCGTGGACGCCGTCAAGGGCCTCGACATGGACGAGGTCCGCGCCCAGATCGCCGCCGCGAACAACGGTTCGCCCCAGGCCTGATCGCCGCACCGCCCGCAGCACCCGCGACGGCCGCCCCGCAGAGATCCGGGGCGGCCGTCGTCGTTCGCCTAGACTGACGCGCGCCAAGCCGGAGTGATGGAACAGGCAGACATGCGGCGTTTAGATCGCCGTGCCCCAGGGCGTGCGGGTTCGACTCCCGTCTCCGGCACCGGGCCCGCCCGACGCGGTCAGCCGTCGAGGGGAGCGGCCTCCTCAGACCTGTCACCGAGCTTGTCCGCGATGCGCAGCAGGTCGCGCAGGTCGTCCGCGTCGAGGCGGTCGGCGAACCGTCGGCGGACGGACTCCAGGTGGGTCGGCGTCGCGGCGCGCAGCGCCTCGCGCCCGGCCGCCGTGAGGACGAGCAGGCAGCCTCGGCCGTCCGCGGGGTCGGGTGCCCGGGCGATGAGCCCACGGACCTCCATGCGGCTCGAGTGCCGCGACAACCTGCTGCGCGACCACCCCATCTTCGCGGCCTGCTCGTGCAGGGTGCTGGTGGTCCCGGGGCGCTCGACGAGCGTGCTCAGCACCTCGTAGTCGGGCTCCGAGAGGCCGGTGTCGGCGAGGTCTCGCGCGGTGCCCGCGCGGACGGAGGTCGTCATCCGCCGGAAGGCCCGCCAGGCGCGTTCCTGGTGCTCGTCGAGCCAGGGCGCGGCCGACCCGGGCCGCGCGTCACGCGAAGTCGTTGACATGTCATCATTCTAGGATCTACGTTCATCAACGTGTCAACGAATCCTGTGCGCGTCATGCTCCTCACCTGCAGCACCCGGCCCGGGGCCCTGGGTCCGGCGGTCGCGGAGTGGTTCGGCCGCACCGTCGCACCGGACGCGGCGCGCCTCGGCGTCGAGCTGGTCCCCGTGTCGCTCGCGGATCTCGCCCTGCCCCTCCTCGACGAGGAGGAGCACCCGTCGTCGGGCGTCTACCGGGAGGCGCACACCCGGAGGTGGAGTGCGCTGGTGGATGCGGTGGACGGCTTCGTCGTGGTGACGCCCGAGTACAACTTCGGCATGCCGGCCACGCTCAAGAACGCGCTGGACTACCTGGGCCGGGAGTGGGCGTGGAAGCCGATCGGCTTCGTCAGCTACGGAAACACGTCGGCCGGGACCCGCTCCGTCCAGCATGCCAAGCAGGTCGTGACCACGCTGCGGCTCGTACCGGCCGGGGCGACCGTCGCGCTCCGGATCGGCGACGCCGTCGAGGACGGACGCGTCCGGCCCGACGCGCGGTGGGACGGCGCGGCCCCCCGCGTGCTGCACGAGGTCGCCCGGCTGGCGCAGGCCCTGCGTCCGCTGCGCGAGGCGGCGGCCGACGGGGCCGACGAGGGCCCGGTCCCGGGCTCGTACGTCCGGCGCCTGACGCCCCGCGACGCGGCGGAGGTGGTGGTGCTCCAGCGCTGCTGCTGGGTCGAGGAGGCGCTGGCCAACGACACCCTCGCGCTGGCGCCGCTGCACGAGACCCTCGGCGACGTGCGGCGCTGGCTGTCGGACTGGGACGTCACGGGGCTGTGGCGCGACGGGCGGCTGCTCGGGATGGTCCGCACCCGGCGCGAGGGCACGGAGGCGCACGTCGGCCGCCTCGCCGTGGCGCCCGACGTGCGCGGCGCCGGCGTCGGGCGATGGCTGCTGCGTCGCGCTCAGGCCGGCCTCGCGCCGAGGTACGAGCGGGTGGTGCTGAGCACCGGCGCGCGCAGCGAGCGCAACCTCAGGCTCTACGAGAGCGAGGGGTTCGCGCGGCAGGGCGATGCCGTGGACGGCGTCGTCCGGCTCGGCAAGCCCGTCCCGCCCCCGAGCGCCGTGCTCGCGTCCTGAGGGCGCGGCGGCTGCCCGCGGCCGCTCGCTCAGTCCAGGCCGAGCGTCTTGCGCACCCGGGCGACGTGGCCGGTGGCCTTGACGTTGTACTGCGCGACGGCGACCTTGCCCTCCGGGTCGACGACGACCGTGGAGCGGATGACGCCCACGTACGTCTTGCCGTAGTTCTTCTTCTCCCCCCACGCGCCCCAGGCCTCGAGCGCCTCGTGCTCGGTGTCGGCGAGGAGGGGGAAGGTCAGGGCGTCGCGCTCGGCGAACGTCGCGAGCTTGTCGACGCCGTCCGGCGAGACGCCGACGACGGCGTAGCCGGCGCCCTGCAGGGAGGCGAGGGAGTCGCGGAAGTCGCACGCCTCGGTGGTGCAGCCCGGCGTCATCGCGGCGGGGTAGAAGTACACGACGACGCCCTGGCGGCCGGGCTCGGCGAGCGCCTCGGCCAGGGAGAACGTGCCGGTGGTGCGGCCGGTGCCGTCGGGGTCGGGCAGGACGGCGGGCAGCTCGAGGGCGGGGGCGGCGTCGCCGACGGCGAGACGGGTCACGGGTGCTCCAAGGTGTCGGGGTCGTGCGGTGCGCGGCCACAGGGTTCGCGGCAGGTTCGCGGGCGCGCGCTCGGCGTCGAGCCTAAACGCCCGGGTCGTCTAGCGTGGAGCCCGTGACCGACCGCGCGCCCCGCACCACGCCCGACAGCAAGCCGCTGCCCATCCGCATGCTGCACGACCGCCTGCTGGTGCAGCCGGAGGTGGACTCGGCCGAGCGGCAGTCGACGGCGGGCCTCGTGATCCCCGCGACCGCGGCAGGGGCCAAGCGCCTCGCGTGGGCGCAGGTGGTGGCCAAGGGCGAGCACGTGCGCCAGGTCGCCGTGGGCGACCGCGTGCTCTACGACCCGGAGGACCGGGCCGAGGTGGACCTCGGCGGCACGGACTACGTGCTGCTGCGCGAGCGCGACGTGCACGGCGTCACGGAGACCGAGGACGAGGGCGGCGCGACCGGCCTGTACCTCTGACGTTCGCCGCCGGCACGGTGGCGTCTGCCACAGTGACGTCATGACGGGTGACCCCCTGGACCTGCTGGCGCTCGACGACGAGCTCAGCCCGACCGAGCGCGAGACCCGCGACCGGGTGCGGGCGCTGGTCGACGAGCACGTCCGCCCGCACGTCGCGCGCTGGTTCGCGGACGGCGTGTTCCCGCTCGACCTGGTGCCCCGCCTCGCCGAGGCGGGGCTGCTCGGCATGCACCTGCACGGCCACGGCTGCGCGGGCCGGTCGGCGGTCGAGTACGGCCTGGCGATGGCGGAGCTGGAGGCGGGGGACTCCGGGATCCGCACCTTCGTCTCGGTGCAGGGCTCGCTCGCGATGACCGCGATCGCGAAGCACGGGTCGCCCGCGCAGCGGGAGCGCTGGCTGCCGGGGATGGCGGCGGGCGAGACGATCGGGTGCTTCGCGCTCACCGAGCCCGGCGCCGGCTCCGACCCCGCCTCGATGACGACGACGGCGGCGCGCGTCGGCGACGAGTGGGTGCTGTCGGGACGCAAGCGGTGGATCGGGCTCGCGTCGGTCGCCGACGTCGCCGTGGTGTGGGCGCGTGCCTCCGACCCGACCGAGGGCGTCGAGGAGGCGCGGCCGCGGGTGCGCGGCTTCCTCGTCCCGACGACGACGCCCGGCTTCGTCGCGACGCCCATCGAGCCGAAGCTGTCGCTGCGTGCGTCGGTCCAGTGCGACGTCGTGCTCGACGACGTCCGGATGCCCGCCGACGCCGTCCTGCCGGAGCACCCCGGCCTGGCCGGGCCGTTCGCCTGCTTGGCGGAGGCGCGATACGGCATCGCGTGGGGCGCGGCCGGGGCCGCGCGCGACAGCCTCGACGCCGCCCTGCGGCACGCGGGGGAACGGGTCCAGTTCGGCCGCCCGCTCGCGGCGTTCCAGCTCACGCAGGCGAAGCTGGTCGACATGGCCCTGGAGGTGTCCCGGGCGCAGCTCCTGGCGCTGCGGCTCGGGCGGCTCAAGGACGACGGGCGGCTGGAGCCGCACCAGATCTCGGCCGGCAAGCTGGCGAACGTGCGGTCCGCGATCGAGGTCGCCCGGACCGCCCGCACCGTGCTCGGGGGCGACGGCATCACCCTGGAACACTCGCCGATGCGGCACGCCGCGAACCTCGAGGCGGTGCGCACGTACGAGGGCACCGACGAGGTGCACACCCTGATCCTGGGCCGGCACCTGACCGGCCACCAGGCGTTCCGATGACCTGTCGTGCAGGTCACAGCGCTGACCGGCTGCGACGGTTTCTCTGCAGCCCCGCACGGCTGGTAATGTTTCACCCCGCCAGCGCCATTAGCTCAATTGGCAGAGCAGCTGACTCTTAATCAGCGGGTTCGGGGTTCGAGTCCCTGATGGCGCACCAGCACGAGGTCCCCGTACCGCGGGGACCTCGTCGCGTGAGGACCTCCTGGTGCGAGCCTGCGGGCGTCCTCTGGCCACGCGCCATTAGCTCAATTGGCAGAGCAGCTGACTCTTAATCAGCGGGTTCGGGGTTCGAGTCCCTGATGGCGCACCACCAAGCCCCGTCCGGCAGCGCCGGGCGGGGCTTCGTCGTGCCCGGAGCAGGTGGCGTCCAGTGGTCGTCCAGAGTTCTCCCGGTCGCCCCCGGCACGCACCGGGGAGTTCACCCGCCGCCGCCACGCTGTGGTCCCGGGTGAGCCCGGGCTGCCTGGCGGGAGCGCCCTTCCCTCATCGACGACAGGAAGGACGGCACGCTGATGCGGCCGAACCCCTCGCGACGCCTACGGGCGTCCACCCTCGCCGCCGGTCTGGTGGCCGCGGCGCTGGCGCTCCCCGGCGCCGGCGTCGCGCCCGCCACGGCGGCTCCCGAGACACCCGACCCGGTCGCGACGGCGGCGGCCGACCGGTTCCCCGGCTTCCCCGGCTGGCCGGAGGGCGCGCCCGCGGAG
>JADHZE010000208.1 GCA_026934365.1 Isoptericola sp. QY 916 | reverse complement strand
CGCCGCGGACAGGTCGCCGTGCGCCCACACCCGCAGCGGCTTGCCGCGCTGGCCCGGGGCGCCCGAGAACATCGGCAGCCGCGCGTCGCGCTCGGCGGTGCGCAGCAGGACGCCCCCGACGCCCCGGCGCCGGTGGTCAGGGTGCACCACGAGCTCGGCGCTCGCGTCGTCGCCGCCGCGGTCCACCTGGAGGTAGCCGACGACGGCGCCCTCGTCGTCGCGCGCGACGACGTGCGTGAGCCAGTCGGCGTCCGTGCCCAGCCGCAGCAGCGGCTGCTCCGACAGCGGGGCGACGCCGTCGTGGGCGGACGCCGCCGTGGCGAGGGCGCGCAGGGCGTCCTGCGCGGCCGCGTCGAGGGCGTCGAAGGACAGGGTGGGCTGGACGGGCGAGGTGGGCACGACCCCATTGTCGCCGAGGTGGCGCGGATCTTCGTGAGGTGGTGGACCGACCCCCCACGTCACGAGGATCCGTACTACCTCGCGGAGATCCGCACGACCTCGGCGGGGTGATGACTTCCGCGCCGCCGGGCGCGCCGTCGCGCCGGGGGAGCGGGCGGGTGGGGCGAGTGCGACAGGGTGGGACGTCCTCGTCTCTCGTGCGACTCGGCACGCGCTGCGCGTGCGGTCCCCCAGTGGTCGAGGCGTCGCCGCCGTTCCGAGGGCCGAAACGGCCAAGCCGAGCCTGCCGGGGTCGTGAGGACCCCGACAGGCCCGGCCCGTCGTACCGCTGTCAGTCCTCGTTCGCCGCCGACGGCTTCGCGAGACCCGCGGAGATGAGGTCCATCACCGAGGAGTCGGCGAGCGTGGTCGCGTCGCCCACGGTGCGGTTCTCGGCGACGTCGCGCAGCAGGCGGCGCATGATCTTGCCGGACCGGGTCTTGGGCAGCTCCGGCACGACGAGGATGCGGCGCGGCTTGGCGATCGGGCCGATCTCCTTGGCGACGTGGTTGCGCAGCTCCTGCTGGACCTCCTCGGCGCCCTCCGGCGTCGAGGCGCGGTCCGCGTGCTCGCCGCGCAGGATGACGAACGCGACGACCGCCTGGCCGGTGGTCTCGTCGTTGGCGCCGACGACGGCGGCCTCGGCCACGACGTCGTGCGAGACGAGTGCGGACTCGATCTCCGTGGTCGACAGGCGGTGGCCGGAGACATTCATGACGTCGTCCACGCGGCCGAGCAGCCAGATGTCGCCGTCCTCGTCCTTCTTCGCGCCGTCGCCGGCGAAGTAGAGGCCCTCGAACCGCGACCAGTACGTGTCCTTGAAGCGCTGCAGGTCGCCCCAGATGCCGCGCAGCATGGACGGCCACGGCTCGGAGAGCACGAGGTACCCGCCGCCGCCGTCGGGCACGGAGCGGGCCTCGTCGTCGACGACGTCGGCCACGATGCCGGGCAGCGCGACCTGCGCCGAGCCGGGCTTGGTGGCGGTGACACCGGGCAGCGGGCTGATCATGATGGCGCCCGTCTCCGTCTGCCACCAGGTGTCGACGATCGGCGCGGTGTCGCCGCCGATGACGCGGCGGTACCACATCCACGCCTCGGGGTTGATGGGCTCGCCCACCGAGCCGAGCACGCGCAGGCTCGACAGGTCGAAGCCGGCGGGGATGTCCTCGCCCCACTTCATGCAGGTGCGGATCGCGGTCGGCGCGGTGTAGAGGATCGACACCTTGTACTTCTCGACGAGCTCCCACCAGCGGCCGCGGTGCGGGGTGTCCGGGGTGCCCTCGTACAGCACCTGGGTGGCGCCGTTGGTCAGCGGCCCGTAGACGACGTACGTGTGCCCGGTGACCCAGCCGATGTCGGCGGTGCACCAGTAGACGTCGCTCTCGGCCTTGAGGTCGAAGACGTTCTTGTGGGTGTACGCCGCCTGCGTGAGGTAGCCGCCCGTGGTGTGCAGGATGCCCTTCGGCTTCCCCGTCGTGCCCGAGGTGTACAGGATGAACAGCGGGTGCTCGGCGTCGACAGGGACCGGCTCGTGGAAGGTGTCCGCGCGCTCCAGGGCGTCGTGCCACCAGACGTCGCGGCCCTCGGTCCAGTCGACGTCCTGCTCGGTGCGACGGACGACCAGCACGTGCTCGACAGTCGTCGCCGGCTCCCCGTCCTTGGGGCCGATCGCCTCGTCGACGGCCGGCTTGAGGGCGGACGGCGCGCCCCGGCGGTAGCCGCCGTCGGCCGTGATGACCAGCTTGGCCTCGGCGTCGGCGATGCGGCTGCGCAGCGCGTCGGCGGAGAAACCGCCGAACACCACCGAGTGCGGGGCGCCGATGCGGGCGCACGCCAGCATCGCGACGACCGACTCGACGAGCATCGGCAGGTAGATGACGACACGGTCGCCCTTCGTGACGCCCAGCGACGTGAGCGCGTTCGCGGCCCGGGACACCTCGCGCTGCAGGTCCGCGTAGGTGACGGTGCGGGTGTCGCCCGGCTCACCCTCGAAGTGGATGGCGACCCGGTCGCCGCGCCCGGCCTCGACGTGCCGGTCCACCGCGTTGTAGGCGGCGTTGAGCTGCCCGTCCGCGAACCACCTCGCCACGGGCGCCTCGGACCAGTCGAGGGTCTGGGTGAACGGCGTGGACCAGCTGACCAGCTCCCGAGCCTGGTCGGCCCAGAACCCGAGCCGGTCGGCCTTGGCCTCCTCGTACAGGGACGGCTGGGCGTTCGCCTGCGCCGCGAAGGCGGGGCTGGGCGGGAACGCTCGCGTCTCGTGCAGCAGGTTCTCGAGGCTGGGGGCGGTGGTCTCGTTCTCTGGCACGCTTACCTCCGGTGCGCATCGTCGCTGGTGCGTTCCCCGTCGGGACGACGGCGCGTCGCGACCCCGGGGACGGCGGCGCCCCGCGGGGCCCCGCCGTCGGGAGTCTAGACCTCGCGCGTGACCGTGGTCACGCTGTCCCACGGTTTGGCCGCACTCCTTGCAAAAGTGGTCCCCGGACCCCTCGTACGTCGAACCGCGACGTCGACCGGGTGCAGGCGTGGCACGACGAGCTGGGCTGGGTGGACGGGTACACGGACGCCGTCCTCGCCGACGAGTGGGCGGGTGCGCCTGAGCGGCAGCCCGCGGGCTGAGCCACCTGGCCCGGGCACGAGGACGGCGCCCGGGTTGCAGGACACCGAGCGCCGTTCTCGCCAGCCCGGACGCGGGTAGCAGGCGCTTGGTCCGATCACTGGGTGGGGTCGTTCCCACCGAGTGGGTCCTCAACCGGGGACTTCCTTAGCGTGGGTCCCGGCGTCCGGCTGTCTCCCTCCATGGAACGCCCGCCCGGGCGGGCGTGCAAGCGCTCAGGCGTGCCGACGCCGCCACCAGCGGCGGAGCAACCAGGCGGCCACGACGGCGACGACGACGCCGCCCGCGGCGAGAGCCACGGCGGGCGGGCGGATCGCGGAGCGGAGGGCCACGGGACGGGAGAACGTGAGCACGCCCCAGCCGCTCTCGGCGGCCACGCGGCGCAGCGTCTTGTCCGGGTTGACGGCGAAGCCGTGCCCGACGGCGCCCAGCATCGGCGCGTCCGTCACGGAGTCGGAGTAGGCGTAGCTGCGCTCGAGGTCGTAGCCGCGCCGGGCGGCGAGCTCGCGCACGGCCTCGGCCTTCTGCTCCCCGTACGCGTAGAACTCGATCTCGCCGGTGTACCTGCCGTCCTCGACCGCCATGCGGGTGGCGACGACGTGGTCCGCGCCCAGCACGGTGGCGATCGGCTCGACGAGCTCGGTGCCGGAGGCAGAGACGATGACGACGTCGTGACCGAGCTCGTGGTGCTCGGCGATGAGCTCCACGGCCTCGGCGTAGACGTACGGGTCGATGAGCTCGTGCACCGTCTCGGCGACGATCTGCTGCACCTTGCTCACCTCCCAGCCGGTGGCGAGCTCGGACAGGTGCTTGCGCATCCGCTCCGTCTGGTCGGCGTCGGCGTTGCCCGCGTAGAAGAGGAGGTGCGCGTACGCGCTGCGCAGCACGTCGCCGCGCGTGATGAGGCCCCCGGCGTAGAACGGCTTGGAGAACGCGGCCGACGAGCTGGTCGCGATGATCGTCTTGTCGAGGTCGAAGAACGCTGCGACGCGCGACCGCGCCGTCGTCGTCGCGGGTGGTGACGTCTCGCGCGGTCCTGGTCGGTCGGTCACGGGCCAGAGCCTAGCCGGGAGGATCGCCGTGGTGTCCGGGGTCTCATGCACAACTCTTGTGCAGAGATCTTGTGCACAAGAGTTGTGCATGGTTATTGTGCACGCATGGAGCCGACGCCGGAGCGCCCGTACACCCACCTCGAGCTGACCGCCGAGGCCGCCAAGGTCCTTGCCCACCCGCTGCGCTCCCGGCTGCTCGGCGCGCTGCGTCGTGGCGGCCCGGCGTCGGCGACGGCGCTCGCGGCCGAGCTGTCCACCAACACCGGCGCCACCAGCTACCACCTCCGCAAGCTGGCGTCCGTCGGCCTCGTGACGGACACCGAGGAGGGGCGCGGCAAGGAGCGGCTCTGGGCGGCGGCCACGCAGAGCCACGGCTGGCGCGACTCCGACTTCGGCGGCGACGAGGACGCCCAGACCGCGCTCGGTTGGTTGGTGCGCGACTACCACCGGCAGTTCGACACGAACTACGCCCACTGGCTCGACGTGCAGGAGAGCTGGCCGAAGGAGTGGACCGACGTCGCCGGCATGACCGACACCTGGGTGGACGTCACGCCCGAGCAGGCGGCCGCGATGGCGGACGAGCTCGAGGCCGTCGTCAACAAGTACCTGCGCGTCGGCACCGGCGACCCGCGCGCGCGGCGCCTGCACCTGTGGCGGTTCCTCTTCCCGCTCGACGCCGACGACGTGCCCGACGCCGACGCCGGGACCGCCGCCGTCGACGACGGGCCCGAGAGCGAGGACGACGAGTCATGAGCCCGCAGCGCGTCTTCCTCCTGCTCACGGCCACCCGGTGGTTCCCGGTCGGCCTGGTCGTCACGGTCACCACGCTGCTGCCGATCGAGCGCGGCCTCACCGTGGCCCAGACCCTCAGCCTCGCCTCGGTGATGGGCCTCGTCGTGTTCGCGCTCGAGCTCCCGACCGGCGGCACCGCCGACGCCGTCGGGCGGCGTCCCATGCTCGTCGCCTCCGCCGTGGTGCAGGTGCTGGCGGCCACCACGTTCCTGCTGGCGCAGTCCTTCTGGGCCTTCCTCGTCGCGTCGGCGCTCATGGGCATGTTCCGGGCGCTGGACTCCGGCCCGCTCGAGGCGTGGTTCGTCGACGCCGTGCACGCGAAGCACCCGGGCGCCGACGTCGACCGCACGCTCGCGCACCAGGGCACCGTGCTCGGGGTGTCGATCGCCCTCGGCGCGCTCGTGTCGGGCGGGCTGATCTGGTGGCACCCGTTCGCCGCGTGGTCGGCGCTCGCGCTCCCGTACGCCACGTACTGCGTCCTCGCCGTGGTGCACCTGGTGATGGTCATCGTGCTCGTCCGGGAGGCTCCGCGTCGCCCGGCCGACGCCGCCACGGTCGTGCCCGTCGGACGACGGCGGTGGCGCGCGGCGGTCCGGTCCACCGTCGCATCCGCGCGACAGATGCCCGCGGTCGTCGCCTCCGGTCTGCGGCTCGCCCGGGACAGCCGCGTGCTGCGCGGCCTGCTGCTGGTGGAGCTCTTCACGGCGACCGCCATGGTGGTGTTCGAGTCCCTGCAACCCGTCCGGATGGCGGAGCTGCTCGGGGGCGAGGCGCAGGCGGCGGCCGTCATGGGCCCCGTCGCCTCGGTCGGCTGGGGGACCTTCGCCCTCGGCGCCGCGCTGTGCGGACTCACCAGCCGCCGGTTCGGGGTGGCCCGCACGGCGATGGCGTCGCGGGTCCTCAACGGGCTCGGCGCGGTGTGGATGGGGCTGGCCGGCGGGCCCGGGATGCTCGTGGTCGCCTACCTCGTCACGTACGGGCTGCACGGCAGCTCGGGGCCGAGCTACAACGCGCTGCTGCACCGCGAGGCACGGCGGGACAACCGGTCCACCGTGCTGTCCCTGGCATCGATGGTGGGCTTCGCGTCCTACGCCGTCGCGTCGCCCGCACTCGGCTGGGTGGCGCAGACGGCGTCGACGTCGCTCGCGATGGTGCTCGGCGGGGCGTTCAGCGTCCTCGGCGTCCTGTGCTTCCTGCCGGCGCTGCGCGCGGAGCGGGAGCGGGGGCGGCGACCTGTCGACGAGGTGGACGACGTTCCGCAGGACGCCGCCGCGGCCTGACGCCGCACGGAGGCCGCCCCCAGGCGAGCGTCGTCCACAGATCCTCGCCCACCGCCCCGACGGGTGAGCGCTGCGGACCAGCCTGGGCGCATGGACGACGCACCCATCCGCACGCTGCCCCGGCCGACGGACACCAGGCCGACGACCGCCTGGCCCCCAGCCGGGCCTGCGGCCTGGCCACCGGGGCCAGCACGCCGCACGGTCGCCGTCGTCGGCGCGTGCGGCGGCGCCGGGGTGAGCACCCTGGCGGCGGCCCTGGCCCAAGGGCTCCGGCGGGCGGGGGAGGGGGCGGTCCTCGTGGACCTCGACCTGCCGGGCCCCGGCGTCGACGTGCTGCTCGGCATCGAGGACGAGCCCGGGGCCCGCTGGCCCGAGCTCGCGGCCGCCCGCGGGGAGGTCGACGGCGTCGGCCTGGTCGCGGCGCTACCCCGCTGGCGCTCGGTGCCCGTGCTCTCCGGTACCCGCCTGAGCCCCGCCCGCCCCGATGACGCGGTGGTCGTGGACGTCTGCACCGGCCTGCTGCGTAGCGGCGAGACCGTGGTGCTCGACCTGCCCCGACCCGCGGCCTGGACCGCGGCCGCGCGGATGCTGGTGGCCTCCGCGGACGTGGTGGCGCTCGTGGCCCCCTGCACCGCTCCCGGTGTGGCCGGGGCGCTGGCGACCTGGGGCGAGCTCGTCGAGCTCGGCGTGCGGGACCCGTGGCTCGTCGCGCGGCGGCCTGCGCCCGGCCGCGTCGACGCGG
>JADHZE010000207.1 GCA_026934365.1 Isoptericola sp. QY 916 | reverse complement strand
GGCGCGGCGCGGGCCTGGGGCGGCTCCGCGGCCGCGCCGAGCGTGCTGCACCTGACGTCAGCGCTCGACGAGGCCAAGGAGGGGCTCGACGACGCGGCCGCCCGGTCGCGGACGGCCGCCGGGAGCACCGGCGACGGGCCGCTGGCCCGGCTGCTGGCGTCGGTCGGCGCGGCGCAGACCGTCTCGGGCGAGCGCCTCGCGGCGCTGGTCGACGTCGCCGGTCCCGACATCGTCGAACCCCGCGTGCCGGAGCCTGCGGACGCCGACGCGGGCGACGAGGGCGACGAGGGCGACGAGGACGACGCCGAGGAGGACGCCCCGCAGGAGGCGGCCTCCCCCGGCTCCCCGACGGACGACGCCACGGCGACCGGGCAGGACGCCGGGGGCAGCAGCGCGCAGGACGACGACACCGTGCCCGAGGGGCTCACACCCCACGACCTGAGCACTCTCGTCGTGTCCGAGGACGCGACCCGCTACGCGCTGCAGCTGCGCGCGGCGATCGGCTCCGGCACGACGCGCGACCGGCTGCTCGAGCGGGTCGCCGTGCACGCGCAGCGGGCGGACGGGTGGGCCGCCGTGGCGGGCACGCAGGCGACGGCGGACGACCCGCGGCGCGCCGCCTACGCCGTGCCGCGGGTGGCGGACCAGGGGGACAAGGCCCTGGTGATCGACCTGGAGACCGACCTCGCCACCGACTACGCGACCCTCGTGGGCACGACGGCGGCCGGCACCCGCGCGGTGCTCGTCGACCTGCTGGTCGACTCCGCCGTGGCCCTCGACGACTGGGGCGCCGAGCCCGAGCCGTTCCCCGGCCTGCCGGAGCAGGCCGGGGACGACGCGGCCGCCTAGGCTTCCGCGGGGACCGTCCGGTGGGTCAGTCCGCCAGCAGGGCGGCCACGCGCTCGGTCACGACCCGCGCGGCGTCGGCCACCGGGACCTGCTCCGACGCCCCCGCGCGGGGTCGCACCTCCACCAGGCCGTCCGCCAGGCCGCGGCCGACGACGACGATCAACGGCACCCCGAACAGCTCCGCGTCGGCGAACTTCACGCCGGGCGACACCTTGGGGCGGTCGTCGTAGATCACCTCGACGCCCGCGTCGACCAGCTCGGTGGCGAGCTTCTCGGCGGCGTCGAAGACCTCGGTGCCCTTGCCCGTCGCGACGACGTGCACGTGCGCGGGCGCCACCTGGGCGGGCCAGGCGAGGCCCTTGTCGTCGTGGTTGTCCTCGGCGATCGCGGCGACCGCGCGGGTGACCCCCACGCCGTAGGAGCCCATCGTGACGGTGACGGCCTTGCCGTTCTCGTCCAGCACCTTGAGGTCGAGCGCCTCCGCGAACTTGCGGCCGAGCTGGAACACGTGGCCCATCTCGATGCCGCGGGCCGTCTCGAGGATGCCGTCGCCGTTGGGGCACGGGTCGCCGGGCCACACCTCGGCGACCTCGATGGTGCCGTCCGCGGTGAAGTCGCGGCCCGCGACGAGGTCGAGCACGTGGCGCCCGGCGACGTCGGCACCGGTCACCCAGCGGGTGCCCTCGACCACGCGGGGGTCGAGCAGGTAGCGGACCTTCGACGGCTTGTCCTCGCCCAGGGCCCCCGGCCCGATGTACCCCTTGGCGAGGTCCGGCCGGGCGGCGAAGTCCTCGTCGCCGAACGGCGTGAACTCGGCCGGGTAGAACGCGGCCTCCATGCGCTTGACGTCCACCTCGCGGTCGCCGGGGACGCCGATCGCGACGGCTTCGGTGCTGCCGTCGGGGAGGTCCAGCCGGAACAGGACGTTCTTGAGCGTGTCCCCCGCCGCCCAGGGGCGGTCCTCGCGCGGGAAGCGCTCGTTGAGGTGGTCCACCAGCGAGTCGATCGTCGGCGTGCCCGGGGTGTCCTCGGCGTGGGCCTCGGCGGTGCCCTCGAACGGGACCGGGTCGGGCACGGGCGCCCGCGCGGCCTCGACGTTCGCGGCGTAGCCGCACGCCTTGCACTCGACATAGGTGTCCTCGCCGATCGCCGACTTGGCGAGGAACTCCTCCGACTTCGAGCCACCCATCGCGCCGGCGTGCGCCGACACGATGACGTACTCGAAGCCGAAGCGGTCGAAGATCCTCTGGTAGGCGGCGCGGTGCTTGGCGTAGCTCGCGTCGAGGCCGGCGTCGTCGACGTCGAAGGAGTACGAGTCCTTCATGATGAACTCGCGGCCGCGGATGAGGCCCGCCCGGGGCCGCGCCTCGTCGCGGTACTTGGTCTGGATCTGGTACAGCGACAGGGGCAGGTCCTTGTACGAGGAGTACAGGTCCTTCACCAGCAGGGTGAACATCTCCTCGTGCGTGGGCGCGAGGAGGTAGTCGGCCTCCTTGCGGTCCTTCAGCCGGAAGATGTTGGGCCCGTACTCGGTCCAGCGGCCGGTGGCCTCGTACGGCTCCCGCGGCAGCAGCGCCGGGAAGTGCACCTCCTGCGCGCCGATCGCGTCCATCTCCTCGCGGACGACGGCCTCGACCTTGGCGAGGACCCGCAGGCCCAGCGGCAGCCAGGAGTAGACGCCGGGGGCGGCGCGGCGGATGTAGCCGGCGCGCACCAGCAGGCGGTGGCTCGCGACCTCGGCGTCGGCCGGGTCCTCCCGCAGGGTGCGGACGAAGAGCTGGGACAGGCGGAGCAGGTCGCCCTGGGGCTGACGGGCGGACACGATCGACATGGGGGCAAGCCTAGCGGCGCCCCGGGGTTCCCCCGGTCGCCCGGATCCCCGGTCGCCCGCAGGATCCTTCCCCTGGTCGGCGTCGGGCCCGGCTGGCAGCATGGCCGCATGCCCGAGCTTCCCGAGGTGCAGGCGCTGGCGGAGTTCCTCGACGCTCGTACGTCCGGCCACCGCGTCGTCGCCGCCGACGTCGCGGCCATCGCCGCGCTCAAGACCTTCGACCCGCCGGTGACGGCGCTCGTCGGGCAGGAGGTCCGCGGCGTCGCGCGCCACGGCAAGTGGCTCGATCTCACGGCCGGCCCGGACGGCGACCAGGTGCACCTGCTGTTCCACCTCTCCCGCGGCGGGTGGGTGCGCTGGTCGGACCAGGCTCCCACGACACCGGTCCGCCCGCGGATGGGCGGATCGTCGCGCGGGTCCGCGCTGGCCCTGCGCGTGCGGCTGGACGACGGCGCCGGGTTCGACCTCACCGAGGCGGGCACCCGCAAGCGCCTGGCGGTGCACGTGGTGCGCGACCCGCGGGAGGTGGAGCAGGTCGCCACGCTCGGCGTGGACCCGCTCTCGGACGACTTCACCCCGGAGGCGCTCGCCGCGCTGATGCAGGAGAGGAACCAGCAGGTCAAGGGCCTGCTGCGCGACCAGCGCGCGATCGCCGGCATCGGCAACGCCTACTCCGACGAGATCCTGCACGTCGCGAAGGTCTCGCCGTTCAAGCTCACCCGGTCGTTCACGCCGCCGGAGGCCGCGGCGCTGCACGACGCCGTCGCGACCACCCTGCGCGACGCCGTCGCGGCGTCGTCGGGCAAGCCGGCCAAGGAGCTCAAGGACGCCAAGCGCGCCGGGATGCGCGTGCATGGCCGGACGGGCGAGGCGTGCCCCGTCTGCGGCGACGTCGTGCGCGAGGTGAGCTTCGCCGACCGTTCGCTGCAGTACTGCGCCACCTGCCAGACCGGCGGGCAGGTGCTCGCCGACCGGAGGATGTCGAGGCTGCTGAAGTAGCCGGTCAGCCCGCCGCGACGGCGTCGCGCGAGGCGACGAAGGCGTCGACGCACGCACGGACCTGCTCGGGCGTGTGCGCGGCGGACAGCTGCACGCGGATGCGGGCCTCGCCGCGCGGCACGACCGGGAACGAGAAGGCCGTGACGTACACGCCGCGCTCCCCCATCGCCGCCGCCACCCTCGCCGCGAGCACGGCGTCGCCGAACATCACGGGCACGATCGGGTGCTCGCCGGGCAGCAGGTCGAAGCCCGCCTCCGTCATGAGCCGGCGGAACAGGGCGGCGTTCTCGGTCAGGCGGGCGCGCAGGTCCCCCGACCCCTCCACGAGGTCGAGCGCCGTGAGGGTGCCCGCCACGATCGTCGGCGCGAGGGTGTTCGAGAACAGGTACGGGCGGGCGCGCTGGCGCAGCAGGTCGACGATCTCCTGGTGCGCCGCGACGTAGCCGCCGGACGCGCCGCCGAGGGCCTTGCCGAACGTACCCGTGAGGATGTCCACGCGGTCGGCGACTCCGAGCAGCTCCGGCGTCCCCCGCCCGTGCTCGCCCATGAAGCCCACCGCGTGCGAGTCGTCGACCAGGACGAGGGCGGAGTACCGGTCGGCCAGGTCGCAGATCTCCCGCAGCGGCGCCAGGTAGCCGTCCATCGAGAAGACGCCGTCGGTGACGACCACGACGTGCCTGGCCCCGCCGTCGCGGGCGGCGCGCAGCTGGTCCTCGAGGTCGGCCATGTCCCGGTTGCGGTAGCGGAAGCGGGCGGCCTTGGACAGGCGGATGCCGTCGATGAGCGAGGCGTGGTTGAGGGCGTCGGACACGATCGCGTCGTCCGCGCCGAACAGCGTCTCGAAGACCCCGCCGTTGGCATCGAAGCACGACGAGAACAGGATCGAGTCGTCCGTCCCGAGGAACCCCGCCAGGCGCTCCTCCAGGGCGCGGTGCTGGTCCTGCGTGCCGCAGATGAACCGGACGCTGGCCAGCCCGTAGCCCCACGTGTCGAGGGCGTGCCGGGCCGCCGCGACGATGCGCGGGTCGTCGGCCAGCCCGAGGTAGTTGTTGGCGCAGAAGTTCAGCAGCTCGGCGCCGTCCGCGCGGATGCGCGCGCCCTGCGGGCCGGCGATGCCGCGCTCGTGCTTCGTGAGGCCCGCGCTCTCGATCTCGGCGAGCTGCCCCGCCAGGTGCTCCCGGAACGTCCCGTACATCGCTAC
Source organism: Isoptericola sp. QY 916 (assembly GCA_026934365.1). Taxonomy (GTDB): domain Bacteria; phylum Actinomycetota; class Actinomycetes; order Actinomycetales; family Cellulomonadaceae; genus Isoptericola; species Isoptericola nanjingensis. Next base: position 2,073 of record JADHZE010000207.1, on the reverse strand, counting down.
GCCTTCCCCTCGTCGCCCTGCGCCTCGTGCTGCGCGCCGTCCCGCGCGCCGTCCCGCGCGCCGTCGTCCCAGTCCGTCCAGTCGAGCACGACCTTGCCGCCGTGCGCGGACGCCGCGGCCTCGAAGCCATCGCGCCACCGGCTCGCGGGGAGCCGGTCGGTGACGACGGACGCGATCGCCGTGCGCAGCGTCGCGCTGGTGCGCAGCATCGCGTCCATCGCCTGCCAGGTCTCGAACATCTCGCGCCCGTAGATGCCCTTGAGCGTGAGCATGTGGGTCACGACCGTGCCCCAGTCGACGGCGATCGGCCCCGACGGCAGGCCGAGCATCGCGATCCGCCCGCCGTGGTTCATGTTGGCGATCATCTCCGGCAGCGCGCTCGGCGCGCCGCTCATCTCGAAGCCGACGTCGAACCCCTCGCGCAGCCCCAGCTCGCGCTGCGCGTCGGCCACCCGCGCCGTGCGGACGTCGAGGGCGGCATCGGCGCCCATGGCCTTCGCCATCTCGAGCCTCGCCGGGCTGACGTCGGTGCCGACCACGAGGTGCGCGCCCGCGTGCCGCGCGACGGCGATCGCCATGAGCCCGATGGGGCCGCAGCCCGAGACGAGGACGTCCTCCCCGATCACCGGGAACGCGAGCGCCGTGTGCACCGCGTTGCCCAGCGGGTCGAAGATCGCCGCGACGTCCAGGTCGACGTCGGCGTGGTGCACCCACACGTTCGTGGCCGGCAGCACGACGTACTCGGCGAACGCGCCGTCGCGGTGCAGGCCGAGGCCCTGGGTGCGGATGCACATCTGGCGGCGCCCGGCGCGGCAGTTGCGGCAGGTGCCGCACACGATGTGCCCCTCGCCCGACACGAGGTCGCCCACGGCGACGTCGTGCACCATCTCACCGACCGCGACGACCTCGCCGACGAACTCGTGGCCCGGCACCAGCGGCGCCGCGATGGTCGAGGCGGCCCAGTCGTCCCAGCGGTCGATGTGCAGGTCGGTGCCACAGATGCCGGTGCGCAGCACGCGGATCTTCACGTCGCCGATGCCGGCCTCCGGCTCGGGACGCTCCACCAGCTCCAGCCCGGGGCCCGGCCCCGGCTTGTACAGCGCCCTCACTCGGCACCCACCAGCGCCTCGGACACCCGTGCACCCCACGTCGCATGCGTCGTCACGCCGCGTACCATCTCACGATCCGGACGGATCCGGTAACGCCGGCACGTCAGAACAGCACCGTCGTGAACGTGCCGACCTGCTCGAAGCCCACGCGTCGGTAGGTGGCGAGCGCCGGCGCGTTGAACGCGTTGACGTACAGGGAGACCACGGGAGCCACCTCGCGCCGCGTCGCGACGACGACGGCGGCCATGCCGGGCGCGGCCAGGCCGCGGCCGCGCCGCAGCGGGTCGACCCACACGCCCTGCACCTGCGCGACCCCGCCCGCGACCGCGCCCAGCTCTGCCTTGAAGGCGACGAACGGCCCCGGCCCCGTGCCCGTGCCCGGGGCGGAGCCGGGCGCCTCCATGCGCACGAACGACCGCCCCTCGGCCACGAGGGAGCGCACCCGCAGGGCGTACGCGCTGCCGGGCGACGCGGCCGGCGCGTACCCGACCTCCTCCGCGAACATGCGCACGCAGGCGGGCAGCACGGCATCCACCTCGCCGAGGGTGGAACGGCGCACCAGCGCGTCAGGCTCGACGTCCGGGTCGCGGGCGATCGCCAGCGACGGCTGGTCGGCGCGCACCTCGCGCGCAGGGGGCCAGCGGGGCGCGAGCAGGTCCCACAGCGCGAGGGCCGCCGTCCGGTCCCCCACGATCGACGACGAGCGCCGGCCCTGCGCGCGGGCCGTCGCGGCGAACGCGGCGACGGCGTCGTCCGCGTCGCGACCCACGAGGTCCGGGGACAGCACGGGGACGAGGTTCGCCCCGGACCAGCAGACCGCGACGATCGGGCCCGTGGCGGGGAAGCCCCACGCCTGCCCGCCTGCCGCGGCGAAGCCCGCCACTGCCGCCACCTCGAGCCGCGCCGCGGCGAGCACCGACGTCACCGGGTCGCGGGCGCACAGGGCGCGCGCCTCGGCGAGGTC
>JADHZE010000206.1 GCA_026934365.1 Isoptericola sp. QY 916 | reverse complement strand
CGAGCGCACCGGCCAGGTGCACGCGGCGCTCGGTCCAGTCCAGGCAGGCCCGCGTCGTCGGGCGGCGGGCGGCGGCCGCGCCGTCCACGTCCACGCCGAGACCGCGCAGCCCGTCGGCGCCCGCGTCCGTGAGGGCGAGGACGTCGGGATCGTCCAGCCACCCCCGCGCGACGCACGCCTCGGCCAGCCCCACGCCGAGCCGGCCCGCGAGGTGGTCGTAGCAGAACCGGGCCGCCGCCAGCCGGTCGGCCTCCCGGCTGCGCCGCAGCCCCGCCACGGGCAGAGGGCCCGCCAGCGCGCCGAGCGCCTCCAGGGCGTCGGCCACGTCGGGTCCCGCGAGGGCGTAGTACCGGTGCCTGCCGCGGGCGCGGCCGGTCACCAGCCCGGCGGCGACGAGCACCGCCAGGTGCTCCGACGCAGCGGGGGCGCCCACGCCCGCCGCCCTCGCCAGCTCCCCGGCGGGGCGTGCCGTGCCGTCCATGAGGAGCCCGACCATCGCCGACCGCGCCGGCGCGGACAGCGCCCGCCCGACGTCGGTGAAGTCCCGGTCCCGCCCGTCACCACCCATGACCCCGACGATACGGCGACGACGCTTCGGCGGACGCCGAAACGTCCCGGGTCTACGGTCGCCGCATGACCGCCTCTGACGCCCCCGCCCCGCAGGACCTCGAGGTCCGCCTGCCCGGCACGCCCGGCGCCCTGGCCGACCTGGGCGAGACGCTCGGGCGCGCCGGCGTCAGCCTGGAGGGCGGCGGCGTGACCGGCCTCGACGGCGGCCGCGTCGCCCACTTCCTCGTCGACGACGGGCCCCGCGCGGTCGCCGCGCTGGTGGCGGCGGGCCTCGGGCCCGCGGTCGCCCGCGACGTCGTCACCACCCGCCTCGCCCAGGACGTCCCCGGGCAGATGGGCGCGTTGGCGCGCCGCCTCGCGGAGGCGGGCGTCGTGGTCCGGACCCTGTACAGCGACCACGACGGCAACCTCGTGCTGCTCGTCGCGGACGACGACCTCCCGGCGTGCCGGGACGTGGTGCGCGCGTGGGACGCCGACCGCGAGTCCGCGCGCACGGCCGGCGGGACGGCCGGCTACCGCTAGAGCCCGAGCTGGACCGTCACGCCGGGCCGGCCGGCCGGCGGCTCCTTCGAGATCTCCGCGTACGCCGCGGCGAGCAGGGTCGGGTCCGGCCCCTCGAGGCGCGTCGGCTTCGCGACGTCGTCCAGCACGACGAAGCGCAGCAGGGTCCCGCGCGTCTTCTTGTCCCGCTGCATGGCGGCGAGGAGCTTGTCCCAGCGGTCGCCGCGGTAGGTGGTCGGCAGGCCGAGCGAGTCGAGGATCGACCGGTGCCGGTCCACGACGGCGTCGTCGAGCTTGCCGCCGAGCCGGGCGAGCTCGGCCGCGAAGACCATCCCGACCGCGACCGCGGCGCCGTGCCGCAGCTGGTAGCGCTCGGTGAGCTCGATCGCGTGCCCCAGGGTGTGCCCGTAGTTGAGGATCTCCCGCAGCCCCTGCTCCGTGAGGTCCTCCCCCACCACGCGGGCCTTGACGCGCACCGACCGTTCGATGAGCTCGGTCAGCACGGTCCAGGTCTCGGGCGAGGCGTCCGAACCCTTCCACTCCCGGAGCTCGTCGGCGTGCTCCTCGACGAGCTCGAGGATGCGCGGGTCGGCGATGAAGCCCGTCTTGACGACCTCCGCCATGCCGGCGACGAGGTCCCAGCGGTCGAGGGTCTCCAGGGCCGCCAGGTCGCACAGCACCCCGGCGGGCGGGTGGAAGGCGCCCACGAGGTTCTTGCCCTCGGCCGTGTTGATGCCCGTCTTGCCGCCCACGGCGGCGTCGACCATCGCGAGCAGCGTGGTCGGCACGTGCACGACCTTGATCCCCCGCAGCCACGTGGCCGCGACGAACCCTGCCAGGTCGGTCGTCGCGCCGCCGCCGACGGAGACGATCGCGTCCGAGCGCGTGAAGTCGGCCTGCCCCAGCACCTGCCAGCAGAACGCCGCCACCTGGGCGGTCTTCTGCTCCTCGGCGTCCGGGAGCTCGACGGCGAACGCCTCGTAGCCCTGCGCGACGAGGTCCTCGCGCACGGCCTCGCCGGTGGCCTGCAGCGACGCGGGATGCATGACCAGCACCCGCCGCACCCCGTCCCCGAGCAGGCCCGGCAGCTCGCCGAGCAGGTGTCGTCCGACGACGACGTCGTAGGACGGGGCTTCGTTCGTGCTGCCCTGCACGGTCACGCGGACCGTCATGACTGGACCTCCTGTGCCGATGTGCCCGCGGCCGCGTCGTGCTGCGCCGCGCCTTGCTGTGCCGAGCCGCCCGTCACCCCGGCGTGCACCTGCGCGGCGACCTCGTGCGCGGGACGCTCGTCGGAGACCACGTGCACCGTGGCGAGGCGCTCGTAGGTGGGCCGACGCGCCTGCATCAGCTCGACCCACCGCGCCCGCGGGTTGCCCACGAGCAACGGACGGGACTGGTTGAAGCCGACGCGGGGCGCGGCGTGCGCGAGGGAGACGTCCAGGAAGACGACGGTGCCGCCGCCCGCGACGTAGCCCTCGAGCGCCCGCTGGGTGTGCTCGTCCATGATCGCGCCGCCGCCGAGCGCGAGGACGCCGGGGTGGCAGGCCAGGGCCGTGGTGACGGCCTCCCGCTCGAGCTCGCGGAACCGCGGCTCGCCGTCCTCCACGAAGATGTCGGCGACCGGCTTGCCCGCGGTGTCCTCGACGTCGGCGTCCGTGTCCCGGAACGCGACACCGAGCCGCTGCGCGAGCAGGCGGCCGACGGTCGTCTTGCCGCTGCCGGGCGGGCCGATGAGGACGGCGCGAGGGACGCCCGCGCTCATCGGAGCAGCTCGGGGATCGAGGCCAGGTACGACTCGGCGTTGCGCCGCACCTCGGCCACCGAGTCCCCGCCGAACTTCTCCACGACGGCCTGCGCCAGCTCGAGCGCCACCATCGCCTCCGCGACGACGGCGGCGGGCGGCACCGCGCACACGTCCGAGCGCTGGTGGTGGGCGGTGACGGCCTCGCCCGTCGCGACGTCGACCGTCGCCAGGGCGCGCGGCACGGTGGAGATCGGCTTCATCGCGGCGCGCACGCGCAGCACCTCGCCGTTCGACATGCCGCCCTCGATGCCGCCCGCACGGTTGGAGCGGCGGTGGATGTGGCCGTCGTCCCCGCGCTCGATCTCGTCGTGCGCGGCCGAGCCGCGGCGGCGGGCGGTGCGGAAGCCGTCGCCGACCTCCACGCCCTTGATCGCCTGGATGCCCATGAGCGCGCCCGCCAGCCGGGCGTCGAGGCGCCGGTCGCCCTGCACGTAGCTGCCGAGGCCGGTCGGCACGTCGTAGGCGAGCACCTCGACGACGCCGCCCAGCGTGTCGCCGTCCTTGCGGCACTCGTCGATCTCCGCGACCATCGCCGCGCTCGTCGTGGCGTCGAAGCAGCGCACCGGGTCGGCGTCGAGGGCGGCGACGTCCTCGGGCGCGGGCAGGTCGGTGCCCTCGGGCACCTCGACCGGGCCGATCGCCACGACGTGCGACACCAGCCGGACGCCGACGGCCTGCTCGAGGAACTTCGCCGCGACCAGGCCCAGCGCGACGCGCGTCGCGGTCTCGCGCGCCGACGCCCGCTCGAGCACCGGTCGCGCGTCGTCGAACCCGTACTTGCGCATCCCGACGAGGTCGGCGTGGCCCGGGCGCGGCCGGGTGAGCGGACGGTTGCGCGCGATCTCCCGCTCGTCACCGGTGCCGGCGTCGACGAGCAGCGCCTCGCGGTCGACGGGGTCCGGCGACATGACGTCGGTCCACTTGGGCCACTCGGTGTTGCCGATCTCGAAGGCCAGCGGGCCGCCCTGCGTGATCCCGTGGCGCAGGCCGCCGAGGACGCGCACCGCGTCCTGCTCGAACTTCATCCGGGCGCCGCGGCCGTAGCCGAGCCGCCGGCGGGCGAGCGCGGCCTGGATGTCCGCGGTCACCACCTCGACGCCGGCGGGCAGTCCCTCCAGCACCCCCACGAGTGACGGACCGTGCGACTCCCCCGACGTCATCCAGCGCAGCATGCCTGCGATTCTTCCACGCTCGCGCCGCCGGTCCGTCCGGTGGTCAGCGGGCGGACGCCGGCGCCGTCAGGGCCCGGCCGAGCGCGTCGTCCATGGCCGCGACCGGGGCCGTGCGCCCGGTCATGAGGCGCACCTGCTCCACCGCCTGGTGCAGCAGCATCCGCTCGCCCCCGACGACGGTGCCGGCCGCGTCCGACCAGGCGGTCGACAGGGCGGTGGGACGCGGGTCGTAGACGACGTCGAGCAGCACGCCGGCGGGCGTGCCGCCGTGGGCGGCGAGCGCGGCCGCGACCGGGTCGGCGGCGTAGGCGGGCATGGTGGAGACGACGACGTCGGCGTCCCGCAGCGCGCCGAGCGACGCCGACGGGTCGAGCACCTCGAACCGCGGGGACACGCCCATGCGCGCCGCCGCCTCCTGCAGGCCCGCCGTCCGGCCGAGGGAGCGGACCAGGACGCGCGGCGTCGTGCAGCCGAGCTCGCCCAGCGCAGCCAGCGTGGACGCGGCCGTGGCGCCGCCGCCGAGGACGACGGCGCTCTGCGCGCCGGCGCCGGAACGCCCCTGGGCGGCGAACCCCTCGCGCAGCGCGGTGACCAGGCCGTAGACGTCGGTGTTCGTGCCCGTGAGCGTCACGCCGCACTGCGCGGGGCCGACGAGCACCGTGTTGACGGCGCCCACGGCCACGGCGAGCGGGTCGACGTGGTCCACGAGGTCCATGACCGCGTGCTTGAGCGGCATCGTGACGCTCAGTCCGGCCCAGCCGAGGTCCAGCCCTCGCACCAGCGCCGGGAGGTCCGCCACGGTCGTGTCGATCGCGGAGTACTCCCACCCCTCGAGGCCGAGGGCGTCGTACGCGGCGGTGTGCAGGACGGGCGAGAGGGAGTGCGCGACGGGGTGTCCCAGCACCGCCGCTCGTCGGGTGACCGTCATGTCAGCCGGCGTTCTCCGAGGCCCACTTCTGGTACTCGGCGCGGTACTCGAGGAACTCTTGGTAGTTGTCCGTGAACTTGGTCTCGCCGGTGTCCAGGTTCACCGTCACGTACCAGTTCCAGTCGCCCTCGGGCGGATCGAGGACGGCCTCGACCGACGGCCGACCCGGGTTGGCGATCGGCGTGGGCGGGAGCCCGGTGTTCTTGCGGGAGTTGTACGGATCGCTCGCGTCTGCGAACTCCGACTTCGTGATCTCGTCCGCCGGCTTGCCGAGCCCGTAGGAGTTGATCGCGTCCAGGTACAGCGCCTCGTCGCGGTCCAGGCGGTTCTCGATCACGCGTGCGACCTCGCCCCGGTACCCGTCCGGCGCCTCCTTCTCGACCAGCGACGCCTTGTTCAGGACGTCCTGCCAGTCGGACTTCTCGACCCCGAGCGACTCCAGCTCCTTCTTCGTCTGGTCCACCATCGCCGTGAGCAGGGTCGTGGCGTCGTCGCCCGGCTGGACGGTGTACGTCTTCGGGAACAGCCAGCCCTCGGCGTTGCCGTCGGCCTGCTTCGGCAGCCCGAACGACCCCGGGTCCTTCAGCGCCTTCTCGAGCTCCTTCGGCGTGATGTCCGTGACCGAGCCGACCTTGTCGACGACCTGCGCGACCGTGTACCCCTCGGGGATGGTCACGTTGGTCTGCAGCTTCTCGTTCTTCACCAGCGCGGCGACGGCGTCCGACGCCTTCATCTCGGCCTGCAGCTGGTAGGTGCCGGGCTGGATGCCGGCGGCGGCCGGGTTCTGGCCGAACGCGTCCGTGAACGCGCCGACGCTGGCCACGACGCCGGCCTCCTGCAGCACCGTGCCCATCTGGCCGCCGGTGGCCCCCTCGGGGATGACGACGTCGACGGGGTCCCCGCCCGGTCCCGGGTAGTCGTCGTTCTGCGAGCCGATGAAGGGCAGGTCGCCGACGAGCGAGTCCATGCGGTCCCAGAGCAGGTAGGCACCCGCGCCCACGAACGCGAGCACCACGACCAAGACCACCGCGGTGCGCTGCCTGCGGCGGCGCTTGCGCTTGGCGGCGGCCCTCCGGCCGGCGGCCGAGCGGCGCCGCGAGGGTGCCGCAGGCGCCTCCTGGAGGGCGGGGTGCTCGAAGAGGTCCGTCACGCCGGGTTCTTCCTTCTGACAGGGCCTGGGGTGGGCACGGTGGGTCGGGTTCTGCCGTCCGGGCTGGTCAGGCGCCCGGTCGCCGCAGCTCGACGAGCTCGCCGGCGCGCTCCCCCGCCGACCGCTCCACGTCGAGTGCAGATTGCAGAATGATAACGGCTGCGGCCTGGTCGACGACAGACCGGTGGGTCTTGGTGCGTCGCCCCGCCGACCGCAGCTGCGCGTGCGCCGTCACGGTCGTCATCCGCTCGTCCACCAGACGCACCTCGACGGGCGCGACGGCGGCCGCCAGCCGGGAGGCGAAGTCGCGCGCGTCGGCGGTGGCCGCGCCCTCCGCCCCGGACAGGTGCCGCGGCAGCCCGACGTACACGACCGCGGCGAACCGCTCCTCGGCCTCCGTCGCGATCCGCGCGACGTCGGGCGTCATCGTGGGCGCGCCGTCGGCGCCCGCGGGCACCTCCAGCACGCGAGGCACGGTCTCGACCGGCGTCGCGACGAGGCCGTCGGGGTCGCTGCCCGCCAGCCCGATGCGCGCCTTGCCGACGTCCACCCCGAGGCGCGCGCCCCGCGGCAGCCCGCGGGGCGCGTCCGGCTCCGGCGACGGTCCCGTCACGCGCCCGCCTGGGCCGCGCGCACGCCCTCGGACACGCCGGCCAGCGCGGCCGGCAGCGCCGACGCGTCGGTGCCGCCGCCCTGGGCCAGGTCCGGCTTGCCGCCGCCCCCGCCGCCCAGCGCCTTCGCGGCCACCTTGACGAAGTCGCCGGCCCGCAGGCCCGCGTCGCGCGCCCCGGCGTTCGTGCCGACGACCACCAGGGGACGTCCGCCCGCGACGCCGCCGACGGCGACG
>JADHZE010000205.1 GCA_026934365.1 Isoptericola sp. QY 916 | reverse complement strand
CGCCGCGCAGCACGCGGAAGGTGGGCTGCTCGACGGCGGGCGGGGCGTCGGCGCCGGGGCGCACGGCCCGGTCGAACATCGTCCGGTAGAAGTGCGGGTCGGCCAACGCGCTGCGACGGTACGCCACGCCGAGGGCGCGCAGGTCGGCTGCGGGGTCGTCGGTGCGCGGGACGGCGGCCAGGTGCGTGGCGAACCGGCGGAAGCCTTCGGCGCTGACGGCGGCGAGCAGCTCCTCGCGGGAGCCGAACAGCGCGTACACCGCGGACGCGCTCGTGCCGGCGGAGGCGGCGACCGACCGGACCGTCACGGCATGCTCGCCCCCGGTGGAGAGGGCCTCGGAGGTGACCTCCAGCAGGCGGGTGCGCAGGGCGTCGTCGTGCAGGCGGGGGCGGGCCATGCGGTGAGCGTAGACCTCTTGACCCTGGTTTGCGAACGGTGTTCTATAACACTGTTCGTAAACCAGGCCCGTTCGTCCCCCCGGAGGTTCCCGTGCTCGAGCTCACCGACGCCGCCCGCATCACCGCGGGCGTCGTCCTCCTGACCATCGTCGGCATCGAGTCCGGCGGCTGGTTCCTCGTGAAGGTGGTCACCGGGAAGGCGCCCGTCACGCCGTTCCAGACCGCGTTCTTCCGGGCGGGGCACGCGCACGCCGGGGTCCTCGTCATCCTGGGCCTGCTGTGCGTGGTGCTCGCCGAGGCGACGGACCTCGTCGGAGGCTGGCGCTGGCTCGCCGCGACCGGCGTGCTGGTCGCCGCGATCCTCCTGCCCGCCGGGTTCTTCCTGTCGGCCGTGGGGGCCGGGCGCACGTCGCCGAACCGGGCCGTCCTCCTGCTGCCCGCCGGGGCCGTCGTCCTCGCCGCCGGCGTCGTGACGCTGGCCGTGGGCCTTCTCACAGTCGGCTGAGGCCCCGTCCGGGGACCGGCAACACGCGCCCGGGAACTGCGGCGTCGCGACCCGTGGCGCGGGTACCGTGGGGGGCATCATGGCGACCCGGACACCCGCCCGCAGAATTACCGGGACTCCGCGGGGGACGGCACGAACGGGGCGGACCGCATCCGTGGCCGCCCCGACCCGGCGTGCGCCCGCCCGGTCCTCCTCCGGCCGCTCGTCGTCCACCCGCTCGTCGGGCAAGGGGTCGGGCAGGAGCTCGGGTCGGGGCACCGGCACGCGCAGGCCGCCGGCGCGACGACCGGTACGGTCGGGGCCGTCCTGGCCCGTCCGGGCGGTGCGCGGCCTCTACCTGGGCGTCGCGCACGGGCTCGGCGGACTGACCCGCAGCATCACCAAGGGAGCAAGAGACCTGGAACCCGAGCATCGCCGAGACGGCGTCGCCTTCTTCCTCATCGCCCTCGCGCTGGTCGTGGCCGCGCGGGAGTGGTGGGGGATCTCCGGCACCTTCGGCACCGTCGTGCACGCCGTCGTCGCTGGCACCGTGGGGCTGGCCGGCGTGGCCGTCCCCGTGCTGCTCCTGTGGCTGGGCTTCCGCGTCATGCGGCACCCCGAGCGGGGGCAGGCGAACTCCCGCGTCGCCATCGGCCTGATCTTCGTCGTCGTGTCGGTGTGCGCGCTCGTCGCGATCGCGGAGGGCACGCCCGCGCCGAGCGACGGCTTCGAGGCGCTCCAGGACGCCGGCGGCATCATCGGCTACCTCGCCGCGACGCCGGTCGTGACCGGGCTGACCGAGTGGGTCGCGGTCCCGCTCTTCCTGCTCCTGGGCTTCTTCGGCCTCCTGGTGGTCACGGCCACGCCGGTGCACCGCATCCCCGAGCGGCTGCGCGGCCTGTACGACCGCCTCACCGGCAACCACCGGGCCGACGAGGCCATGGACGACGACGGGCTCGCGCTCGCCGAGGGCGTCTCGCGGCACGACGGCACCGACCCGGCGCCGCGCAAGAAGCGCACCCGCAAGACGAAGGCGCAGCGGGCCGCCGAGGCGGCCGAGGCCGACGGGCTCGACGAGTACGCCGGGGACGAGGCGTTCGAGAAGGCCGCCACGCTCGAGAAGGACGCGGCCGCCAAGGCTGCGGCGAAGGGCCCGCGCGGCAAGGCCGCCCCGAGGGTCGGCGCCGCCGCGACCGCGCCGACCGAGGCCGTCGCCGCCGTCGTGCCCGACGAGCCCGCCCCGGCCCCCGCGAGCGAGCTGCCGCCGATGGGCCGCGCCGAGCAGCCCATGCTCGACGGCGACACGGTCTACCTGCTGCCCAGCGAGGAGTCGCTCGGCAAGGGCGCGCCGCACAAGACCCGGTCCGCGGCGAACGACCGCGTGGTGGAGTCGCTGACGAAGGTCTTCGAGGACTTCGGCGTCGACGCGCAGGTGACGGGCTTCACTCGTGGGCCGACGGTCACCCGGTACGAGGTCGAGGTCGGCGCGAAGACCAAGGTCGAGCGCATCACGTCGCTGTCGAACAACATCGCGTACGCGGTGGCCAGCGCGGACGTGCGGATCCTGTCGCCCATCCCGGGCAAGTCCGCGATCGGCATCGAGATCCCGAACTCCGACCGCGAGACGGTCGTGCTCGGCGACGTGCTGCGCTCGTCGGCGGCACGCCGCACCGAGCACCCGATGGTCATGGGCGTGGGCAAGGACGTCGAGGGCGGCTACGTCGTCGCGAACCTCGCGAAGATGCCCCACATCCTCGTCGCCGGCGCGACGGGCGCCGGCAAGTCCAGCTTCATCAACTCGCTCATCACCTCGATCCTCATGCGGGCGACGCCGGAGCAGGTGCGCCTGGTCCTCGTCGACCCGAAGCGCGTCGAGCTGACGATCTACGAGGGCATCCCGCACCTGATCACGCCGATCATCACCAGCCCCAAGAAGGCCGCCGAGGCCCTCGACTGGGTGGTGCGGGAGATGGACGCCCGCTACGACGACCTCGCCACGTTCGGCTACAAGCACGTGGACGACTTCAACTCCGCCGTCCGGGCGGGCAAGGTGAAGCCGCTGCCTGGCTCGGAGCGCAAGATTGCGCCGTACCCGTACCTCCTGGTCGTGGTGGACGAGCTCGCGGACCTCATGATGGTCGCGCCGCGCGACGTCGAGGCCTCGATCCAGCGGATCACGCAGCTCGCCCGCGCCGCCGGCATCCACCTGGTGCTCGCCACGCAGCGCCCGTCGGTGGACGTCGTGACCGGCCTGATCAAGGCGAACGTGCCGTCCCGGCTCGCGTTCGCGACCTCGTCGCTGGCCGACTCGCGCGTCGTGCTCGACCAGCCGGGCGCCGAGAAGCTCATCGGCCAGGGTGACGCCCTCTTCCTGCCCATGGGGGCCGCCAAGCCCATGCGCGTGCAGGGCGCCTGGGTCACCGAGTCCGAGGTGCACTCCGTCGTCGAGCACGTGAAGGCGCAGCTCAAGCCCGTCTACCGCGAGGACGTCACCGCGCCGGCGGCGGCCAAGAAGCAGGTGGACGAGGACATCGGCGACGACCTCGACCTGCTGCTCCAGGCCACCGAGCTCGTGGTGACCACGCAGTTCGGCTCCACGTCGATGCTGCAGCGGAAGCTGCGGGTGGGCTTCGCCAAGGCGGGCCGTCTCATGGACCTGCTCGAGTCGCGCGAGATCGTCGGCCCGTCCGAGGGATCGAAGGCGCGCGAGGTGCTGGTGACCCCCGACGACCTGCCGTCCGCGCTCGCCCTCATCCGCGGGGAGACGCCGCAGGCGTACGACCAGGACGCCGACGGCGGGTCCGCGGGCGGCGGCACGTCGGACCCGTACGCGGACGGCACCGACGGGCACGCCCCGCCCGTGGCGACGGACTACCACGACGACGCCGACACCGACCCGGAGAACGGCTGGCGCTGAGCCTCCCGAAGGGCCCGGGAGCGTCCGGGCCGGTCGCCGGTCAGTCGTCGCGGGGGAGCACCTCCGGCGGAGGGCCCGTGGCGACGGACGGCTCCTGTCGTTCCGGGGCGACGTCGCCGACCGCGTCCCGGACCCGTTCCTCGCGGGCCTCGAGCTCCGCGGGGGACAGGGTGGTGGTGCCGGGGTCGCCGAGGGCGTCAGGGAGCGCGACCACGTCGTGCCCGCCGTCGATGTCCACGGTGGTGCCGGTCCAGGTCACCCCCGTCACGCGGGTGGGGTCGTCCGGGGTGTCCTGGGTCAGGGACGCCATGAGCAGCACGCCGTTGCTGGTGCGCGCGTCGCAGCACGCGGCGCTCTGGTTCGACAGCAGGTTGCCGAGGCCGTAGGCGACCCACATCCCCTCGCCGTCGGGGCCCTTGCCCACGCGGTCGATCCGCTGGGGGACGTGCGCGTGGTGCCCGATGACGAGGTCGACCTCACCGGACCGCGCGAGCCGTCGCACGACGTCCTCCTGCTGGTCGGTCAGCACCTCCGTGTACTCGACCCCGGCGTGCAGGCTGACGACGACGACGTCGGCGCCGTCCTCGCGGGCCTGGCGCGCCTGCCGCACGAGGCGGTCGGCGTCGATGAGGTCGACCGCCCAGGGCGCGTCCGCGGGCATCGGCAGCCCGTTGAGCCCGTAGGCGGCGGCCAGGTGCGCGACCGTGATCTCCCGGTCCTCGCGGGTCAGCACGTACCGCTGCGGCTCGTCCTGCTGCGCCGCGCTGCGGGCCGTCCCCGCGAACCCCATCCCGGCGTCGGCCAGGCGCCGGATCGTGGCGGTGACGCCGTCGTAGCCCCGGTCGACGGAGTGGTTGGAGGCCGTCGAGCAGCCGTCCCAGCCCTGCTCGTCGAGGTCGCGCACCAGGCCCGGGGGCGCGCCGAACAGGGGGTAGCCGCTGGGGTCGGTGCCCTTCGGCGCCACCGGGACCTCCAGGTGGCACAGGGCCAGGTCGGCGCCCTCCACCCAGGCGTCCAGCCCGGCGAGCAGGGGGGTGAAGTCGGGATCCTGCGGCCCGCCGGCGGACCTGACGACCGGGTTGTGCGTGAGCAGGTCGCCCGCGGCGAGCAGCGTGAACTCGACCGGCCGTGGAGTCGGGCTCGGGGTCGGTGACGGGCTCTCGGCGGGAGGCGCGCCCGCCGACGGCGCGTCCGTGCCGGCGGGGGGCGAGGGCTCCGCGCCCCCGAGCGGTCCGACGGCGAGCCCCCCGCCGACGCCGAGGGCGGTGCCGCACAGCGCGGCGAGGGCGACGAGACGTCGTCGTGGGGGTCGTCCGTCGTCGGACGCGTGGCGCGGCACGCGAGGAGAGTACTGCCCGCGCGGCCCACCGGCCCGCGGGCGTCCGACGCCCGTCGCCCCGATAGGGTGGGCCGGTGGTCAACGAAGCGCCCTCGCCCTGGAACGTCGCCAACGCGGTGACCCTCGTGCGCATCGCGCTGGTGCCCGTGTTCGCCTGGGCGTTGCTCATGGAGGGCGGGGACTCGGTCACCTGGCGCCTCGTGGCGACGGGCGTGTTCGTGGTCGCCGCCGTGAGCGACCGCGTCGACGGCTACCTGGCACGGTCGCGCAACCTCGTGACCGACCTCGGCAAGATCCTCGACCCCATCGCGGACAAGGCGCTCGTGGGCGCCGCCCTGATCCTGCTTTGCTGGCCGCTGGGCGAGCTGCCGTGGTGGGTGCCGACGATCATCCTCGCGCGCGAGCTGGCCGTCACCGTGCTGCGGATGGTGGTCCTGCGGTACGCCGTGATGCCGGCGTCGCGGGGCGGCAAGCTGAAGACGGTGCTGCAGGCAGTCGCGATCACGCTCTTCCTGCTGCCCCTGGCGGCGCTCCCCGGTGCCGTGCACGTCGTGGCGTGGATCGTGCTGTGGGCCGCGATCGCGGTGACCGTCGTGACGGGGGTCGACTACTTCGTGCAGGGCGCGCGACTCCTCGCCGCCGGGCGTCGCGAGCCCGGCCCCCGGCCCGCCGCGTGACGCAGGACGGGGCGGGCGGGGCGCCGTCGACGCCGTCGGGGACGCTCGCGCGCGCCGTGCTCGGCGGCGCGCACGCCCGCGGCTGGACGCTGGCCGCCGCGGAGTCCCTCACCGGCGGGCTGGTGGTGGCGACCCTCGTCGACGTGCCCGGCGCGTCCGCCGTCCTTCGCGGCGGCGTCGTCGCCTACGCGACCGACCTCAAGGCCTCGGTGCTGGGTGTCGACCCGGACCTCCTGGCGCGCCGGGGCCCCGTGGACCCCGGGGTCGCCGGGCAGATGGCGTCTGGCGTGCGCCGGGTCCTGAGCGCCGACGTCGGGCTCGCGACGACCGGGGTCGCGGGGCCCGACCCGCAGGACGGTCACCCGCCGGGCGAGGCCTACGTCGCCGTGAGCACGCCCGAGGGCGAGCGGGTGCTCCGCCTCGACCTCGTCGGCACCCGCGCCGAGGTGCGTGCGGGGGCGGTGCGCGCCGTGCTGGCGCTGGCGGTCGACGCCTGGGGCGACGGCGCGCGGCACGACGGGCCTGTGAAGGGTGCGTGACGAGCGTGTCGCGGGTCGTGACCGCGGGAACAAGCCCCCGGGTGCCCGCGTTGCGAAGGGTGTGATGACCGACAGGGCACGAAGCCGTCTCGATGCACGCCACACCAGGCCGGGCATGCCGCGCGCGCGGTACGGTAGTGCCACCCCTGGAGCCAGGGGAACGACAGGACGGACGAGGAACCCGGTCACGACCGGTCCGGTGCCGGGACGATCGGACACGGAGAGGGGGCGCGAGATGGTCGTACTGCGACGTGAGATCGGCGACGTGCTGCGCGACGCGCGGCAGCGCCAGGGGCGCACCCTGCGTGAGGTGTCGTCCGCAGCGAGGGTCTCGCTCGGATATCTGAGCGAGGTCGAGCGTGGGCAGAAGGAGGCGTCGTCGGAGCTGCTGGCGTCGATCTGCGAGGCGCTCGACGTACCGATGTCCCTCGTGCTGCGTGAGGTCAGCGACCGGATCGCGGTCGCCGAGGGCCTGCACATCCCCGACACGATCCCGGCGGACGTCTACGCCGGGCTGCTCAGCCGTGCCGGCGAGTCGCGCGACGCCGAGTCGGTGCGAGGGGACCTCGCACCGGTCGGCTGACGCCGAGATACTGATGCCGAGATAGAGAACTCGGACCCGCGAGATAGAGAGGCCGGGTCGACACCGCAACCGGTTGCGGTGTCGACCCGG
>JADHZE010000204.1 GCA_026934365.1 Isoptericola sp. QY 916 | reverse complement strand
GCCGATGGTACTGCCCTCGCGAGGGGGTGGGAGAGTAGGACGCCGCCGGACACCCATTCACGAAAGGCCCACCCCACCCGGGGTGGGCCTTTCGCATACCCGGATGCGGTGCACTGGGCCTTGTGCGCCGTGTGCGTGTCGTGTCCAGTGGCGTGTGCGCGCGTGCGTGGAGCCGGGACGACCACGAGGTCCGCCCTCCTGTGAGCACGTCGTGCTCGGACGGCTTCGCTCGGCGCCACTCGGGCTTCGACGAGTCCCATTGCCGCGGAGCCCGTCATGACGGCAGCACGGGTTCGGCGCCGCCGCGGAGCGCATGCGCCTGGCATGGGCGCAGGGCCCGTGGTGGCATGGATCGTGAGGGCTCGGCCCCGTGCCTGCCATCACATCCGGAGGAGGCTTCGCGACCACTCTTCCGAGGATGTGGCGTGGGAGAATACCGGTCGTGTCGGCGTCGGAAAGGAAGACCGTGAACGATTCACCGCGGGACGAGAGCAAGGGCGGTGCGGGGGGTCGTGCACCGTCGTCCCGTGAAGGGGGCGCGCGCGGGGGCTCGCGGAACGGGAGCCGAGGCTCGCAGGGCGGACGCGATGAGCGTCCGCAGCGCGAGGGCATGCAGCGCCGGCAGGGCGAGGGACGTCCGGCGCGAGGTGACGCGGCGCGAGACGGCCGAGGCGGGTACGGCGGCCGGGGTCGCGCGGACCGCACGGACCGCACGGACCGCACGGACCGCACGGCGGAGCGTCGCGGCCGTCCGGCCGACCGCGAGCGAGGCGACCAGGAGCGTTCCGGACGGCGACCCGAGGGCGGGCGCGCGTACGGCGACGGCCGTCGCACCGAGCGTTCGTCCCGTGACACGGGGGACCGTCGGGGCTCCGCGTCCCGCGATCGCCGGGAGGAGCGGCCCTCGCGCGGTCGTGAGCAGTCTCGTGACGGGTACGACCGCCGGGACGAGCGTGGCGGCGCCCGCCGAGGGGCGGAGCACCGTCCGAGCCAGGGTGACGGCCGTGACCGGGGCGACTTCTCCCGACGGGCCGGGCAGCACGACGCGCGAGGGCGTAGCGACGACCGCGGAGACCGGCGTCCGTCGTCCCGCGACGGCCGCGGCCGGGACGACCGGGCGGGTTCGGGTGACCGTCGTGGCTACGCGGGGGACCGAGGACGCTCGGACGACCGGGGTGACCGCCGCGGCTACGGGAGCGACCGTACGGCGCCGCGCGACGGCAGGAGCGGCGGGCCGCGGCAGGACTCCCGTGGTGCCGACTCCCGTGGTGCCGGCTCCCGTGGTGCCGGCTCCCATGGTGCTGGCTCTCGCGGTCCGGCGACCGGACGGCGCAGCGGAGAGGGGCAGGGCCGCGCGGGCGGCGGACGACCCGCCCGTCCGGCGGCCGGTGCCGAGCGGCGCCCGCGCGCCGTCGAGCCGGAGATCGCCGAGGACGCGTCGATGGGTCAGCTCAGCCGCGACGTCCGGGGGCGTCTGCGCGGCCTGACGAAGGAGAACGCCGAGCGCATCGGCCTGCACCTCGTGATGGCGGGCCGACTCCTCGACGTCGACCCGGAGCGTGCCTACGAGCACACCCAGGCGGCGGTGCGTCGCGGAGGTCGGGTGGACGTGGTGCGGGAAGCCGCGGGGATCGCGGCGTACCGCACCGGGAGGTTCGCGGAGGCGCTGCGCGAGCTGCGCACTGTACGACGCCTCAACGGCTCCTCCGAGCATCTGCCGCTGATGGCGGACGCGGAGCGCGGCCTCGGGCGCCCGGAGCGCGCCCTGGCTCTCGCCGCGAGCGATGAGGCGCGGACGCTCGATGCCGAGGGGCGCACCGAGCTCGCCATCGTCGCGAGCGGAGCGCGGAGCGACCTCGGGGAGCACGACGCCGCTATCGCCGTGCTCGACCGGATCCCCGCCGCCGAGCGGCGGGGAGACCTGGGCCTCCGGGTGCTGCAGGCACGGGCGGCCGCCCTGGAGGCTTCGGGCCGTGAGGACGAGGCGGCGCGGCTCCTGGCAGGGGTCGACCCGGCCGAGCTCGAGCGGGCGTCCGGCCTGACGCAGGAGTCCGACGACGTCGTCGTCTACGACACGTACGACGAGGACGCCGTGGACGAGGACCTCGACACGGAGGACGACCCCGAGGACGACGACGTCCTTGCAGGTCCGTCCACCGTGAGCGAGGACGCGCACGAGGCCGACAGCTCCGGCGAGCTCGATGCTGACGCCGACGAGCTCGACGCTGACGCCGGCGAGACCGAGGCCGCTCGGACGGAGCAGGCGGCGGGCGCCGAGCCGGACACGGAGGCCGGCGCCCCGGACGCGAGCCAGGCATGACGGCGACCCTGGCGGGGAGCGCCGTCCCGCTCGCGTCGGCGCACGACCTGGCGCTGGTCGACCTCGACGGCGTCGCATACAAGGGCCACCTGCCCATCCCGCACGCCGCGGACAGCCTGACGGCGGCACGGACCGCGGGTCTACGGCTGGTCTTCGTGACGAACAACGCGTCGCGCGAGCCGGAGGAGGTGGCCGGCCAGCTCACGGGCCTGGACATCCCGACGGGCGCGGACGAGGTCATGACGGCGGCCCAGGCGTGCGCGGCGCTGCTGCGCACGCGGCTGGAGCCGGGCGCTCGGGTCCTCGTCGTCGGCGGGGCGGGTCTGAGGACGGCGGTCGCCGCCGCGGGGCTGACGGTCGTCGACTCCGCGGACGACGCCCCCGACGCGGTGGCCCAGGGCTACGCGGCGGGCCTGGCCTGGAGCGACCTGGCCGAGGCGGCCTACGCCGTGGCCGGCGGCGCCTGGCACGTGGCGAGCAACCTCGACCTGTCGCTCCCGACGGCGCGGGGCTTCGCTCCCGGCAACGGCGCGCTCGTCGGCGCGGTCGTGGCGGCGACCGGTGTCGAGCCGGACAGCGCGGGCAAGCCGTCGCCCACGATGTACCACCTGGCGGTCGACCGGGCGGGCGCGGAACGGCCGTTGGTGATCGGCGACCGCCTCGACACGGACCTCGCCGGCGCGCGCGCCGGCGGCTACCCCGGCCTGCACGTGCTCACGGGAGTGTCCACGGCACGCGACGCCGTGCTGGCAGAGCCCGGCCTGCGCCCGGACTTCGTGGGTGCCGACCTCCGTGCCCTGCTCGAGCCGCACCCCGTCCCGGAGCGGACCGCCGAGGGCTGGTGGACGTGCGAGGGTCGCGCGGCGCGGATCGTGGACGGAGCGCTGGAGCTCGATCGAGAGGGGCCCCACGGGATCGACGTCGTCCGCGCGGCCTGCGCTGCCGCGTGGGACGCCGCGGACCGGGGCGCCCCGGCGTCGGCGTCGACCGTCCCGGAGCTGCACGCCTGACCGCGGCGTGACGAGCGGGCGCGGGGTGACGCGCTCCCGCCGGGCGGGCACGACGACGGCCGACGGCTCGGACGCCGGCCACGGACCTGGTCGCGGGCTGTGCGTCCTGCACGGGACGTCCGTGCCAGCAGGTAGCGTGGACCCGGACCTCGGACGGCGGCACACCCGCGCGACCAGCCGCCCCTCGGACCGGCGGTCCGTGCGCACCCGTCAACGGTGCTGGCGAAGAGACCGCGAGCGGTAGGGAGGGACCATGACACAGGATCAGTCGACGCCCGGAGCGGCGGCGGCCGGGTCGGCGGACGACCCCGCTGCCGATGCCCCTGTCGGGGCCCGGCCGACCCCTCGGGCTCCTGCCGGGACCGGCTCGGCGTCCGGCACCGACGAGCTCGAGGGCCTGGACGACCTCCCCCTCGCCGAGCACGTG
This sequence comes from Isoptericola sp. QY 916, assembly GCA_026934365.1. Lineage (GTDB taxonomy): Bacteria > Actinomycetota > Actinomycetes > Actinomycetales > Cellulomonadaceae > Isoptericola > Isoptericola nanjingensis. The sequence goes on along the minus strand of JADHZE010000204.1, from coordinate 3,296 downwards.
GAGCGCTTCACCGCGGTGCACGACGGTCTGCGGGCGCGCCTCGACGGCGCGCCGGGCACCACCGGGCTGGACGGGGTGCAGGACACGGGGCCACGGCGTTGACGGCGGTGGCACGCACGGACGCGCGGATGGACGCGGAGCTCGTCCGCCGCGGCCTGGCCCGCTCGAGGCGGCAGGCGGTGGAGCTGATCGACGCCGGACGCGTGCGGCTCGATGGCCGCGTGGTCACGAAGCCGTCCACGCCGGTGCCCGACGGCGCGCCCGTCGCGGTGCACACGGATCCCGAGGACCCGGGGTACGCGTCGCGCGCCGGGGGCAAGCTGGCCGGTGCGCTGGACGCGCTCGCCGCCGACCCGGCCGGCCAGGAGCTGCTGCGTGCGGTCGACGACGGGTGGTGCCTGGACGTCGGCGCCTCGACCGGCGGCTTCACGGACGTCCTGCTGCGCCGGGGTGCACGGCAGGTGGTGGCCCTCGACGTCGGGCACGACCAGCTCGTGCCGGCGCTGCGGACCGACCCGCGGGTCACGGTCGTCGAGGGGTTCAACCTGCGCGACCTCACGCCGTCCGACCTGGAGCGCGCACCCGACGTCGTGGTGGGGGACCTGTCCTTCATCTCCCTCACGCTCGTGCTGGGGCCGCTCGCCGCGGTGCTCTCCCCGGAGGGTCACGCCCTGCTGCTGGTGAAGCCGCAGTTCGAGGTCGGCCGAGAGCGGCTCGGCAGCGGCGGCGTGGTCCGCGACCCGACCCTGCACGCCGAGGCCGTGCTCGCCGTCCTGCGGGCCGCGGCGGGGCACGGCCTGCGGGCGCGCGCGGTGGTGCCGAGCCCGCTGCCGGGGCCCAGCGGCAACCGCGAGTACTTCTGCTGGTTCCGACCCGACGGCGGGGATCCGGCGGCCGCATCCGAGTCCGCCGCCGAGCCGGCCGACGAGGCCGTGGCGGCCGCCGTCGCCTGGCGGCCCGGCGACCCCGGCACGCCGCCGTCCGTCCCGCCCGTCCTGCCCGTCGGAGGAGCACAGTGACCCGCCGAGTCCTGATCGTCACCCACGGGGGCCGCCCGGAGGCCGTGGCGGCGCTCTCCGAGGCCGTGCGCGAGCTCACCGAGGCGGGCTTCGAGGTGGCCCTGCACGACGACGACCTCGCCGAGTCGTTCGGCGACCACATGGCCGCGGCGCGCGTCCGCGAGGGCGTCACCGACTCCGAGGCCGTCATGGTCCTGGGCGGCGACGGCACGATCCTGCGGGCCGCCGAGCTGACGCACGGTACCGGGGTCCCGCTCCTGGGGGTCAACCTGGGGCACGTCGGCTTCCTCGCCGAGAGCGAGCGCGACGACCTGCGGCACGCGGTGCGGCGGCTGGCCGCCCGCGACTACGAGGTCGAGGAGCGCGCCGTCGTCGACGTCGCCGTGCACCTGCCGGGGGAGGAGACCCCCCGGACGGGGTGGGCGCTCAACGAGGCGACCGTGGAGAAGGCGCGGCGCGAGCGGATGGTCGAGGTCGGCATCGCCGTCGACGGTCGCCCGCTCTCGTCGTTCGGCTGCGACGGCGTGGTGATGTCCACGGCGACCGGGTCGACGGCGCACGCGTTCTCCGCGGGCGGGCCGGTGATGTGGCCCGAGGTGGACGGTGTGCTGCTGGTGCCGCTGTCGGCGCACGCCCTGTTCGCGCGCCCTTTGGTGATCGGCCCCCGGTCGACGTACACGGTCAAGGTGCTCGAGCGCAGCCCGGTCCCGGCGGTGCTGACCTGCGACGGCCGGCGACGCATCGACCTGCCGGTCGGGTCGTTCGTGGAGGTGCGGCGGGGCGCGCTGCCGCTGCGGTTCGCGCGGCTCTCGCCCGCGCCGTTCACCGACCGGCTGGTGTCCAAGTTCTCGCTGCCGGTGGTCGGGTGGCGCGAGCTGGCGGCCCAGCGCCCGGACCATCGGGCGCCGGCGCCCGGGCCGGGCGACGACGAGAAGCTCGACGAGCACGACAAGGAGGTGTGAGGTGCTCGAGGAGATCGCGATCGAGAACCTGGGCGTGATCCGCGCCGCCCGGGTGCCCCTGGCCGACGGGCTGACCGTCATCACGGGCGAGACGGGCGCGGGAAAGACGATGGTGCTCACCGGGCTGGGCCTGCTCATGGGCGGCAAGGCCGACCCCGCCGCGGTCCGACCGGACGCGGACGGCGCCGTCGTCGAGGGGCGGCTCCGCGTCGCCGCGCACCCGGGCGTCGCCGCGCGGGTCGACGAGGCGGGCGGCGAGGTCGACGACGACGGGACCGTCGTCGTGCTCCGCACCGTCGCGGCGGCCGGCCGCTCCCGCGCCCACCTGGGCGGGCGCGGCGTGCCGCAGGCGGTGCTCGCGGAGATCGCGGACGAGCTCGTGACCGTGCACGGCCAGGCCGACCAGCTGCGGCTGCGCACGGCGGCCAAGCAGCGCGAGGCGCTGGACTCCTTCGCGGGCCCCGACCACCAGGACGACCTCGACACCTACCGGGCGGCGTGGTCCGAGCGTGCCGGGCTGCAGGCGGAGATCGACGACCTCACCGCGCGGGCCGCCGAGCGCGCCCGGGAGGCGGAGCTCCTGCGGCTCGGCCTGGCCGAGGTGGAGCGCGTGGACCCGCAGTCGGGGGAGGACGCCGAGCTCACGGCCCTCGTCGGGCGGCTGGGCAACGCCGAGCAGCTGCGCGTCGCGGCCCAGGAGGCGCACGACGCCGTCGCGGGCGACGACGTGGAGACGGCGGGCAGCGCGGTGGAGGCGGTCGAGCGCGCACGTCGGGCGCTGGAGGCGGCGGCCTCCGACGACCCGACTCTCGGCGGCCACGCGACCCGGCTCGCCGAGGCGGGGTACCTCCTCGCCGACGTCGCGACCGAGCTGTCGTCGTACGTGGACGACCTGCAGGCGGACCCGGCGGGCCTCGAGACCGCGCACGCACGCCTCGCGGAGCTCACGACGCTCACCCGGAGCTACGGCGAGACCATCGACGACGTGCTGCGGTGGGCGAGCGACGCGGGGCTGCGGCTGCTCGACCTGGACGACGGCGGCGAGCGGCTCGCCGGCATGCGCGAGCGCACGGCCGAGCTGGACGCCGAGCTCGCGGGCGCGGCGGAGCGGCTGACGACCGGCCGGCGCAAGGCCGCGGAGGCGCTCTCGGACGCGGTGACGCAGGAACTGTCGGGTCTGGCCATGAAGGGCGCGCGGCTCGTCGTCGACGTCGCGCCCGCCGACGAGCCGGGGCCCTGGGGTGCCGACCAGGTCGCGTTCCTCCTCGAGCCGCACCCCGGCGCGCCCGCCCGCCCGCTGGGCAAGGGCGCGTCG
>JADHZE010000203.1 GCA_026934365.1 Isoptericola sp. QY 916 | reverse complement strand
CCGTCGACCCCGCGCCCGGCGGTCGGCTCACCGCGGTGACGCCGCGCGGATCCGTCACTGCCGCCACCGTCGTCGTGTGTGCCGGCGCCTGGTCGCGTGCGGTGGGCGCCCTCGTGGACGTCGACCTGCCCGTCGAGCCCGTGCGGCGCCAGATCGCGTTCACCGCGCCCCTCGAGCCGGCGCCGCCGACGCTGCCGTTCACCATCGATTTCGGCACCACGTTCTACCTGCACAACGCGGACGCCCGCGGCAGGCTGCTGCTGGGTGCCTCGGAGCCGGACACCCCGGTCGGCTTCGACACCGCCTACGACCCGGCGTGGGAGCCGTGGCTGCGCGGGCTCGCCGCGCGCGCCACCCCGGCGCTCGCCGACGCCCCGCTGACCGGCGGCTGGGCCGGGCTGTACGAGCTCACCCCCGACCACGACGCGCTGATCGGCGAGGCGCCGACCGGCCCCGGCGGCGCGCGCCTCCTGTACGCCTGCGGCTTCTCCGGGCACGGCTTCCTGCAGGCGCCCGCCGTGGGCGAGGCCGTGACCGACCTGTACCTCGGCCGGGCGGGGACGCCCGCGGCACGCGGGGTCGACGTGTCCGCGTTCGACGCCGGGCGGTTCGGGGCGCGACGGTCGCGCACCGAGGCGAACATCATCTGAGAGAGGACGCACGCACCGTGACGACCGACTACTTCGAGCCGTGGCAGCTCCGCGCCGCGTTCGCGCGCTCGCTCTCCGACATGTACGGGCGGGAGGTGCCCGCCTACACGACGCTGCTCGAGGTGTCCCACGACGTCAACGCCGACGTCGTGCGCGCCCGTGGCGCCGACGCCGAGCGGCTGGGCTCCATCGACCGCGTCACCGCCGAACGGCACGGTGCGATCCGCGTCGGCACCCCCGCGGAGCTGCAGCAGGTCGCCCGGATCTTCGGCGCGATGGGGATGCACCCGGTGGGGTTCTACGACCTGCGCGACGCGTCGTCGTCCTCCGTGCCCGTCATCTCGACGGCGTTCCGACCGATCGACCGCGCCGAGCTGGCCCGCAACCCGTTCCGCGTCTTCACGTCCATGCTGGTGCCGTCCGACCGGCGGTTCTTCAGCGCCGACCTCCAGGCGCGGCTCGACACCTTCCTGACGAGGCGGTCGCTGTTCGGGCCCGAGCTGCTGGCGCTCGCGGACCGGGCGGAGGCCGACGGCGGTCTGTCCGCCGCCGACGCCGCGGAGTTCCTGCGCCTGGCCACCGCCGCGTTCGAGCTGGGGCGCGAACCGGTCGACCAGGCCTGGTACCGGGAGCTGGAGGCCGTGTCCGCCGTGGCGGCGGACATCGGCGGCGTGCCGTCCACCCACATCAACCACCTCACCCCGCGCGTGCTCGACATCGACGACCTGTACGCCCGCATGGAGGCGCGCGGCATCACGATGATCGACGCCATCCAGGGCCCGCCGCTGTGGGAGGGGCCGGACGTGCTGCTGCGGCAGACGTCGTTCCGCGCGCTGGCGGAGCCGAGGACGTTCCGCACCCCGGACGGCGAGGTCGTGCAGGACTCCCTGCGCGTGCGGTTCGGCGAGGTCGAGGCGCGCGGGATCGCGCTGACCCGCGAGGGGCGGGCGCGGTACGACGCCGCCGTCGTGGAGGGCGCGACGCCCGACGTGTGGCGCCGCACCTTCCCGGACACCGAGGCCGGGCTCGCCCGGCAGGGCCTGGCGTACTTCACCTACGAGGTCGGCGACGGCGGGACCGTGACCCGCGAGCCGATCGTCTACGAGGACTTCCTGCCCCGCTCCGCCGCCGGGATCTTCCAGTCGAACCTCACCGAGGAGGGCTCCAAGGACGCCAGCCAGGCCGGCGAGGAGCGCGACGCCGACTGGATGGCCGGCGCCGTCGGCCGCGAGCTGTTCGACCCCTTCGACCTGTACGCCGCGCAGGTGGCGGCGTCGCGCGACCGCGCGGCCCACCGCCTCGGCGTCGACCCCACCCACCGTGAGAACTCCTCCACCCAGCAGGGAGCCCAGGCATGACCACCCAGACCTCCAGCACGCTCACGGCCGAGCTGCGCGACGGCGCGCTCGCGGCCCTGTCCCGCATCGGGGCCGACGTCCCCGCCGCCCCCGCCGGGGGCGGGCTGCCCGTCGTCTCGCCGCTGGCCGGCGAGGCGCTGCTGACCCTCCCGGAGGCGGGAGCGGCCGACGTCGATGCCGCGATCACCGCCGCCGCGGAGGCGTTCCGCACCTGGCGCTCCGTGCCCGGCCCGGTGCGCGGCGGCGTCGTGCGGCGACTCGGCGAGCTGCTCACCGAGCACAAGGCGGACCTGGCCGAGCTCGTGACCATCGAGGCCGGCAAGATCACCTCCGAGGCGCTCGGCGAGGTGCAGGAGATGATCGACGTCTGCGACTACGCCGTGGGCCTGTCGCGGTCCCTCGGCGGGCGCACGATGCCGTCCGAGCGCCCCGGCCACCGCCTCATGGAGCAGTGGCACCCGCTCGGCGTCGTGGGCGTCGTGAGCGCGTTCAACTTCCCGGTCGCGGTGTGGTCGTGGAACACCGCGGTCGCGCTGGTCTGCGGCGACACCGTGGTGTGGAAGCCGAGCGAGAAGACGCCGCTGAGCGCGCTCGCGTCGAACGCGCTGCTGCGCCGCGCGCTGGCGGAGGCGGGCTTCCCGGAGGCGGTGAGCCAGGTGGTGCTCGGTGCCCGGGACGCGGGCGAGGCGCTCGTCGCGGACCGGCGCGTCGCGCTGCTGTCGGCCACCGGCTCGGAGCGCATGGGCCAGCAGGTGGCGCCGGTCGTCGCCGGGCGCGGCGGCCGGTACCTGCTGGAGCTCGGCGGGAACAACGCGGCGGTCGTCGCGCCGTCCGCGGACCTCGACCTCGCGGTGCGCGGCATCGTCTTCGCCGCGGCCGGCACCGCCGGGCAGCGGTGCACCTCCCTGCGGCGGCTCATCGTGCACTCGTCGGTGGTCGACGACCTCGTCGCCCGCCTCGAGCCCGTCTACGCCGGGCTCCCGATCGGCGACCCGCGTGCCGACGGCACGCTCGTCGGGCCGCTCACCGACGCGGGCGCCCGCGACCGGATGCTCGCCGCCCTCGACGAGGCCCGGGCCGACGGCGGCACGGTCGTCGTCGGGGGGGCGGCGGTGGACGTCGACGGCGCACCGGGCGCGGCGTACGTCTCGCCCGCGCTGGTGCGGATGCCGGGGCAGACGGGAGTCGTGCGCCGGGAGACGTTCGCGCCGATCCTCTACGTGCTCACCTACGAGACGCTCGAGGAGGCCATCGCGCTGCACAACGACGTCCCGCAGGGGCTGAGCAGCGCGATCTTCACGCTCGACGTCCGCGAGGCGGAGACGTTCCTGTCCGAGGTCGGCTCCGACTGCGGCATCGTCAACGTCAACATCGGCACCTCCGGGGCGGAGATCGGCGGCGCGTTCGGCGGCGAGAAGTCCACCGGCGGCGGCCGCGAGTCCGGCTCCGACTCGTGGAAGCAGTACATGCGCCGCGTGACCAACACCGTGAACTACTCCACCGAGCTGCCCCTGGCCCAGGGCGTGAACTTCGGCTGACGCTCCTGTCGCGACGTGGCCATGACAGATGTCATGGCCACGTCGTGACACGCGACCCTGCAGGTCAGGGCGCCACGCGACGACGATCGAGGCATGACCTCGACGACCGGCTCGCACACCGAGAGCACCCCCGCGCTGAGCCTGCGCGGGCTGCGCAAGGAGTTCCCGTCGCCCTCCGGACCTGTCCGGGCGGTCGACGGCATCGACCTGGAGATCGCCCCCGGCGAGGTGGTGGCCTTCCTCGGCCCCAACGGCGCCGGCAAGACCAGCACGATCGACATGGTCCTCGGCCTGAGCGCCCCGACCTCCGGCACCGTGCAGGTGTTCGGCGCCGACCCGGCCGACGCGATCGCCGCCGGGCGCGTGGCCGCCGTCATGCAGACCGGCGGGCTGCTGCGCGACATCACCGTGGGGGAGACCGTCGCCCTCACCGCCGCGCTGTTCGGCCGCACCGGCTCGCCCCTGCCGTACCTGGAGCGCGCCGGCATCGGCGACCTCGCCGACCGCATGGTGGGCAAGTGCTCCGGCGGCCAGCAGCAGCGCCTCCGGTTCGCGATGGCGCTGGTCAGCGAGCCCGACCTGCTCCTCCTCGACGAGCCCACGACCGGCATGGACGTGGAGGGCCGCCGCGAGTTCTGGGCCGCCATCCGCGCCGACGCGGCCGCCGGCCGCACCGTCGTGTTCGCCACCCACTACCTGGAGGAGGCCGACACGTACGCCGACCGCGTCGTGCTGGTCAGCCAGGGCCGGGTCGTCGCCGACGGCTCCACCGCCGAGGTGCGGAGCCTCGCGTCCGGCCGCACGGTGAGCGCGCGGATCGACGACGACGGCGACCGCGCCGCCGTCGCCGCGCGCCTGCGAGCGATGCCCGCCGTGGACGCCATCGACCACCGCGGCGCCCGGCTCGTGGTGCGCACCCCCGACTCCGACGTCGTCGCCCGCTTCCTGCTGACGCAGACCCCCGCGCGCGACCTCGAGGTCGCGTCCGAGAACCTCGAGGACGCGTTCGTCGCCCTCACCGCCACCGCAGCCACGACCAAGGACGGAGCCCACCGATGAGCGCCACCTCGACCCGGGGCACGACCTCGGGCACGACCTTGGGCACGACCTCGGGCACCGCTGCCGCCCCGGCGTCGCGACCGCGCCTCCGCACCTCGACCGCGGTGCGCGCCTACCTCGCCGTCGAGCTGCGGCGCTCGCTGCGCAACCGGCGCACCCTCATCTTCTCCATGGTCATGCCGCCCGTCCTCTTCCTCATCTTCGGGCTGCAGGGCGACTACCAGGACCAGAGCACGGGCCACGGCAACGTCACCGCCTGGATCGCCGTGTCGATGGCGCTGTACGGGGCGATGGTCACCGCGACGGGCGGCGGGGCGAGCGTGTCCGTGGAGCGAGCGCAGGGCTGGACCCGGCAGCTGCGCCTGACGCCGCTGCGGCCCGCCGCCTACGTCGCGGTCAAGCTCGCCGGGTCGATGGTGCTGGGCGCCGCCTCCGTCCTGCTCACCCTCGTGGTGGCCGCGTTCACCGGGGCACAGATGGCGGCAGGCGCCTGGGTACTGTGCGCCGTGCTCGCCTGGGTGGGCTCGCTGGTCTTCGCCGCCTTCGGCCTGTTCATGGGGTACCTGCTGCCCGCGGAGAACGTCATGCAGATCCTCGGCCCGCTGCTCGCGCTCCTCTCCTTCGCCGGCGGCCTGTTCGTGCCGCTGGGCGACGGCTGGTGGTCCGCCGTGGCGCAGTTCTTCCCGACGTACGGGCTGGCCGAGCTGGTGCACGCGCCCCTCGGCGGCGACCTCGGCGTCACGGCCGTCGTGAACGTCCTCGCCTGGGCGGCGATCTTCTCCGTCGGCGCCGCCTGGCGGTTCCGCAAGGACACGGCGCGGGTGTGAGCACGCGCTCCGCCGCCGCGCCGGGCGGCCGTGGCACGGTGGGGGACGTGACCTCGACGTCCCCCACCGTGCCGCCCGCCGAGCCCGCGCGCGGTCTCGCGTCCGGCCCCGCGTCCCCGGGCGTGCCGCCCTGGACGAGGCGGCGCGTCGGCCTGTTCGTGTCGGTCGTCTGGGTCGTCTTCCTGGCGGAGCCGTTCACGGCGGCGCTCGACGCCGGGCCCCTCGCCCTGCGCGTCGTCGGCGTGCTCGGCGTGCTCGGCGTGGCCGTCATCTTCGCCGGGACCGTCCTCACGCTGCAGCGCCGTGGTCGGGTGCCACGCCGCACCGCCGTCGTGCTGGTCGTGGTGCAGGTCGCGTGCGTCGGCCTGTCGTGCCTCGCCGCACAGGAGCACGGCCTCGTGGGCCTCGTCTTCGTGTGCGTCACCGCGATCTACTCCCTCGGAGGGCGTGCCGCCCTGTGGATCGTGGCGGCGAGCATCGTGGTCATGCTCGTGCTGCCACGCGTGCTGCCCGGCTGGGCGACGGAGGACGGCAACGCCCTCGCCGTCGTCCTGGCGAGCGCTGCCGTCTACGGGTTCATGCAGGTCATCGACCGCAACCGACGGCTGATCGCCGCCCAGCAGGAGCTCGCCGACCTGGCCGTCGCCCGCGAGCGCGAGCGCATCGCCCGGGACATGCACGACGTCCTCGGCCACTCGCTCACGGTCATCTCCGTCAAGGCGGAGCTCGCGGCGAAGCTGCTGCGCGCCGCCGCCGCCGACCGTCCGGCCACGGCGCCCGAGGAACGTGCCACGAGCGAGGTGGCCGACATCCAGGACCTGGCACGCGGGGCGCTCGCGGACGTGCGCGGCATGGTCGCCGGGTCTCGGCAGGTGACCCTCGCCGGCGAGCTGGCCACGGCCCGCTCCGCGCTCGACGCGGCGGGGATCGAGGCGGACCTCCCGGGCGCCGTCGACGGCGTCCCCGCCGAGCACCGCGAGCTCTTCGCGTGGGTGCTGCGCGAGGGCACCACCAACGTGCTGCGGCACTCCGGGGCCGCCCGGGTCGTGGTGACCGTCGCGGCGGACCGCCTGGCCGTCGACGACGACGGCGGTGGCGGTCCGGAGGGCCGCACGGACGGCGGGAACGGGCTGACGGGACTCACGGCGCGGGCTCGGGACGCCGGCGCCGTGCTCGAGACCGGGCCGAGCCCGCTCGGAGGGTTCCGTCTCGCCGTCACGGTCCGTCCCGGGCCGGGGCCGGGCGATGCCAGGATCGTCCCGTGATCCGACTGCTGCTCGCCGACGACCAGGCACTCGTGCGCGGAGCCCTCGCTGCCCTGCTCGACCTCGAGACCGACCTGGAGGTCGTGGCCCAGGTGGGGCGCGGCGACGAGGTGCTCGACGCCGCGCGGGCGTCCGCCGCCGACGTCGCCCTGCTCGACGTCGAGATGCCCGGCCTCGACGGCATCGCGGCCGCGGCGGCGCTGCGCCGTGAGCTGCCGGAGTGCCGCTCGCTCGTCGTGACCACGTTCGGCCGGCCCGGCTACCTGCGCCGCGCGCTCGACGCCGGCGCGAGCGGGTTCGTCGTCAAGGACACGCCCGCCGACCGGCTCGCCGACGCCGTCCGCCGCGTGCACGCCGGGCT
>JADHZE010000202.1 GCA_026934365.1 Isoptericola sp. QY 916 | reverse complement strand
CGCTGCGGCCGCCGGGGCAGACGACGACCCGGCGCGCGGCGACCTGCTGCAGGAGGTGAGCGCGGCCCTGGCCGCCGCGGGCGTCGTCGCGACCGAGACGCAGCTGCGCCGCCCCACCCTCGACGACGCGTTCCTCGCCCTCACCGGAAGCCCCCTGGAGGCATCATGACCACCGCCCGCCACCCCTCGACCCCCCAGGTGATGGAGCTGCCCGAGCCGGGCCCTCCGCCACGCGCTGTGCGGCCGGGCGCGGGGGCGTGGCGCGCGCTCACGGTCGCCGAGGCGCGGATGGTGGCCCGCGACACCGCCGGGCTCGTGATCCCGCTCGGCATGCCGCTGCTCATCCTCGTGATGAACGGGCTGATGCCGGGCCTGGACCAGGTCGTCCCCGGGACGGGTGGGCGCACCGCGCTGGACGTCTACGTGATCCCGCTGACGGTGACGATGGTCGTCGCGACCGTCGGGGTGATCAACATGCCGAGCTTCCTCGCCTATTACCGCCGCAGCGGGATCCTCAAGCGGCTCGGCGTCACCCCCGCCTCCCCGGCGATGGTGCTCGGTGCGCAGGCGCTCGTCGGGGTGGCGCAGATCCTGCTGGGCATCGCCATCGCGCTCGCCGTCGCGTTCGTGTGGCTGGGGGCGTCGCCGCCGGCCGACCCGTGGGTGGCGGCGGGCGTCCTGGCGCTGACGATCGCCGCGATGTACGCGGTCGGGATGCTCGTGGCGGCCGTCGCGCCGACGCCGGGTTCCGCGGTGGCGATCGGCCTCGTCGCGTTCTTCGGTCTCGCGGCGCTCGGCGGCATGTTCGGGCCGCGCCAGAACCTGCCCGACGTGCTCACGACGCTCGGCGGCTGGCTCCCCTTCGGGGCTGCCGTGGACGGACTGAGCGCGGCGTGGGCCGGCGCCGGCGTGCCCGCGTCCGCGCTCGTCGGCCTCGGCGTGAGCATGGTCGCGGCGGGGGGTGCCGCAGCCGTGTGGTTCCGCTGGGAGTAAGGCGGGTCGAGCCTGTCAGAGGCCGACGGCGTCCAGCTTCGCCGTGAGCTCGGCGTCGGTGGGCTCGACGAAGAACTCGCCGTCGGGGAAGACGACCACGGGGATGTTCTTGCGGCCGCTGATCGCCTCGGCGTCGTCGGCGCGCAGGGGGTCGGCGACGAGGTCCACGTTCACGTACTCGACGCCGCGGGTGTCGAGCACGCGCTTGGCGCGGCGGCAGTCGCCGCACCACGTGGCCCCGTACATCGTGAGGGTCGCGGGGCGGCGGAGGTCGGTCGTGGTGTCGTCGGTCATGCGCAGCACCATACCCCCATGGGGTTAGTGCACGGAGAATCCGCCGTCCACGAACAGTGACTGACCCGTCACATAGGCGGACGCCGGGCCGGCGAGGAAGACGGCGGCACCGGCGAAGTCGTCGGGCAGCCCGTTGCGGCCGACCATCGTGCGGGCCGCGAGCGCCTCGACCCGCGCCGGGTCGGACTGCAGCCGGGCGTTCAGCGGCGTGAGGACGAAGCCGGGCACCAGCGTGTTGGCGGTGACGCCGCGGGACGACCAGGCCTCGGCCTGCGAGCGGGCCAGCGACTCCAGGCCGCCCTTGGACACCCCGTAGACGCCGGACTGCACGAACGCGCGGTGCGCCTGCTGGGACGACACGTGGATCAGCCGGCCGTACCCGCGCTCGGCCATGCCCGGACCGAACCGCTGCCCCAGCAGGTACGGTGCCTCGAGGTTGACCGCCATCGTGGTGTCCCAGGTCGCGTCGGCGGTCTCGCCCAGCGGCGGCCGCAGGTTGATCCCGGCGGAGCTGACCACGACGTCGGGTTCGCCGTAGACGGCGGCAGCGTCCTCGGCCGCGGCGCGCACGCCGTCCCGGGTGCTCAGGTCCGCGCTGACGCGGTCGGCGGTGCAGCCGTCCGCGCGCAGCTCGGCGACCGTGTCGTCCAGCTCGGCCTCCCGCCGGGCCACGACAACGACCCGCGCTCCGGCACGGGCGAGCGCGCCCGCGATCGCGCGCCCGATGCCGGAGCTGCCGCCGGTCACCAGGGCGACCCGGTCGTCGAGGGAGAACAGGGAGGAGAGGTACGCGTCGGTCACGCGGACACCCTGCCACACGCGCTGTCGGTCCTCGGTCCTACGGTCGCTGCATGGATGGCACGAGGGCCGACGACGCGGTCGGCGAGATCACGGGAGTCCAGGTCAACCTGTTCTGCGCGGACGTCGAGAGGTGCGCGCTCTTCTTCGAGGAGCTCGGCCTGCGCCGGGCGTTCCGGTACCCGTCCACGGGGACGCCGTCGAAGATCGAGGTCGAGGGCGCGGGGGTGCGCGTCGGCTTCGACGCCGTCGACGTCGCGAACGAGATCGCCGACCTGGGCGTGGTGCCGCCGCAGGCCCGCTCCGCGGAGGTCGCGCTGTGGGTCACGGACGTCGACGCCCTGCACGCGCGCGCCGTCGCCGCCGGCGGGCGCTCGCTGCGCGCGCCGACGGACGGCCCGGACGGGCGGCTGCGGTACGCGTGGGTGCTCGACCCGGAGGGGCACCAGGTCAAGCTGCTGCGGAATCGCCGGGCGGCCTGACAGGAACGACCGTGGTCCCGATAGCCTCGGCGTGTGGCTCGGTGCGCCGGCAGGAACCGTCCACCGCAGGGGCGAGCCCGGGCACGAGACCGCCGTCGTGGCGGTCGGGGACGACCGGGTGATGCTCACCCCCGAGATGCGTGGTGGACGGCCGAGTTCCAGGCAGCCCCGGCACACCTGGACGCCTACTGCGACGTCGCCACCCCCTCCACGGAGAGCGGCTCGAGCGAGGTGACCATGGTCGATCTGGACCTCGACGTCTGCCGCGTCCGGGAGGATATGTCCGTCTTCGTGGACGACGAGGACGAGCTCGCCGTCCACCAGGTGCGGTATTGCTACCCGGCCGACGTGGTCGAGTGGGCGGAGGCTGCGGGCGCGTGGTTGACCGTCGCCCTGCGCGACGGCGTCGAACCGTTCGGCGACCACTACCGCACCTGGATCGACCAGCTCCCAGCGACCAGGCAGAGGTCGTGCAGCTCGTCAGCGCTGTGAACAAGCCGCAATGACTGAGGAAGCCGCACCATCGCGCCGAGCTCGTCCAGCGAGTCAGTCCGCGCGGGTGGGATCCGAGTCGTCCCACGAGTCCGCCGCAACGCGCTTCAGGTGCTCGACATAGCCCACGAGAACGCCGAGCACCTCCTCGTCGTCCAGGTCGGCGGTGACGCGCACGGACCACCCCACGCCACCGTCCGGTTCGTCGAGCTTCACCAAGGCAAGCAAGCCGCGCGGAGTCGTTCCAGCAGGCAGGGCAGGAATCCTCAGCCCTCCGAGGACCTCAGCCACCGGAGCCGCGATCGCTCCCTCGTCCTTCTGCTCGTCAGCCACGCTCACAGCGTGGCACACGGCGGAATGCCACGTGGTGATTCCGTCCGGGAAGACGACGTGCAGCCGCGCAGCCAGTATCGAAGCGGCCCAGGGCGCGCACATCCGGCCCTCGCGCGACGATGTGGCCATGGCACGCGCGCCGTCGAGCAAGCCGCAGACCGTCACGGTCGACGACCGACGCCTGCAGCTGACCAACCTGGACAAGGTGTACTACCCGGCCACGGGGACGACGAAGGGCGAGGTGCTGCAGTACCTCGCGCGGGTGGCACCGGCGCTGCTGCGGCACGCGGCGTACCGCCCGGCGACGCGCAAGCGCTGGCCGGACGGCGTCGCCGGGCAGATGTTCTTCCAGAAGAACCTGGACGCGTCGACGCCGTCGTGGGTGCCGCGGCGCTCGATCAAGCACCGCACGTCGACCAACGACTACGTGCTGGTCAACGACCTCGCCACGCTGACGTGGCTGGGGCAGACGGCGACGCTCGAGATCCACGTGCCACAGTGGCGGTTCGGGCGCACGGGCACGCCGATGCCGCCCGACCGGCTGGTCCTCGACCTGGACCCCGGGCCGGGCGCGGGCCTCGCCGAGTGCGCGGAGGTGGCGCGGCTGGCGCGCGACGTCCTGCGCGGCATGGACCTCGACCCGCTGCCCGTGACCAGCGGGTCGAAGGGCATCCACCTGTACGCCGCGCTCGTCGCGCACGACGACTCCCTCACCGCGGACGCCGTCTCCGCGGTGGCGCACGAGCTCGCGCGGCACCTGGAGTCCGAGCACCCGGACCTCGTCGTCAGCGACATGAAGAAGTCGCTGCGCGCGGGCAAGGTGCTCGTCGACTGGTCGCAGAACAACGGCGCCAAGACGACCATCGCGCCGTACTCGCTGCGCGGGCGCGACGAGCCCACCGTCGCCGCTCCGCGCACCTGGGACGAGCTCGACGACCCGGGTCTGCGCCACCTCACCTTCACCGAGGTGGTCGAGCGGCTGGAACGCGACGGCGACCTCCTGGAGCCCCTGGCGGCCGGGCACCTGGCCCAGCTCGAGCCGACGCCCGAGCGCATGGCGACGTTCGAGCGCACCCCGGCCGAGCGGCTCGAGACCTACCGCGCCAAGCGCGACCCCGAGAAGACACCGGAGCCCTTCGGCCCCGAGGACCCGGACGCCCACGACGGCGCGCCGACTTTCGTCATCCAGGAGCACCACGCCCGCCGCCTGCACTGGGACTTCCGGCTGGAGCACGAGGGCGTCCTCGTGAGCTGGGCCCTGCCGAAGGGGGAGCCCACCGACCCGAAGCAGAACCACCTGGCCGTGCAGACCGAGGACCACCCGCTCGAGTACGGGTCGTTCGAGGGCAGCATCCCCGCGGGCGAGTACGGCGGCGGGGAGGTGACGATCTGGGACGCCGGCACCTACGACCTGGAGAAGTGGCGCGAGGACGAGGTGATCGCCGTCCTGCACAGCGAGCGCCGCGGCTCCCGCCGGCTCGCCCTCATCCGCACCGGCGGGCGTGGCGGCGACGACCAGAACTCGTGGCTGATCCACCGCACCAAGACGCAGCCCGGCGACGAGGACGCCGGGACCGAGGCTCGCGACGACGCCCGCCCGAGCCCGCCGGCGGCCCGGCCTCGCGCGGCTGCCGACGACGCGCCGGCCGAGACGCCGCGCCCGATGCTCGCGACGACGGCGCCGCCGGGCGAGCTGGCCCGGCTCGACCCGGACGACTGGGCGTTCGAGGTGAAGTGGGACGGCTTCCGCGCCGTCGTGGAGGTGCTCGCCGGCGCGGACGGCGACGACGAGCACGCGGTGCGTCTCACGTCCCGCTCCGGCCAGGACCTGACGGTGACGTTCCCGGAGCTGCGGGCGGTCGCCGACATGGTGTCCGACGACGATCTGCCGCTGGCGCTGGACGGCGAGATCGTCGCCCTCGACGGGGACGGGCGCCCGTCGTTCCGCCGCCTGCAGCAGCGAGCCAACCTCACCCGGCCGCGCGACGTCGAGAAGGCGCGCCGCGCGGTCGGGGTCGACCTGGTGCTGTTCGACGCGCTCGTCGTCGGCGGGCGCGCGGTCACCGACCGGCCGTACACCGAGCGCCGCGCGGAGCTGGCGCGGGTCGTGACGCCGCGCCGCCCGGTGCACGTGCCGGACGCCCTGGACGGCACGCTCGACGAGGCACTGGAGACCAGCCGCCTCATGCGGCTCGAGGGGGTGGTGGCCAAGCGACGCCGGTCGCCGTACACGCCGGGCCGCCGCTCGCGCGACTGGCTCAAGATCAAGCACGCCCGCACCCAGGAGGTGGTGGTCGTCGGCTGGCGCCCCCTGCACGCGGGGACGGGCCGCGAGGACGCGCGGGTGGCCGGGTCGCTGCTGCTGGCGGTGCCGGACGACGGCGGGGTGCTGCGCTACGTGGGCAAGGTCGGCACGGGCTTCAAGGAGGCGGAGCGGCGGGAGGTCGTGCGGCACCTGCACCCCGTGGACGACGCGCCGCTCGACGGCGTGCCGCGCACCGAGGCGGTGCACGCGCGGTGGGCCGCGCCCGAGCGCGTGGCCGAGGTGACCTACGGCGACTGGACGAGCGACCCCGCCGACCTCGGAACGCACGGTGGCGACGAGGGCGGCGGCGCGGACGACGAGGGACCGCGACTGCGGCACTCGGTGTGGCGCGGGTGGCGCGACGACAAGCGCCCGGACGACGTCGGCGTCGAGAGCTGAGCCGTCAGCGCACCGTCTGCCCGCGCAGCGCGTGCGCGACGGCGGCCGCCCGCGACTCGACGCCGAGCTTGGCGTACACGTGCGCGAGGTGGGTCTTCACGGTCGCCTCGGAGATGAACAGCCGGCGCCCGAGCTCCCGGTTGCTCAGCCCCTGCGCGAGCAGCGTGAGCAGCTCCGCCTCCCGCGGGGTGAGCGCGCTGCCGGGGTTCTGCGCCTGCTGCATGAGCCGGGACGCGACCGGCGGGGACAGCACGCTGCGCCCGACGACGGCGCCGCGCACGGCGGAGAAGATCTCGGCCGGTGGGGCGTCCTTGAGGACGTAGCCGATGGCGCCCGCGTCGACGACGCGCACCACGTCGGCGTCGGTGTCGTAGGCGCTGAACACGAGGACGGGCAGGTCGGGGTGGGCGGCCCGGATGCGGCGGGTGGCGGCGACGCCGTCCTCCCCCGCGCCCAGCTCGAGGTCCATGACGACGAGCGCGGGCGCGAGGCGCCCTGCGGCGTCGAGTGCCTCGTCGGCGGTGCCCGCCTCCCCGACCACGCTGATGTCCGGCTGCGAGTCGAGCAGCGCGCGCAGCCCGGCGCGCACCACGTGGTGGTCGTCCACGAGCAGCACGGTGATCGGGTCGCTCATGCGTCCTCCTGGTCCTTCGGCCAGGCCGTCCCGGCGTCGGCGACGACGGGCAGCTGCACCCCGACGACGGTCCCCTCGCCCGGCGAGCTCTCCACCGTGATCGTGCCACCGAGCTGCTCCACCCGCTGCCGCATGGCGCGGAGCCCGAACCCGCCCTGCCGTCCGGGAGCCCCCGCGCCGGCGGTCCGCGCCACGACCTGTGCGACGTCGAAGCCGCGGCCGTCGTCGAACACGTCGAGCGCGACGGCGTCGGGAAGGTACGTGAGGGTGAGGCCGAGCCGCGCGGCGCCGGCGTGCCGGTCCACGTTCGCCACGGCGCTCTGGGCGATGCGCGCGAGGGCGTGCGCCGTCTCGGCGCCGACCCGCACGGGCTCGCCCACCACGGTGAGCTCGGCGTCCGGGACGTGGCGGCGCGCCGCCGTCCGGATCGCGGCCGCGACGTCCGCCGGGGCCAC
>JADHZE010000201.1 GCA_026934365.1 Isoptericola sp. QY 916 | reverse complement strand
CCGACGAGGACGCGTGCCGGCGCGCTCCGGGCGCGCGCCGCGAGGGCGTCGCGGCCCACGAACGGCAGCGGCTCGCCGTCGGCGCCGGTCTTGTCGAGCTTCACGACGCGGCCGAGGCCCGCCTCGTACGGCGTCGTGGTCTCGTCGAGCTCGTGCCCGTAGAGCGGCATGCCCGCCTCGAGCCGGAGGGAGTCCCGCGCGGACAGCCCGGCCGGGACGAGGCCGCGCCCCTCCCCCGCCGCCAGCAGCGCCCGCCAGAGCTCCACCGCCCGGTCGGCGGGCACGAACAGCTCGAAGCCGTCCTCGCCCGTGTACCCGGTGCGGGCCAGCAGCACGCCGATCCCGGCGACCGTGACCTCCGCCGACGCGTAGTACTTCATGCCGCGGACCGTGTCGACGTCGTCGTCGGACGTGAGCGAGGCGACGATCTCCTCGGCCTGCGGGCCCTGCACCGCGACCAGCGCGGTCTCGGCGGACCGGTCGGTGACGAGCGCGTCGAAGCCGGCCGACCGCGCGACCAGCTCGGCCGCGACGCGCGGCGCGTTGCCCGCGTTGGCGACGACGAGGAAGTGCTCGTCGGCCAGGCGGTAGACGATGAGGTCGTCGAGCACCGAGCCGTCCCCGGCGCAGATCATCGAGTACCGCGCCCGGCCGACGCCGATCGCGCTCGCGTTGCCCACGAGCGCCCGGTCCAGCGCCGCGCCGGACTCCGCGCCCTCGAGGTGGATCTCCCCCATGTGCGACAGGTCGAACAGCCCCGCGGCCTCGCGCACCGCGCGGTGCTCCGCCAGGTCGGAGGTGTACCGCAGCGGCATCAGCCAGCCGCCGAAGCCGGTGAGGCTGGCGCCCAGCGCGACGTGCTCGTCGTGCAGCGGCGTGGTCTTGTCCTGCGTCTCCTGCTGGTCCTCGGCCATCGAGGCTCCCTTCGGTGTGTCCCGGGTCGAGTGTGGTGGGCAGCGTCAGTGGGTGGGGGCGGGCTCCGCGTAGGACTCCAGGGGCGGGCAGGCGCACACGAGGTTGCGGTCGCCCTTGGCCCCGTCGATGCGGCGCACGGGCGACCAGTACTTCGCGCCCCGCAGGCTGGGGAGCGGGAAGGCGGCCCGCTCGCGGGAGTACGGGTGCTCCCACTCGTCGGCGACGACGCTCGCCGCGGTGTGCGGGGCGTGCCGCAGCGGGTTGTCGTCCACGGTCCACTCCCCCGCCGCGACGCGGTCGATCTCACCGCGGATGGCGATCATCGCGTCGACGAAGCGGTCCAGCTCGGCGAGGTCCTCGCTCTCGGTGGGCTCCACCATCAGCGTGCCCGCCACCGGGAACGACATCGTCGGGGCGTGGAAGCCGTAGTCGATGAGGCGCTTCGCCACGTCCTCCGCGGTCACGCCCGTCTCGGCGGTCATCGGCCGCAGGTCGAGGATGCACTCGTGCGCCACCAGGCCGTTCTCGCCGGTGTAGAGCACCGGGAAGTACGGGTCCAGGCGCTTCGCCACGTAGTTCGCGGTGAGGACGGCGGCCTTCGACGCCTCGGTCAGCCCGTCCGGCCCCATCAGGGCGAGGTACGCGTACGAGATCGGCAGGATCCCCGCCGACCCGTGCGGCGCCGCGCTCACCGGCGCGATGCCGTCGTGGCCGTCGATCCCCGGCGTCGGGTCCGCCGGCAGGAACGGCACCAGGTGCGCGGCCACCGCGACCGGGCCCACGCCCGGACCACCGCCGCCGTGCGGGATGCAGAACGTCTTGTGCAGGTTGAGGTGCGAGACGTCGCCGCCAAACTCCCCCGGTCGCGCCAGCCCGACCAGCGCGTTGAGGTTCGCGCCGTCGATGTACACCTGCCCGCCCGAGTGATGTACAAGGTCGCAGACCTCACGGACGTGCTCCTCGTAGACGCCGTGCGTCGACGGGTACGTGATCATGATCCCGGCCACCTGCGGGCCGTGCTGCTCGAGCTTCGCCCGCAGGTCGTCCAGCTGGATCTCGCCGTCGTCCGCCGTCGCCACGACCACCACGCGCAGGCCCGCCAGCGCCGCCGAGGCTGCGTTCGTGCCGTGCGCCGACGCCGGGATCAGCACGATGTCGCGGTGCTCCTCGCCCCGCGACCGGTGGTACCCCTTGATCGCCAGCAGCCCCGCGAACTCGCCCTGCGAGCCGGCGTTCGGCTGCACGGAGACGCCCGCGTACCCCGTGATCTCCGCGAGCTGCGACTCCAGCGTCGACACCAGCTCCGCGTAGCCCAGCGCCTGGTCAGCCGGCACGTACGGGTGGATGTCCGCGAAGCCCGGCCAGCTGATGGCCTCCATCTCCGCCGTCGCGTTGAGCTTCATCGTGCACGAGCCCAGCGGGATCATCGTGCGGTCCAGCGCCAGGTCCTTGTCGCTCAGCGACCGCAGGTACCGGAGCATCGAGGTCTCGCTGCGGTGCAGGTGGAAGATGGGGTGCTGGAGGTACTGCGTCTGTCGGGTCACTTCCGCGGGGAGGTCGACAACCTCTCGCGCGGACGCGTTCACGGGCGCCAGGGCGCCCTCCACTTCGGGAAGGTCTACGTCCGCGCGAGAGGTTGCCGACCTCCCCGCTCCCTGGTGCGTTCCGCCGTCCTGGGGGGTGGCGGCGGCGAAGGTCGCGAGAACGGCGTCCACGTCCGCCGAGGTGGTGGTCTCGTCGCAGGCGATCTGTACATGGTCGGCGTCGGCCTTGTACAGGTTGTAGCCGGCGTCCGCGGCTGCTGCCACGACGCGCCCTGCCTGGCCGGGGACCACCGCGCGGACGGTGTCGAAGAAGACGTCGTGCTCGACCGCGATGCCCGCCGCGCGGAGGCCCGACGCGACAGCCGCGGCGCGGGCGTGGGTGCGCTCCGCGATCGCGCGGAGGCCGTCGGGGCCGTGGTACACGGCGTACATCGAGGCCACGATGGCGAGCAGCGCCTGCGCGGTGCAGATGTTGCTCGTCGCCTTCTCGCGGCGGATGTGCTGCTCGCGGGTGGCGAGGGCGAGGCGCAGGCCCGTGGCGCCGTCGGCGTCGGTCGAGACGCCGACGAGGCGGCCGGGAAGCTGGCGCTCCAGGCCCTTGCGGACCGCCATGAACGCGGCGTGCGGGCCGCCGTAGAAGAGCGGGACGCCGAAGCGCTGGGCCGAACCGACCGAGACGTCGGCGCCGAGCTCGCCCGGGGAGGTCAGCAGGGTGAGCGCCAGGAGGTCCGCGGCCACCGTGACCAGCGCGCCGCGCTCCTTGGCCTCCGCGACCATGCCACGTGCGTCCAGCACGCGGCCCGACGCGCCCGCCTGCTGCACCACGACGCCCACCAGGTCGCCGGCGGGGAGCGTCCCGCCCGCCGCGACGAACGCGTCGAGGCCCGCCGCCAGGCCGCCGTCGAGCCCGACCACGACCACCGGCAGGCCGATCGCCTCGGCGCGGCCGCGCGTGACCGACAGGCTCTGCGGGAACAGGTCGGCGTCGAGCACGACGTACCCGCTCTTCGCGCGCGAGGCGCGCCACATCAGCGCGACGGCCTCGGCGACGGCCGTGGCCTCGTCCAGCAGGGACGCGCCCGCGATGCCCAGGCCGGTGAGGTCCTCCACGGCCTGCTGAAAGTTCAGCAGCGCCTCGAGGCGGCCCTGGGAGATCTCCGGCTGGTACGGCGTGTACGCCGTGTACCAGGCGGGGGACTCGAGCACGTTGCGGCGGATGACCGGGGGAGTGGCGGTGCCGTAGTAGCCGAGGCCGATCATCTGGCGCTTGACCTGGTTCCTCCCCGCGAGGTCGCGCAGGTGGGCGAGCACCTCGGCCTCCGAGCGGGCGGCCGGCAGGTCCAGCGGGCGGTCGGTGCGGATCGACGCGGGGACGGCGGCGTCCACCAGCGCGTCGAGGCTCGCGTGGCCGAGGGTGTCGAGCATCGCGGCGACCTCGCGGCCGCGCGGGCCCACGTGCCGGTCCGCGAAGACGTCGGGGTCGACGCCGGTGAGGATGTGCGAGTCGTCCGGGAGGGTGGTCACGTCGGAGCTCCGTGGGTCGGGCCGGGCAGGCGGGGGACTGGCAGGTCCTCCCCGCTCTGTCATCGGACGCGCGCGCGTCGACCTGAGAGTTTTGCCGGTCCGCCATGGCGTCGTCGCAGACGTGACCTACGACGTCGACGGGGCGCGCCGACTTGCACCGTCGGTGGGCCCGCCCGTCGCGAGGACGGGGCAGGGCCGCTTTCCAGAGTTGCCTCGCCACGACGGTACGGATGCCTGAGAGATTCCCGGGGAGGGTTGCTCCTTCGGCGCCGGCCGGCCACCTTGCGGGGGCGCGGCGCGAGCTCTCCCGTCGCGGTTCGAGCGGCTATGCGGCAACCGCACCCGGAGGTGCGGCCGCGTTGTGGGCAGCCGGGGCTGCGGTGTGACGCGCCCGATCCTACCCGGCCGCGGCGCCGTCCCGGGCCTTGCGGGCGTCCCGGTCCCGGGTGCCCGTGGCGAACGCGCCCACGACCAGCACGGCGCCGGCGAGCACCAGGTAGAGCGCGAGCAGCTGCGCGCCCGTGGCGACGTCCGAGCTGGGCCGCAGCAGCATCACCAGCCCGAGCACGATCCACAGCACCGCGTTGACGAGCTGCCAGTCCCACGACGTCGTGCGGAGCGCGCGACCCCGCAGCGCGCCGATGACGCCGACCACGCCGGCCGCGCACGCCCAGACCGCCACGACCAGGTACATCACCGGGCCGGTCATGGACGGCCAGACGATGATGAGGACGCCGGCGACGAGGCTGACGACGCCCGCGATCAGCCGCCAGCTGATCTCGTCGCCCGTACCCTGCGGACGGCCCGACCGCTTGGTGGGGGCGCCCTCCAGCGTGAGCAGCACGCCCTGGACGACGATCACCAGGCCGACGAGCCACCGCACCCACACGAGCCCGCGGTCGGGGTTCGCGAACAGCACGATCCCCGCGGCCAGGTACATCAGCGCGCGCAGGTACACCAGACCCCAGAGGCGGCGCGCGGCGCCGAACGTGCGGTCGGACAGGGGCGCGGCCCCCGACGACCCGGCGGGCCCCGACGTCGTGTCGCTCATGCTCGCGATGCTAGGAGCGGTCCCGCCAGGTCGCGCGGCGGAGACCTGCGGCGTCGCGAGCGGGAGCGGCCCTCAGGCGAGCTCGAGGTCGCGGGTCACCTCGACCATCGCGTCGACGACGGCGCGCACGGCCGGGCCGGGCTCGTGCCGCGTGGCGCGGTGCCGCGCCACGATCCGGCGGGTGCCGAGACCCGCGAGGCGCGCGACCTCGACGCCCTCGGGCACGTCCCCGCCCTGGAGCGCGAGCGCGGGCAGCATGGCCACGCCCTGGTTCGCCGCGACGAGCGCGAGCGCCGTGTCGAAGTCGAAGAAGCGGTGCCGCTGGCTGACGGTCGTGCCGAGCGTGCGGGCGAGGCGGCGCAGCGCGCGGTCGGACGCCGTGTCGGCCTCGGCGCCGACCCACTGCAGGTTCGCCAGGTCGTCGAGGCGCTCGGGCATGGGCAGCCCGGCGGGCACGACGACGCACCACGGCTCGTCGAGCAGGGGGACGTCGTGCACGCCGCGGGGGGCGGGGGAGTCCATGTCGGCGTCGCGCTCGAGGAGGATGACGTCGAGGTCGCCGGCGCGCAGCATGCGGATCGCCTCGGCCGGCTCGTGCTCGCGCACGTCCACCTCGACGGCCGGGTACTGCTCGGCCAGGTCGAGCAGCATGGGCGCCACGACGGCACGGATCGCCGTCTGGAAGGCGCCCAGCACGACCCTGCCGCTCACCCCCTCGCCGAGCCCGGCGATCGCCTGCCGGGCCTCGAGAAGCTCGGCCTCGATCCGCTCGCCGGCCTCGGCCAGCACGCGGCCCGCCGGGGTGAGGGTCACGCCGCGCGGCCCGCGGTCGAGGACGGCGATGCCCTCCTCGGCCTCGAGGCGGGCGATCTGCTGGGACACCGCGGACGGGGTGACATGCAGAAGATCTGCTGCCGCGAGCACGCCCCCGGCCCGGTGCACGGCAAGGAGGAAGGCAAGTCTCCGTGGGTCTGTGGCCATGTAGAGATACTAACTGCCGGTCGGAGAAGGATTTGATTGTGCTGAACGCAGGTCGTGCTGCAGAATCGTTTCGACGCCAGCCGGACCTCTCCGGTTCCCGGGTCTCGGGAGCGGCGTCCCCACATCCTCAGCTCTTCCTTCCCGTGGCACACCTGTGCCACGCCGACCCCCCGGAGGTGCCCGTCATGACGATCTCCCTGCTGACCGTGATTACTGCCCTCGGGTGGGCCGGCGCCCTCGCCGGGCTCATCGCCTACGGGATGGTGAGCAAGGGCCGCTGGACCGCGAACTCGTTCGCCTTCCAGATCACCAACATGTGCGGTGCGGTCGTGATGACCGTCGTCGCGGGCGTGAACGGCGTCTGGCCGTCCGCCGCCGCGAACCTCGCCTGGATCGTCATCGGCGCGCAGACGCTGCTGACCGTCAGCAAGGCGCGGGCCGCCGCGCGCCGCGACGCGGAGGTCGCGCCCGTCGAGTCGGCCGAGCAGGTCGACCTCGCCGCCTGACCCCGCGTCACTCCCGGCGGTGCCGCACGAACGCGGGCACCACCGCCCACAGGCCGAGCAGCACGACCGCCGACGCGGCGCCCACGACGATCCCCGCCGTGCGGCCCAGCACGACGTCGAACACGAGCTCCGCCGTGCCCGCCAGCGCGATCGCGAGGAGCACCAGCCCGGCGCGCGCCATCAGGTCGCCACCCGTCACCACCGACCGCTTGAGGTGCTTGCGGAACAGGGCCCGGTGCAGCGCCACCGGGGCGACGAGGAGCCCCGTCGTGGCCACGCACACGAGCACGAGCGTGAGGTAGACCGTGCGCTGGTAGTCGTCCAGGTCCGCGAAGCGGCTCTGGAACGGCAAGATCAGCAGGAAGCCGGTGAGGATCTGCACCCCGGTCTGCATGACGCGCAGCTCCTGCAGCAGCTCGTTCCAGTTGCGGTCCGAGCGCTGCTCCGGAGTCTCCTGACGGCCGTAGGACCGGTCGGGCACGCCGCCGGTGGGCTCGTCCGTCATCCCCCGTCCCCACCGGGTGCGACGTCGAGCGCGACGTCGACCACGACGGCGCGGTGGTCGCTGACGCCCAGGTCCACGGCCCGCGCGGCGGCGGCCGCGGTGACCGGGCCGTCCGCGAGCACGTGGTCGATGCGGAGCCAGGGCCGCGTGCGCGGATAGGTCGGCACGTGCACGAGCTCGCGCCAGCCCGTGCGCCGGGCGGGCAGGTCACCGCGGGTGTTGAGG
>JADHZE010000200.1 GCA_026934365.1 Isoptericola sp. QY 916 | reverse complement strand
GCCGTCGCCGGGCTGCGGGCCGCGCACCCCGGGCTGGGGGTCGGCCTGGTCGAGGCCGAGCCCCCGGAGGCGATCGCCGCGCTCCAGGCCGGCGACGTCGACGTCGCCCTCGTCTTCCGGCACACCGACGCCCCGAACGCCCGGCCCGGCGCGGACCTGTCGCGGTTCGAGGTGACCGTCGTGCACTCCGAGCCCATCGCCCTCGTCCGGCGGACCACCGACGCGACCCCCGACGGACCGGACGCGTCGAGCCGCTCCGGCGACGTCCCGCCGCCGCTGGCCGACCTGCGCGACGCCGCCTGGATCGCAGGGTGCGAGCGGTGCCGCGCCGACCTGGTCGCGCGCTGCGCCACCGCCGGGTTCGCCCCCCGCATCGCGTTCGAGACCGACGACTACGTGGCCGTGCAGGCGCTCGTCGCGTCCGGCGCGGGGGTGAGCCTGCTGCCGTCGCTCGCGTTGCGGGCGCACCGGAACCCGGACGTCGTGGCGCAGCCCCTGCCCGGCGCCACCCGCGAGGTGCTCGCGCTCACCGTCGGCGCGCCGACCCCGGCGGCGCACGCCCTCGTGCAGCGGCTGGTGGAGGCGGGTGACGCCGCCCGCGACTAGCGTGGAGGCGTGCCTGAGCAGCTGGGACGGCAGCTGGAACAGCTCGGTGGCTGGTGGGCCACCGCCGACTACGACGTCGCCCGCGAGGTGCTGCAGCGCGGCGTCGGCGCGCTGCTGTGCCTGGCCTTCCTCCAGGCCCTGGGCCAGTTCCGCCCCCTGCTCGGGGACCGCGGGCTGCTGCCGGTGCGGCGGTTCACGGCGCGGGTGCGGTTCCGCGACGCGCCGTCGCTGTTCCACCTGCACTACTCCGACCGCCTGCTGGTCGTGGTGGGGGTGCTCGGGGCCGCAGGGGGCGCCGCCGTGGTCGTAGGGCTGCCGCAGGCCGGGCCGTGGTGGGTCACGACCGTCGTCCTGCTCGCGCTGTGGGCGGGCTACCTCTCGCTCGTCTCGGTCGGCCAGCGCTTCTACGCGTTCGGGTGGGAGACGCTGCTGTGCGAGCTGGCGTTCCTGGCCGCCTGGTTCGGCTCCCCCGCCGTGCCCGTGCCGTTCCTGCTCGTGCTCGCCGCCCGCTGGCTGCTGTTCCGGCTGGAGCTGGGCGCGGGCCTCATCAAGTGGCGCGGCGACCCCGCGTGGCGCGACCTCACCGCCATGGACCACCACCACGAGTCGCAGCCGATGCCCGGCCCGTTCAGCTGGCACGCGCACCACCTGCCGCGCTGGTGGCACCGCACGGAGGTGGTCGGCAACCACGTCACCCAGCTGCTCGTGCCGTGGCTGCTCTGGCTGCCGCAGCCGTTGCCGAGCGTCGCGGGCGGCGTCGTCGTCGTGACCCAGGGCTGGCTCGTGCTCACCGGCAACTTCGCGTGGCTGAACTGGGCGGCGATCGTGCTCGGCGCGGCCATGGTGTCCGACGACGCGTGGCGCGCGCTCCTCGGCGGCCTCGCCCCGGACCCGGCCGCCGGCCCGGGGACCGCGGTACCCCCGGGACCGACCGGCTACCTGGTCGCCGTCACGGTCGTCGTCGTGCTCCTCGCGGCGCTGTCGGTGCGCCCCGCCGTCAACCTCGCCTCGTCGCACCAGAGGATGAACGCGAGCTTCGAGCCGCTGCGGCTGGTGAACGCGTACGGGGCGTTCGGGAGCGTGACGCGGCGCCGCGACGAGGTGATCGTCGAGGGCACGCTCGCCGACGAGCCCGGGCCCGACGACTGGCGGGAGTACGGGTTCCGCGGCAAGCCCGGGGACGTGGGCCGGCGCCCGCCCCAGGTCGCCCCGTACCACCTGCGCCTGGACTGGGTGCTGTGGTTCGTGCCGCTCGGTGCGCCCGCGCCGTGGCTCCCGACGCTGTGCCGGCGGCTGCTCGAGGCGGACCGGGCGACGCTCCGCCTGCTGCGCCACGACCCGTTCGACGGCGCCCGACCGCGCTGGGTGCGGATGCGGCTGTTCCGCTACCGCTACACGACGCCGGAGGAGCGGCGACGCTCCGGCGACTGGTGGGTGCGGCGCGAGCTCGAGGTGCTCGTCGACCCGGTGGACCTCGCCCTCTTGTCCCGGCTGCGGCGGTCGTGACAGGATGCCGAGCGCGGCGGGGAACCGGTTTCTCAGGCTCGGTCCCCGGCGTACCCCTCGCACCGCGGGTCGACGGCGACCCGCCCGAGCCCCGGAGGCGACGTTGCCCGCACCGCACGAGAGCTCCCACCCGTCCCCTGCCGACCGTCCCGCCTCGGACCCCACGTCCGCGCCCCGCACCGTCCGACGCCGGTCGGTGCTGGCCCTGCCCGGGGCGCTGGCCCTGGGCGCCGTGCTCGCCTCGGCCACGCCCGCGTCCGCGGGCGGCCGAGGCCCGCGCCCGGCCGCGGCGACACGGATCGTCGTGGCCGCGGACGGCACGGGCGACGCGACCACGCTCCAGCAGGCCGTGGACCTCGCGCCGGCCGGGTCGGCCGAGCGGGTCGAGATCCTCGTGCGACCCGGCCGGTACCACGGCCGTGTCGACGTCGGGTCGGACAAGGTGAACCTGACGGTCGTCGGGTCGACGGGCGACCCCGAGGACGTCGTCTTCACCGACGACCGGGCCGCCGGGACCCCGAAGCCCGGCGGCGGGACCTGGGGCACGACCGGCAGCGCGTCGGTCACGGTGTCCGGTGCCGGCTTCGAGGCCCGGCACGTCACCTTCGAGAACGCGTTCGACGAGGCCGCCCACCCGGACCTGCCCGGCCACCAGGCGGTCGCCGTCAAGACCCGTGCCGACCGCGTCGCGTTCGACCACTGCCGCTTCCTCGGCAACCAGGACACCCTCTACCTGGACACGCCCAGCGCCGACGTGCCCGCCCGCGTCTACGTCACGAACAGCTGGATCGAGGGCGACGTCGACTTCGTGTTCGGGCGCGCGACCGCCGTCATCGAGGACTCCACCATCAAGGCGCTGCGCCGCGACAGCACGCCGTCGGGGTACGTGTTCGCACCGAGCACCTCCTCGGGGTTCGCCCACGGCTTCCTCGTCACCGGGACCCGGTTCCTCACCAACGCCGGCACCGGCACGTACTACCTCGGCCGCCCGTGGCACCCGAGCAGCAACCCCGACACCGACCCCCGCGTCGTCGTCCGCGACTCCTGGCTGGGCGTGCACCTGCGGCGCGACGACGTGTGGACCACCATGTCCGGCTTCGACTGGGTCCCGGGCAGCAACGCCGAGCACGCCAACACGGGCCCGGGCGCCCTCACCGGACCCGGGCGCCCGCAGCTCACCGCCGCGCAGGCCGCCGCGCACACGCGTGAGACCTACCTCTCCGGCGACGACGGGTGGTCGCCGTGTCACGCCCGCTGAAGCCTCCGTACTACCTCGCCGCAGGCTGGACTACCTCGCCGCGATGAGTACTACCTCGCGGCAATCCGTACTACCTCGGCCGAACGGGCGTCCCTCACGGCCGTGAGCCGACGGCGGATGGGTTGGCCGAGAGGTTCTTCGCGGGGACGTATCCCCCCGAAGTGGAGGGCGCCCTGGCGCCCGTGAACGCGTCCCCGCGAAGAACCTCCCGGCCGGCCCGTCCCCCAGCCACGGACAGCAACCACGTCGCAGGACTACACCAGCGAGTCCTGCCACGCCGCGTTGAGGGCCGCGTAGTGCCCGTCCCCCGCCGCCAGCTCGTCGGGCGTGCCGTCCTCGATCACCCGGCCGTGCTCCATGACGAGCACGCGGTCGGCGATCGCGACGGTCGACAGCCGGTGCGCGATGATGATCGCCGTCCGGTCGGCCAGCAGGGTCTGCAGGCCGTGCTGCACGAGCCGCTCGCCCGGGATGTCGAGGGACGACGTCGCCTCGTCGAGCACCAGCACCGCCGGGTCGGCGAGGAACGCCCGCGCGAAGGAGAGCAGCTGCCGCTGCCCCGCCGAGACGCGGCCGCCGCGCTTGTTGACGTCGGTGTCGTACCCGTCGGGCATGTCCATGATGAACTCGTGCGCCCCGACCGCCCGTGCGGCGGCCTCGATGTCCGCCTGGGGGGCGCCGGGCCGCCCGAGCGCGATGTTCTCGCGCACGGACCCGCTGAACAGGTAGGCCTCCTGGGTGACCATGACCACGGCGCGCCGCAGGTCCGTCGTCGACAGGTCGCGCACGTCGACGCCGTCGAGCAGCACGTGGCCCTCGCTCGCGTCGTAGAACCGGGTCACGAGCTTGGCGAGCGTGGACTTGCCCGCGCCCGTCGTGCCGACCAGCGCGACCGTCTGCCCCGCCGGGAGCGTGAGGTCGAGGTCGGGCAGCACGACCGGGCCGTCGCCGTAGCGGAACGTGACGTGGTCCAGCCGCAGGGCGCCGCGCGCGTGCGGCAGCGCCACGGGGCGGCGCGGCTCGACGACCGTCGGCTCCTCGGCCAGCAGGCCCGAGACCTTCTCCAGCGCCGCCGTGGCGGACTGGAAGGAGTTGTAGAAGTTCCCGAGCTGCTGGATCGGCTGGAAGAACCGCTTCACGTACAGCAGGGCCGCCACCAGCACGCCGACGTCCAGCCCCCCGGAGTAGACCCGCCAGCCGCCGATCGCGAGCGCGATCGCGACCGCGACGTTCCCGATGAGCACGAGGCCCGGCTGGTAGCGGCCGTTGAGCCCCATGGTGTTGAGGTTGGCGTCGCGGTACTGCTCGCTGAGCCGGCCGTACTCCGCCTCCGTGGTCGACTCCCGGCGGAACGCCTGCACGGCGCGCATCCCCGTCATCGTCTCGACGAACTTCACGATGAGCCGCGCGGACGTGGTGCGCTGCTCGCGGTAGAACACCTGCGAGCGCTTCTGGAACCACCGGGTGAGCAGCCAGGCCGGCACGAGGGCCACCGCGAGCACGAGGCCCGAGCGCCAGTCGAGCAGGAACAGGCTCAGCCCGGTGAAGACCATGAGCATGAGCGAGGAGACGACGCCGGTGAGCCCGCCGTCGAGCAGCTCGCGCAGCGCCTCGAGGTCGGACGTCTGGCGGCTGATGATGCGGCCGGACGTGTACGACTCGTGGAACTCCAGGCTCAGCAGCTGCGTGTGCCGGAAGACCCGACGGCGCAGGTCGAGCAGCACCCCCTGGGCGATGCGCGCGGCCTGGCGGACGTAGGCCCCGGCGCACAGGCCGCCGACGACGGCGGCGACCAGGTAGACGGAGCCGACCAGCACGAGGGTGCCCACGTCGCCGTCCATGAGGTCGGGCACCGCGGAGTCGATGGCGAGGGACACGAGCCACGGGCCCGCCACCTGGCCGAGCGTCGACACCACGACCAGGAGGCCCGCGACGGCGAGGGCCCCGCGGCGCGGCCTCAGCAGCGCGCCCAGCAGGCGCAGCGACCGGGACCTGACGTCGCGGGACGCCTCGGCGTCGAGCCGGGTGGCATCGTCCGCGCTCGCGTCGGTGGGGCGACGGCGCTCGTCCGGCCCGGACGTCGCGGGCCGGGGCGATTCCGGCGTGCTGGGGCGGCTCACCGCTGGACCTCCTTCTCGTCGTGCCCGGTCCGGGCCTGCGCGGGGTGTTCCTGCTCGGTCTGGGCGCGGTCGGGCTCTTCCCGGCCTGAGTGCTCGGCGCACTCCTCCCAGTCCT
The DNA here is from genome assembly GCA_026934365.1 of Isoptericola sp. QY 916. GTDB lineage: Bacteria > Actinomycetota > Actinomycetes > Actinomycetales > Cellulomonadaceae > Isoptericola > Isoptericola nanjingensis. Next base: position 1,798 of record JADHZE010000200.1, on the reverse strand, counting down.
GCTCCAGGCTGGAGATGACGTGCCGGTAGTGGGCGTCGGTGGCGAGCAGGTCGCGGTGGGTGCCCACGGCCGTGATCCGGCCGTCCTGCAGCACGGCGACCCGGTCCGCGAGCGCCACGGTGGACGGCCGGTGCGCGATGACGAGGCTGGTCGTGCCGTCGAGGACGTCGCGCAGGCGCGTGGTGACGGCCTCTTCGGTGGCGACGTCGAGCGCGGACAGCGGGTCGTCGAGCACGAGCACGGCGGGGTGTGCCGCGATGGCCCGGGCGAGCGCCAGCCGCTGCCGCTGCCCGCCGGACAGGGACAGCCCTTCCTCCCCGATGCGGGTCTCGACGCCCTGCGGCAGGTCGGCGACGAAGCCCGCCTGCGCCACCTCGAGCGCCTCGTGCAGGCGCCGCTCGCGCTCCTCCTCCGGCACGGCGTCGGGGCCGGCCTCCGGGACGCCGAGCAGCACGTTGTCCCGCACCGACGCGGAGAACAGCGTGGGGTCCTCGAACGCGACCGCGACGGCGCGGCGCACGTCGTGCCGTCGCAGGCGCCGCACGTCCACGCCGTCGAGCAGCACCTCGCCGCCGGTGACGTCGAAGATGCGCGGCACCACCATCGCGAGGGTGGACTTGCCCGAGCCGGTGAGGCCGACGAGCGCCGTCGTCGTGCCGACGGGGAGCTCGAGGTCGACGTGCGCGAGGACCGGGCGCGCCGCGTCCTCGTAGCGGAACGTGACGTCGCGGAGCTCGACGTGGCCTCGCGCCGGGCCGGGCTCGGCGGGGTCGGCCGGGTCGGCCAGCGGGTTCGGGGTCTCCATCACCTCGAAGAAGCGGTCGACGGCGGTGCGCGCGTTGAGCGTCATCGACAGGGTCATCCCGAGGTCGACCACGGGGCCGTTGATCACGGCCGTCGTCAGGAAGAAGGCGACGAGGCCGCCGACGGTGATCTGCCCCTGGGCGGCGAGCACCGTGCCGAGCACGAGGCAGACGGCCAGCGTGACCTCGGGGATGAGCTGCAGCGACGTGGTGACGGTGGCCTGGTTCCCCGCCTTGCGGATCTCCGTGCGACGCAGCTCCTCCGCCTGGTCGGTGAACGAGTCGAGGGCGTCGCGCCCGCGGCCGAACGCCTTGAGCACGCGGATGCCGTGCACGGACTCCTCGACCGTGGTGGCGAGGTCGCCCGACTGGTCCTGCGACAGGCGTGCGATGACGCGGTACCGCCGCGAGAAGCGGAACGCGATGACCGTCACCGGGATCGCGCCCGCGAGGTACACGAGGCCGAGCCAGCCGGCGGTGGCCAGCAGGATGCCCACGCCGACCACGATCGTCACGATGCTGACGACGAGCTGCAGGACGCCGAAGACCAGCCAGCGGCGCAGCAGGCCGAGGTCGCCCATGATCCGGCTCAGCAGCTGCCCGCCGGGCCACCGGTCGTGGAACGCGACGGGCAGGTCCTGCAGGTGGCGGAACAGCGCCATCCGCAGCTCTGCCTCGACCCGCGTGCCGGGGTACATCACGAGGTTGCGGCGCAGCAGGACGAACCCGGCCTCCGCGATCCCCAGCACGAGCACGAGGAGCACCGGCACCACGAGGGCGCCGAGGTCGTGGGCGGCGGCGCCCTCCGCGAGGGGGCCCTCGACGAGGGCCTGCAGCACGCGGGGGATCGCCAGCGCGGCGAGGCTCGCGCCGAGCGCCGAGAAGAGGCCGCCGACCATGCGCGGCAACGCGGGCCGGACGTACGGGTAGAGCCGGCGCACGGACGCGAACGTGGAGAGCTCGGAGCCCGCGGGGGCGACGGCGGCCGCGGGGGC
>JADHZE010000020.1 GCA_026934365.1 Isoptericola sp. QY 916 | reverse complement strand
GGCGCAGCCGGCCGAGGACCCGCTGCTGCCGCTGCGGGCGGCGGCCACCGCGGCGCGCACCGGTCTCGTGCTCTCGCCCGTGACCGTGCAGTCGCTCGCGGAGTCCCCGCCGCCGCCCGCGCCGTGGCCGTCCGCCGCGCGCTCCGCGCTGCTCACGCTGCTCGGCGCGGGGCCGGCCCAGGTGCCGGTCTGGGAGGCGCTCGACCTGGCCGGCGTCGTCACGACCTGGATCCCCGAGTGGGCGGCCGTGCGCAACCGCCCCCAGCGGGCCGCGGTCCACCGGCACACCGTGGACCGGCACCTGGTGGAGACGGCGGCGCGCGCCGTCCGGGTGCGCCGCCAGGTCGCGGCGGACGGGGGTGTCGCTGCGGCGCCGACGGAGCAGCTCCTGCTCGGCGCCCTGCTGCACGACATCGGCAAGCGCCGCGGCGCCCTCGAGCCCGACCACTCCGTGGAGGGCGCCCGCGTCGCGCCCGGCATCGTGCTCCGGACGGGGTTCAGCGAGGACACGGCGCGCGACGTCGGCCTCGTCGTGCGCCACCACCTCACCCTCGCGCGCCTCGCGACCACGGCCGACCTCGAGGACCCGGCCACGGTGGCGGAGCTCCTCGACGCGCTCGAGCACCGCGGCGACCTGCTCGAGGTGGTGCGCGTGGTCACGGAGGCGGACTCGTCGTCGCTGGGCCCGGCGGGATGGACGGCGTGGCGCGCGAGCCTCGTGGACGACCTCACGGGGCGGGCCCGTCGGGCGCTCGCCGTCGGACGGTAGGCTAGGTGGCCGCACCCCACGACGACCTCTCCTAAGGACCTGCCTGGTGTTCAACTCCCTGTCGGACCGGCTCACCGCGACGTTCAAGAACCTGCGCGGGCGGGGTCGGCTCTCCGAGGCGGACATCGACGCGACCGTGCGCGAGATCCGTCGGGCGCTCCTCGACGCCGACGTCGCCGTGCCCGTCGTGCGCGAGTTCACCTCCGCGGTGCGCGAGCGTGCGCTGTCCGCCGAGGTGTCCGGTGCGCTGAACCCGGCGCAGCAGGTCGTGAAAATCGTCAACGACGAGCTCGTGTCGATCCTCGGCGGCCAGACCCGGCCGCTGCAGCTCTCGAAGACGCCGCCGACGGTCATCATGCTCGCCGGCCTCCAGGGCGCCGGCAAGACGACCCTCGCCGGCAAGCTGGCGCTGGCGCTCAAGGAGCAGGGCCACACGCCGCTGCTGGTCGCTGCCGACCTGCAACGCCCCAACGCGGTGACCCAGCTCTCCGTCGTGGCCGAGCGGGCCGGCGTCCCGGTCTACGCGCCGCACCCGGGCAACCAGGGCGCGGAGACGGACGTCGTCATCGGCGACCCCGTGGGCGTGGCCCGTGACGGTGTCGCCGAGGCGAAGGTCAAGCAGCACGACGTCGTCATCGTCGACACCGCGGGCCGCCTGGGCGTCGACCAAGTGCTCATGCAGCAGGCCTCGGACATCCGCGACGCCGTGCAGCCCGACGAGGTCCTGTTCGTCATCGACGCGATGATCGGCCAGGACGCCGTCGCCACGGCGAAGGCCTTCGAGGAGGGCGTCGACTTCACCGGCGTCGTCCTGTCCAAGCTCGACGGAGACGCGCGCGGCGGTGCCGCCCTCTCCGTGGCGACGGTGACGGGCCGCCCCATCATGTTCGCCTCGACCGGTGAGAAGCTCACCGACTTCGAGGTCTTCCACCCCGACCGCATGGCGTCGCGCATCCTCGACATGGGTGACGTGCTCACCCTCATCGAGCAGGCCGAGAAGGCCTTCGACGCCGAGGAGGCCGCCAAGATGGCGGCCAAGGTGGAGAAGGGCGAGGACTTCACGCTGTCCGACTTCCTGGTGCAGATGCAGCAGATGAAGAAGCTCGGCTCCATGAAGAAGATGCTCGGGATGATGCCCGGCATGGGGCAGATGCGCGAGCAGCTCGAGAACTTCGACGAGCGCGAGGTCGACCGGGTCCAGGCCCTCATCCAGTCGATGACGCCCGCCGAGCGCGACAACCCCAAGATCATCAACGGCTCGCGCCGCGCGCGCATCGCGCGGGGCTCCGGCCAGACGACGACGGCCGTCAACCAGCTCCTCGAGCGGTTCACGCAGGCGCAGAAGATGATGCGCCAGATGAGCAAGGGCGGCGGCATGTCGGGCATGCCCGGCGGCGTCCCGGGGATGCCGGGGATGCCGGGGATGCCGGGCGGGGGCAAGAAGTCGCGCGGCAAGCAGGCGCCCTCGAAGAAGGTCAAGGGCAAGTCCGGCAACCCCGCGAAGCGGGCGCAGCAGGAGCGCGAGGCCATGCAGCGTGCGCTCGGCGGCCCCGCCGCGAAGCCGTCCCCGCAGGGCTCCGCGTTCGGGATGGGCGGCGAGGAGCCGGCCGAGCAGGACCTCTCGAAGCTCCAGCTGCCGGACGGGCTCGACAAGCTGCTCGGCGGACGCTGAGGCGCACGGACCGGCCTCCACGGCCCGGCCCCCCGACTCGGTAACCTTCGACCATGTCTGCCCCGCACGTCCCGCTGCACGTCACCGGCCACGTCCTGCTCGGTCACGATCGCGACGTCGGCGAGATGTGGGTGCGCGACGGCCGGGTCAGCCTGACCCGCCCGTCGCCGCAGGGCAGCGCCACCCGCGAGCTCGAGGGCTGGGTGCTGCCGGGTCTGGTGGACGTGCACTGCCACGTGGGCCTCGGCCCCGACGGCGCGGTCGACCAGGCGACGGCGGAGGCCCAGGCCGTCGCCGACCGCGACTCCGGCGTCCTGCTCGTGCGCGACGCGGGCTCGCCCGTGGACACGTCCTGGGTCCAGGAGCGCCCCGACCTGCCGCGCCTCGTGCGCGCCGGCCGGCACCTGGCACGCCCCAAGCGCTACCTGCGGGGCTTCGGCCTCGAGCTCGACGACGTGGGAGCGCTCCCCGACGCGGTGCGCGCCCAGGCGCGCCGCGCGGACGGCTGGGTCAAGCTGGTCGGGGACTGGATCGACCGCGAGGCGGGCGACCTCGGCCCGCTGTGGCCGCGCGACGTGCTCACGGAGGCGGTCGCCGCCGCGCACGCGGAGGCCGCGCGCGTCACGGTGCACGCTTTCTCCGAGGAGGTCGTGCCCGACCTGCTCGCCGCGGGCGTGGACGGCATCGAGCACGGGACGGGCGTCATGGGGGCGCTCGTGGACGAGGTCGCGGCGCGGCGCATCCCCGTGACCCCCACGCTGCTCCAGGTGGCCCGCTTCGAGGAGATCGCCCGGCAGGCGGAGGGGAAGTACCCGGAGTACGCGGCGCGGATGCGGCGCATGCACGCCCGCCGGTACGAGCACGTGCGCGCGCTCCACGAGGCGGGCGTGCCCCTGCTCGTCGGGACCGACGCCGGCGGCACGCTCGGGCACGGGCGGGTCGTGGACGAGTGCGCCGAGCTGGTCGCGGCCGGCATCCCCGCCGCCGACGTCGTCGCGATGGCGACCTGGCGGGCGCGCGAGCTGCTGGGCTTCGGCGCCCTCGTCGAGGGGTCCAGCGCGGACCTGGTGGTCTACCCCGCCGACCCGCGCGAGGACATCGAGGTGCTGCGGCACCCGACCGCCGTCGTCCTGCGCGGGCAGGTCGTCCGCGGCTGACCTCCCCGCGCCGGGGCGAGAGGTGCGTCACCCGTGGTTGGAGCGGGCACGCCCGGTCTGGCACAATGGCGGGGTACTCGGCGTGCCCAGGCCCCTCTCTCCTGCGCATGTCGCGTTCCTGACCTCCGGACACCGCCAGGACCCCACCCGGCGGCGCGTGAGGTCGCCCCACCAGAACCAGGAGACACCACCACAGTGGCCGTCAAGATTCGTCTGAAGCGCCTCGGCAAGATCCGGGCCCCGTACTACCGCGTCGTCGTGGCCGACTCGCGCTCCAAGCGCGACGGGCGCGTCATCGAGGAGATCGGGAAGTACCACCCGACCGAGGAGCCGTCGTTCATCGAGATCAAGTCCGAGCGGGCGCAGTACTGGCTCGGCGTCGGTGCGCAGCCGACCGAGCAGGTCGCCGCGCTGCTCAAGATCACCGGTGACTGGCAGAAGTTCAAGGGTCTTCCGGGCGCCGAGGGCACCCTCAAGACCAAGACCGCGAAGGCCGACAGCGCCGCCGCGGTCGAGGCCGTCGCCGCCGAGGCCGAGAAGGCCAAGGCGAAGGCTGCCGAGAAGAAGGCCGAGGAGCCGGCGGCCGAGGCCACCGAGGCTGAGGCCGAGGCCTGATGCTCGCCGAGGCCCTCGAGCACCTGGTGCGCGGCATCGTGGACAACCCGGACGACGTCCGGGTGGCTTCGCGGACGCAGCGCCGGGGCGACCTGCTCGAGGTGCGGGTGCACCCCGACGACCTCGGCCGCGTGATCGGCCGGGGCGGACGGACGGCGAAGGCGCTGCGCACGGTGGTCGGCGCCCTCGCGACGGACGGCCCCGTGCGGGTCGACGTCGTGGACGTCGACCGGCGCTGACGCGTGCCGCACCCGCTGCCGTAGCACTGACGAGGCCCGACCCCACCGAGAGTGGGGCCGGGCCTCGTCGTCTGCCGCGAGGCATGCTGTCACCGGTGGTCACCGGCCCACGAGAACAGTTCGAGACAGGAGTGGTCATGCAGCTGGTGGTGGCGCGCGTCGGGCGGGCGCACGGGCTCCGGGGCGAGGTCGGCCTCGACCTGCGCACCGACAACCCCGAGGAACGGCTCGCGGTGGGGCTCACCCTCGCGACCGAGCCGGCCGAGGCCGGGCCCCTCACGGTGACCGCCGCGCGGGTGCACCAGGGCCGCTGGCTCGTGTCCTTCGCGGAGGTGGCCGACCGCACCGCGGCCGAGGCGCTGCGGGGCGTCGAGCTCGTCGTCGAGGCCGACGTCTCCGACGAGGAGGACGCCTGGTACCCGCACGAGCTCCAGGGCCTGCGGGCCGAGCTCGAGGACGGGACCGTGGTCGGCGAGGTGACCGGCCTCGAGCACCTGCCGGCGCACGACGCGCTCGTCGTGCGGGAGACCGGCGGCGAGCGCACGCTCGTACCGTTCGTCCGCGCCATCGTGCCGGAGGTCGACGTCGCGGGCGGGCGCGTCGTCCTGACGCCCCCCGGCGGGCTGCTCGCCCGGGACGCGGCGTCCGCCGTCGTCGACCGGGCGGACGACGCCCAGGGCGAGGGCTGACGTGCGCGTCGACGTCGTCTCGATCTTCCCCGACTACCTCGCCGCGCTGGACCTGTCGCTGGTCGGCAAGGCGCGCCAGGCCGGGCTGCTCGACCTGCGGGTGCACGACCTGCGGGACTGGACCGCCGACCGGCACCGCACGGTCGACGACACCCCGTTCGGCGGGGGAGCGGGCATGGTCATGCGCCCGGACGTCTGGGGGCGGGCGCTCGACGACGTCCTGCCGGCGGGCGGGGGCGGGCACCTGGTCGTGCCGACGCCGTCGGGCGACGTCTTCACGCAGCGGCACGCGGAGGCGCTGGCGGCCGAGGAGCACGTGGTCATCGCGTGCGGGCGGTACGAGGGCATCGACGCGCGCGTCGCCGAGCGCACCCGCGCCGCCGGCCACCGCGTCAGCGAGCTGTCCATCGGCGACTACGTGCTCAACGGCGGGGAGGTGGCCGCGCTCGTGATGATCGAGGCGTTCGGGCGGCTGCTGCCGGGCGTCGTCGGCAACCCGCACTCGCTGGTCGAGGAGTCGCACGGCGCAGCCGGCCTGCTGGAGTACCCGGTGTACACGAAGCCGCCCGAGTGGGCGGGGCTCGAGGTGCCCGAGGTGCTCCTGTCCGGCCACCACGCCCGGATCGAGCGCTGGCGTCGCGACCGGGCGCTGGAGCGGACCGCCGCACGGCGCCCCGACATGGTGGCCGCGCTCGACCCCGCGTCGCTGGACAAGGCGGACCGCGCCGTCCTCGCCGGCCTCGGCTGGGAGGTGCGTGACGGACGCCTCCGTCCCGCGGCGGAGCCCGAGCCGGGTTCCGCGCCGGGACGTGTGGCAGAATAGGGCGCTGGTGCGTTCGCCGACCCGGCCTCTGCCACAGGGGAGGTCACGACGGGCTGCTGGTCAGCCCGCCTGGTCGAGGAGCCGACGCACCCACCGACACGTCAGATTCCGCGTGCCCCTGCGGGCGCGCCACGATCTTGCTCCTGACCTGTGGCAGGGCGGGGAGACCACCATGCACACGCTCGACTCCGTCGACGCAGCCTCGCTGCGCTCCGACGTCCCGGACTTCCGCGCCGGCGACACCGTCAAGGTCAACGTCAAGGTCGTCGAGGGTAACCGCTCGCGCGTCCAGGCGTTCCAGGGCATCGTCATCGCGCGCCAGGGCGGCGGCGTCCGCGAGACGTTCACCGTCCGCAAGATCAGCTTCGGCGTCGGCGTGGAGCGGACGTTCCCCCTGCACGCCCCGACCATCGACTCGATCGAGGTCGTCTCCCGCGGCGTCGTCCGCCGGGCGAAGCTGTACTACCTGCGCAACCTGCGCGGCAAGAAGGCGAAGATCCGCGAGAAGCGCGAGACCGCGCCGACCTCGAAGTGAGGCCGTGCGGCGTGATGCGCCGCGTCGCGACGCGCTGACGCGCACCCCCGGACGGGCGGTTCCTGCCGATGGCAGGGCCGCCCGTCCGTCGTCGTCCCCGGGGTCGGCCGGGGCCGCCGCCGGAGCGCGAGCGGGGGCCTGTCGCGGTTTCGCCGTGGACGGTGGCGAGTGAAAGAGTGAGGGCGTGGCAGACTCCGATCCCGTGACAGACCGGCCCAGCGCGCGCGATCCCCGTCCCCACGACCCTGCGGGCAGCGGCTCCGGCGACGGGGTCGAGGGCTTCGACGCCGTGGTCGGAGGGGGCCGCCCCGCCCCCGCCGAGGGCCCGACCCCGAGTCGCGGGCTCGGCGTCCTGCGCGAGACCGCGATCATCGTGGTCAGCGCGCTGGTCCTGTCGTGGCTCATCAAGACGTTCCTGGTGCAGGCGTTCTACATCCCCAGCGGGTCGATGGAGGACACGCTGGAGATCGGCGACCGGGTGATGGTCTCGCGCATGGTGCCGGACGTGTTCGACGTCCACCGTGGCGACATCGTGGTGTTCAAGGACCCCGGCGGCTGGCTGCCGCCGTACGAGCCGCCCGAGCGGACCCCCGTGGGGCAGGCGGTGACGAACGTCCTGACGTTCGTGGGGCTGCTGCCGCAGGAGACGGGCGACCACCTGATCAAGCGGGTCGTCGGGACGCCCGGCGACCACGTGACGTGCTGCGACGACCAGGGCCGCGTGAGCATCAACGGCGAGCCGATCGACGAGGAGTCGTACATCAAGCCGGGCTCGGTGCCGAGCCAGGACCCGTTCGACACGGTCGTGCCCGACGGCTTCCTGTTCGTCATGGGCGACAACCGGCAGAACTCGCAGGACTCCCGCTACAACACGGGCAAGCCCGGCGGCGGGTTCGTGCCGATGGACAACGTCGTCGGGTCGGCGTTCGCCACCGTGTGGCCGCTGGGCGACGCGAAGCTCCTGCGCAACCCGGGCGACGTCTTCGCGAAGGTCCCGGAGCCGTGACGTCGCTGGTCGAGCGCGGCCCCGAGCAGGACGCAGGGCAGGACGGCGCCGAGCCCGTCCGGGCGACGTCCGGGCCGGAGACGGTGCGCCGGCCCACGCCGCCCCGCCGCCGCACGGCCGGCGCCGGCGCCAAGCAGCGCCGGAGCCCGACGCTGCGCCAGGAGCGTGCGCTGCTCACGGGAGGCGCACGGCTGGTCGCGGGCATGGACGAGGTGGGGCGCGGCTCCCTCGCCGGGCCCGTGAGCGTGGGGGTCGTCGTCGTGGACGCGGCGACGCGGACGGCGCCCCAGGGGCTGACCGACTCGAAGCTCCTCACCCCGGCGGCGCGGGTCGCGATGGTGCCGCAGCTGCAGCGCTGGGGGGTCGCGTGGGCCGTCGGGCACGCGGGGCCGGCGGAGATCGACGCGCACGGGATCGTGGCCGCGCTGCGGCTCGCCGGGCGGCGGGCGCTCGCCCAGGTCCGGCGGACGTGCGGCGACGTGGACGTGGTGCTCCTCGACGGCTCGCACGACTGGCTGAGCCGGGGCGACGTCGACCTGTTCGAGGCGGCGGCCCTCGACCCGCTCGGGCCCGAGGCGCCGGAGCCGGGGGTGCGCACCCTCGTCAAGGCGGACCTGCAGTGCTCCTCGGTCGCGGCCGCGAGCGTGCTCGCCAAGGTGGAGCGCGACGGGCTGCTCGTGCGTCTGGCGCGCCAGTACCCGGCGTACGCGTGGGACCAGAACAAGGGGTACTCGGCGCCCGCCCACCTGGACGCGCTGCGCCGGCTCGGCCCGACGCCGCAGCACCGCCGGTCGTGGAACCTGCGCGCCCTCGCGGACGACGGCGCGGTCCCGGCGCCCGGCACGCCCGCCGCAGGCCTCGCCCTCGACCCGCCCGATGGGATGATGGCCCTGTGAGCGCCGAAGACCTCGAGAACTACGAGACCGAGATGGAGCTCGCGCTGTACCGCGAGTACCGCGACGTGGTGGGCCTGTTCTCGTACGTCGTGGAGACGGAGCGGCGGTTCTACCTCGCCAACCAGGTGGACCTGCAGGTGCGGTCCGCCGCCGGGGAGGTCTACTTCGAGCTCCGGCTGGCCGACGCGTGGGTATGGGACGTCTACCGCTCCGCGCGGTTCGTGAAGTCGGTGCGCGTGGTGACGTTCAAGGACGTCAACGTGGAGGAGCTCGCGAAGGCCGAGCTCGCCCTGTAGCTCGCTCCCTGTCGACGCCACGAGGCGCCGGTAGGCACGGAGGCTGCCCCCAGGCGGCCCCCCTGCGCCCCTCGTCCACAGGACACCGTCCGCGTGCGCGTCGGCCCTGCACCGGGCCGCGAGGCTTCCCCGCGGAGGTGGTTCGATGCGGGCGAAGGACGCCGTCGGGCGGTACGGGGAGCGGGTGGCCGCGCGCCACGTCGAGGCGCAGGGCATGGAGGTGCTCGAGCGCAACTGGCACGGCACGGGAGGCGAGCTCGACCTCGTCGCGCGCGACGGCGACGTGCTGGTCGCGATCGAGGTGAAGACGCGACGGGGCACCGCGTTCGGCCACCCCGCGGAGGCGGTGACGGCCGCCAAGCTGTCCCGGATCCGCCGGCTCACGGGGCAGTGGCTGGTGGAGCACCGGGACGTGCGCTGCCGCGAGATCCGGGTCGACGTGGTGGCCGTGGTGCTGCCGCGGGCGGGCGCCGCGCAGGTCGAGCACCTCGTGGGGGTGCTCTGATGGGCCTCGGGACGACGGCGGCGGTCGCCCTCACCGGGCTGACCGGGCACGTCGTGGAGGTGCAGGCGCAGCTCGCGGCGTCCGTCCCCGGGTTCACGCTGGTGGGGCTGCCGGACACGGCGCTCAACGAGTCGCGCGAGCGGGTGCGGGCCGCGGTGCTCTCCACCGGCATCAAGTGGCCGCACCGCAAGATCACCGTCAACCTGTCGCCCGCGTCGCTGCGCAAGTCCGGTTCGTCGTTCGACGTCGCCATCGCGGTCGCCGTGCTCGCGGGGGACGGCGTGGTACCCCGGGCCGGGCTGGACCGGGTGGTGCACCTGGCGGAGCTCGGCCTCGACGGGCGCCTCCAGCCCGTGCGCGGGGTGCTCCCTGCGGTCGCCGCGGCCGTCGAGGCGGGGTGCCCCGACGTCGTGGTCGCGACCGGGGACGCGGACGAGGCCCGGCTGGTCCCCGGTGCGCGCGTCCACGCGGCGTCGAGCCTGGCAGAGGTGGTGCTGCTCCACGGCGGCGAGCTCGCCGAGCCGCCGGTGCTGGACCCGGTCCGGGCGGCGCGGCAGTCCGCGCCGCGCCGGTCGCCGGGGGACCTCGCGGAGGTGGTCGGGCAGGTGCACGCGAGGATGGCGCTCGAGGTCGCGGCCGCCGGTGGGCACCATCTGCTCCTGGTCGGGCCACCGGGTGCGGGCAAGACCATGCTCGCCGCCAGGCTGCCGGGCATCCTGCCGGACCTCACGCCCTCCGAGGCCGTGGAGGTGACGTCCGTGCACTCGGTGGCCGGGACGTTCGACCCCGGGAACGGCCTCCTGACGCGCCCGCCCTTCGAGGACCCGCACCACACGGCCACCCCGGCGGCGATCGTCGGCGGGGGCAGCGGCCTGGCCCGGCCCGGCGCGGTGTCCCGCGCGCACCGGGGGGTGCTGCTCCTGGACGAGTCCTGTCAAGTTGAGACACACCCATGTCACACTGGGGCGCATGGCACGAGTGCTGGGCGTCATCCGCCTATCCAGGGAACGCGAAGAGTCCACTTCGCCTGAGCGCCAACGCGACCTAGTGGGGCAGTGGGCGCAACTGCACGGGCACGAGGTAGTCGGTTGGGCGGAGGACATCGATGTGTCTGGATCAGTCGCCCCGTGGAAGCGACCCGGGTTCGGACAGTGGCTTCCGTCGACGGTCGGGCATGAGACGAACCGCTCCGAGGAGTCGGCAGCGTGGGACCAATCCCGTGCCCGTGAGTGGGACATCGCCTGTTCGTGGAAGCTGGACCGGATCTCGCGCTCGACCCTCCACACGTGGCAACTGCACGAGTGGTGCAAGGCGAACGGCAAGCAGCTCGCAAGTGTGGCGGACGGCTACGACCTGACGACGCCGGTAGGTGAGTTCCTGTTCGGCATTCTCGCGTCGTTCGCTCAGATGGAACTTGAGACGATGCGCTACCGCGCTAAGGAGTCCTTCAACGAGCTGATGCGTCAGGGCCGCTGGCGCGGGGGATGGCTCCCGTACGGCTATCGGGCTGTGCCTGCCGACGATGGTGCTGGGCATCGCCTGGTAGTGGATGACGACCCGGAGGGGATGAACACAGCAGCGATCCTGCGGGACATGATCGACCGCGTACTGGGCGGGCAGAGTATCAACAGCGTGTGCGCCATGCTCAACGACCAGGAGGTTCCGTCACCCCTGGACACCCAGCGCATCCGCAACGGCAAGGAGGCGAAAGGAGCGTCATGGCGAGTTGGCAACGTTTCTACGCTCCTTGCCTCCCACACGCTCCTTGGCTGGGCGGAGGTTGGCGAAATGGTCACTGGTGAGGACGGCAAGAGGCGCCGCGTGACTCGACTTGTGCGGGGCGATGACGGCCAGCCCGTCCTGCGTGCGGAGCCGATCATCGACCGTGCGACGTTCGAGCGGCTCCGAGCTGTGTTGGCGGAGAGAAAGAACCCGGTTCTCGCGGCGGCGAACCGAGCGAACAGGTCGATGCTGCTTGGTGTGGCGCACTGCTCATGTGGTACGCGCATGTACACCGTCACCGGGCGCAACCACGCCTACTACCGGTGCGGCAACAAGGCGATCGCGGGCAAGTATTGCGAGGCTGGGGGCAAGTCGCACCGCCGTGACCGTCTGGACGACCTAGTGACCGACGCGTTCCTCGGCGAGGTTGGGGAAGTTGAGGTCATCCGCCGCACGTACGTTCCTGGCGAAGACTTTGCGGCTGAGATTGCGGACACGAACCGTGCGCTCGACGACCTGGAAGCCGACCGCCGTGCCGGTCTCTACGAGAGCGGACAAAGCCTTGAACGCTTCCGCTCGCAACACCGGGCGCTCTCGGCGCGCCTCGAGGAGCTGACCCTCTCGCCGGTCGTCCCGGGCCGATGGGTCGAGACGCCAACGGGCGAGACATACCGGGAGCGCTGGGAGTCCCTCGCGACAGACGAGGAGCGGAACGCGGAACTCATCGCGGCCGGGGTGCACGTCGTCGTGCTCCCCGACGAGTTCTCATCCGCCGAGGAGATGTTCGCGGGAGTCGTGATGGGCGAGCCGGAAGGGGACGAGGCGCCCACTGTCGAGTACTGGCGCCTTCGTAGGGGTCGTGTGGAACTGCGGTTCCCGCCTGAACTCGAGGAGCGCGTCCGGCGACTCGGCGGCTCGCGGCGGGCATGAACGCGAGCAGGGGCGAACGCACGGCGGCAGGTGCTTACGAGGGGGGAGAGCATGCCGCATGGCTCCGGTTCGACGACGCCGACGACGTGGACGCCGAGACCTGGGTAGCCGTGGCCCGAGCCCGCGACGCTCTATGGAGGCGTCGGAGCGACCCGGAACGCGTAGACGGCTCTCAGATGGCCTGAGCCAGCCTCAGCGCCGGGGAAGCACGAGAAGACCCCTCTACGGCGTTCTGAGCGTCGTAGAGGGGTCTTCGGGTGTTGTTTGGTGCTATCTGCCTACCTTGACGGTCTCGCCGGTCGCCTTCTCGTAGGCCTCGACCAGGGCGTGGCTCGGTCGGCTACGGTCGCGCACATCGAATCCGTTGGCACGGCCCCATTCCTTCACGCGCCCGTAGATGCCTGGGTTGCCTGCCGTGCCCCGTCGGTTGGGCCGGGACGGGGGAGTGCTGTGAGTCGTTCTACGGGAGGTCTTGCGGCCTGCCTTGACGTAAGGGTCGAGCAGGCGGAACAGCTCGGCCGCTTCGTCCTTCGTCAGGTCGACCTCATAGGACGAGTCCTGTACGGCGAAGGTGTACTGCTCGGCATCTTCAGCACCGGAAAGGTCGCTGAAGATTGTGGTCTCGATCCGTTGGGCCATGTCACAAAGGCTAACGGAGGAATCGGCCATTCCCTGCCGGTCGAGTTCGAGGCCTGAAGCTTTCAGCGCATGGCAGACACCTCGCTGTCCCGGGTCAGTTGCTTGTGGACACGAACAGAGACGGCTGCGGGCGAAATTTGCCCTACCCGCCCGGCGGCGTCAAGGGACCTGGAACGCGGCGTTCGCCACACCCCGATTCCCGCACGCGCCCCGACGACTAGGTGTAGTGTCAGACGTCGCCCAGAACGAACCAGTTACATCAACTAGCTCTGGGTTTAGCCAAGCTCGACGACAACGAATGTCGTGCGACTCATCGAAGAGAAGGACACGAGGAAACCATGCCCCCCGCACCGGCTGGGAGCCAGCGCAACGTTCGCGCTGCCTTTCTTTCCCCTGGAGCTTCTGCATGGACTCTGTCTCGCCTGTTCTTGGCAACTGGGCAACGCTTGGCGACGTCGCGCCCTGGATCACGCACGTCCCACTCGTAACGCCCACTGATGCGGCGAAGCCGCACGTCTTTCGGTCTCGGCTCACGCGACTGTCGCGTGGAACGCGCAGTGCCCCGAATGATCCGACCTCCGTACGGGAGCGGCTGAGCCTGGCGATCCTGGCGAGAGTGCCCGTGGTACTCATGCGCGGCACCGACCTCGCTACGGAGGTGGGCATCTCCTCTGAGACGCTCACAGGCTGGCTCGATCTGCTACGTCATGAGGGCTGGATCGCTGAGCACTCTACAGATCAGCGCATCGACATCCTGGGATCGAAAGTGCTCGACACATTCGGTACTGCCGCTGGCTGGGGGACGCTCAATCCTCGGCCTGCCGCGTGAGGAAGCCCCGTCAGGGCGTGAACTTTGGTGCCGGTGTGCCTTGGCGTGGCGTCAGCGCTGTCGCGGACGAGAAGCTCGCGAACAACGTCGAGGCGTCCATGGACGTCCGAATCGTGGCCTTCGCCCGTGCGCGCCTGGAATTCTCCGGCCACGCCCACTTCGGTCGCAGCGAGCTGCGTGAGGTCCTGGCGTACGTCGTGAAGTCCGGACCGGGCGCGGGCGAGATTCGCAAGCCCACACGTCACGGGGTCACCAAGGCGATCCAGCGGCTCACCGACTGGGGCGTCTTCTCCCCAGGGTCCTGGAGCGAGTGCATCGTCTTCCCTGGGATGAGTGTGCAGAACGGCAGCAAGGCCCAAGGTGAGAAGCCGTGCCCTGGCCGCCAACCCGGTTCCTGACATTCACCGACCCCGCGTGTTCGGTGACCGAGAGTTGCCGAACCAGCGGATTCGGTGACCGACCGTCACCACCCTGACTCTCTGACCTGCACAAACAGGTCGCACCCTTTCTTTCTTTCCAACGGGGAAGAAGGAAGGGGGAACAAGATCAAGGAACCAAGGTCCAAGGAGCATGGCCAGATCCAGGACCTCTGTTCGTGATCACTCGTCAACCGCCGCGCGTCCGCGCGGCCATCACCACACAACATCAATGCAAGGAGATTCATCCAAGTGCCTATCAAGGCTAAGAACACCAAGGCCGACGCCATCGCCCAGCACGAGGCGAAGGTTGGAGCGGCTGAGCAGACCATCCAGCACCGGACCGCCGCCCTCGAGGAGGCGGAACAGCAGCATGAGGAGCTCAAGACGCGACTCGGGGCCGGCGACGAGGGCGTGACGACGGAGCAGTTCGCGACCTCGCAGGCGAACGTCGAGCGTGCCCGGATCCTGCTCGAGGGATCCGAGTCGGAACTGAAGCGACTGAAGGCGGGTGCACCGTTCCTGCCTATCGCGGCGGATGCGATGGTCGAAGGCCTCAGGGACGAACTGGGCGTGACGGTGAAGGTCGTCGACGACCTGCCTGACGACCCGGGCAAGGAGCTCCCAGTTCTATACCTCGTTCAGCCTCACGCCGCGGAGCCCGCCCGACACCCACAGCCCTGGGGGTCACTCGCCGGCACGGTCAAGGCGCACTTCCACCGCCCACGCTTCATGCGAACGCCGATCAACCCAAAGGATGTGGAGCGTGCTCTGTCCTCCGCTGCAGTCCAGGGGACCTTCACAGTCCATGCCGTGGCGACGTCGGGACAGCGGGACGCCTTCACGATCGAGTCGACCGGCGTCTGGCCTGAGATGCCGACCGTGCCCGGCAAGGTGCAGGACTACATGGTTCGCAGCTTCGCTGACGGACTGCTGTTCACCATGCAGGCGACGACGAAGGAGCCCAATAGCCAAGCCATCATCATGGGAGCAGACGGGTACAAGGTCGTCGACGTGAATGGACTCGGAGCCAAGGTGATCCGCTCTGCCGTCACCGCGAGCACCGTCGCCGCCGGGATCCGCACAGTCACGATCCAGGTCCGCTTCGACGCATGGGTTACGCCCGGGTACGAGCACCGCATCCCGGCCACCTACCCGGAGCGCTGCGCCGAGTCCGTCGTCAAGGGCCGGGTCGGGAAGGTCATCGAAGGGATCGGCCGCATCCGCACCGCCGACCTCACCCGCGAGTCCATGAACGTCGGAGACGTCATCCAGCAGACCAGCACCGGCTACCACCGCAAGAAGGACCGGGGCACGGTCAGCATCTACCTGGCCACCTTCACGTTCGAGGCTGCTGCATGATCGCAGCGGATCCGGTCCTCACTGGAAGCAGGTTCGGCAAACGCACGGTCCTTGGCGAGCCCGAACGTGGCAACGATGGACGCCGCTATGTGCTCGTCATCTGCGACTGCGGGCGCGAGTCGCGAGTCCAACTCGCACACCTCCAAGCTGGTCGCGCCAACCAGTGTCGAACATGCTCTGGATACTTCGTACGCCAGTCTGACGACACCGTGACCTACGACGCTGTGCACCAGCGGGTACGCAAGGTCCGGGGCAAGGCGAGCGACCACGAGTGCTTCGACTGCGGGCGTCCGGCAAGTCAGTGGTCCTACGCCTACTACAGCGGAACGCGAGAGCGCATCGAGGAGCGTGAGGGCCGCTACCTGCGGTACAGCGTCGACCTTCGGGACTACTACCCGCGGTGCAACCGGTGCCATCGCCGGTACGACCTCGAACTGAGCGCCGAGGTCGGGCGTCCCCAGCCTCACGCACGGGTGGACTAGGAGATGAGCCGGAAGCGCCGGAGCGGTGCGACCTCTGGAGAATCCACCAGGCGAGCACGCTCCGGCGCGAGTCCGGTGCCGGGTGAAACCCAGGCAACTGCTCTCACATGGTGCGTCATGTCAGTAGGTTGGGCACGTGATCGAACGAGGTGCCCTTCGAGCGGAAGCTGAGAAGGCGCGCCGGCGCGAAAACGGCCCGCGATCATGCCTCTGGTGCGCCAGTCGACCTCTTACGAAGGAGCACGTCTGGCCCCGTTGGCTCTCAGCGCAACTCGCGGAACGCGGATTCACGGTGCTTCCCAAGCCCGGAGCGCCCAGGACCGTGGAGCTCTTCGGCATGACGCCGGATCAGCGCGTGGATGTCGAAACAGAGTCGGTGGGACGAGCGCAACCCCTACGAGATCTGACAACCAAGGCGGTATGCGCCGGCTGCAACAACGGATGGATGCACGAGCTCGAGGAGCGCGTGAGTTCGCCCCTCACCCAGTTATTGGCCAACCGGCGCGCTATTCTCCACGAACGCGAGCTTCGGGACCTGTCGTCCTGGGCGGTCAAGACAGCGATGATGTGGCAGTCGCAAGACATGGCGACAATTACATGGACCGATCCCGAGATTAAGCAGTTCGCGGCTGCGCTTGAGGTGCCGAATGGCACGAGCGTGGGGTTAGGGCGCTGGGAGCATTCACATCTTCAAGGGCCGGGATCCATCGGTGGGTACTACGACGGTGGAAGTTGGGACGTGCGGTTTGGCGTGACGACCTTGATTATCGGTAACCTGATCATTTGTGTTCGAGCGTCTTCCGATCCGCGGATCGCGCGTTACATCCCGCGCCTCGGCAAAGAATGGACGAATATCACCCGACCCGTGCGGAGCAGGATGACCTGGAACCCACGACGCAGACCCGTGAAGCAGCGGGACGCGGACGCACTTACGCGACCAGTGCCAGTCCCCTCTCCGGATCGCTTGTAATGGAGGCATGGCGCACAAACTGCGCGGATACCCGCAGTCCCCGGCGGAAAATCGCTACAGGGTACATCGCAAGAAAAGACTGGATACGTGCCCTGGCCTGCCGGCCATCAAAACTCCAGAACCCGTACAGGATCCGATCTGCTATACGCTGGCGGACCTCCGCCTGGAGCGTGGGGGTGATGCCCCCGGGACAGCCGCTGATGCGGTGAGGGGTGTAGCCCACCGCCACGGTACGGTGGCAGCCTAGTTACGAGGATTGCTGGAGGCATAGTGGGATTTATGGCAGCCGTGTTGCCTGGAGTGCGCGAGTTCAGAACGCCATTTGTTGCAGGCTGCCTATGGACGGCCGTTGCCATGGTGCTCGTGCAGATCGTTGATCCGTCCGCATACTCCAATTGGCCCTTGGCGATGGAGCTGCGCCAAATTGTGGAGCGCCTACCTAGCAGTGCCGCACTCGGCATCTTGGCCTTCTCGGTGTATCTTCTGGGCGTTTTTGCCACCGCAATCTCGTCATTCTTGGACCGGAATGCACCTCGGCGTTACGGGCTGAGTGGACGCAAGGTGAACAAGTCGGCCCGCAACAACGGTCTCAAATTGAGCTACCTGCGAGATGCTGTACGCGAGCAGCTCAGTGACTATCCAGCCGCGGTCCGCGAAGTGGCGTTCGAACTGGTGATCGTCGAGTATGACATTGCGGATGTAAGCCTCGCTTCGAAGTCAACTGATCAGTTTCAAGAATACGACCGCGTCCGCAGCGAAGCCGAGTTTCGGCGCGCGGCGTGGCTGCCGATTTTGATCCTGGCACTCCAGCTTTCTATCCTCGCGCCGTCGCTCGGTTCGATAGTCGTGACACTCGTTGGTCTACTCATTGGAGCTGTGCTGTTTGTCCAGGCCAAGCAGAAGCGTTTAGAAGCAAGTGATAGGTTGGCGAGTGCGATGTACTTCGGCTTGGCCACAACACCGCTCTTCGACTCCCTTGTGCACGAACTGGAACGCCGGAGTGACGAAGTCAAGGCGGAGAACAAGTCTCCCTATTCCGCCGACTACTACGCATGGGTTACCGATTTCCTTGCCGTCCGGCAACTTTGGGAACAAATGCCCAGATTCTTGCTGCAAATCGAGACTGAGGAACAGTTGCAGGACTCCCTCGACAAAGTCGGTTGGCGCACCTGGAGCGCCCTGTGCGAACACCAAGGTCTAACCCACTTTCTGGCAGTCGCCTATGCGAATGTGAGGCGCTTCGCCGACGGGGTAGATCGTGTCGTCGTTGCTGAGGACCTGATTGGCAAACTCGATTCTGCAGGAGTCGTAGAGGGCATCCGGAGGATCAACAAACACCTGTCTTGGGAGGTGCAGATCGGGAATATTGCTTCGGGGGAGATTGATCAGGCTGGAGTGTTGGCGGTTATCAGTAAATCGGAACAGCGAGAATTGAAGGGCGAACTGTCCGACGTAAGCTGGCAGATTGCTTCGGAGATTCTCGACGGATGGCGGGATCGACGCCACCGCCCCTGAGGGCCTGCGGGTGATTCTCACGGTGACCGTGGTGCTCCGCCCGTCCCACAGTTAGCATCTTTCGGCATGGGAAGTGTCATCGAGGACCTGTCCGTCGTCAGCAGTACCGCCCGCCACGGTGCTGACGACTCGTCCTACTGGATCGAGCTCGATTGCCGGGCGTGCGGAAGGGCACAACACCTCGTGATCGCCGCGGCTGAGAGCCTGGATGATCGGCGACCGGGCTTCGTGACACTGTGGCTCCGATGCATGAGCTGCCGGCAGGGGAGCGTGGCGAACCGAGGCGAACTTGCGCCGGGCAGCACGCCGCTCGGGACTGTCGGCGGTCTCCCGGAGGACATCGAGAGCGCGTGGAACGAAGTACGCAATTGCCACGCCAACGGCGCCCACACCTCGTCCGTGCTGATGTGCCGCAAGATCCTCCTTCATGTCGCCGTGGAGCGCGGGCTCCCTGCGAAAGACGGCAATGGTCGTGCTCCCTCGTTTGAGCAGGCGGTGAGGCACTTGCAAGACAAGGGCCTCATCTCAAGCGAGATGCAGCCCTGGGTGGACCAGATTCGAAAGTCGGGGAACGGGGCGACGCACGACCTCACGGCCATCGAGAAGGATATGGCTACAATGATCGGTACGTTCACCTACCTCCTTTTGCAGGTTGCGTACGAGGCTCGCGCCACGATGGCCAAGATGCTTGGACAGGCCCCGCCTCCGCATTCGGGCTCCTAAGGGTAGTGCGGAGCGCGTCGCTAGCCCCGGGCTAAGCCACTCACTCAGGGGACCGCTCACTCTCGTTCCCCACCGGGGCGTCGGAGAACGCTGGTGCGAACGTCCTGCAACCAGAAGTAGGTTCTCTCTCGGAGGCTGACATTCTTCGTGATTGGGGTGCCGGCCAATTCGTCTGACATGACCTGCGCCATGCGTCTCGCGTAGGCTCGATGGAGGTCGTAGAGCCGAAGCCACTCGTCGTCCGGATCCGCGTCCGTAGTGTTTGGACTTTCGATGCGCCGCAATGTCGCTCGCGCCGTGTCGGCCAGCGCGTCCTGGAAGCCCATGGCCAGTTCGTTCACGTGCACGGAGGCGTAGGCCGCAAGCCCGACCTGAATCTCAAGGGGGAAGGGGGCGTCGTCATCGAGAAACCCCTGGATGACTTCGGGCACGTCGTCGTCGACGGCGTCCTGGGCGATGTTGACAAACTTCCCGCGGGCCTCGCCCGACCAACGGAGGATCTCCTCGTAGAGCGCTGCGCGCTTGACCCAAAGGCGTTCGTCATTTGCCATCTGACGCTGGGCAGCAAGGGTACGTCGCTGGGTGCGCGCGTTCACAAACGGCCCGATGAGCCCTACCAGGAGGGCTACTCCCGCCGCGGCGAGGGCAACCCAGGTCTCCGGCTCAAGGTCTGGCACGTCCATGACAACAGGATGAAGCACCGTGGCTCTGGTGCCGCCGCTTGGCAGGGTGAAGTCGCTTCCTGCAGGCGGAGGCGCGCGCCCAGGAGTCCATTGGTGCTGTGGCTTCGCCCTGAGTCCGCCCGGTCCGTGTCTGGTGCGGTCGCTAGAGTCAGCCAGGTGGATGAGTTGAAGGATCTGGCGTCGCGGCTACGGGAGTTCGCCGCCGAGCGGGACTGGCAGCAGTTCCATACCCCGCGCAACCTGGCGATGGCGCTGGCTGGCGAGGTGGGCGAGTTGCTCGCAGAGCTCCAGTGGTCGACTGACCAGGAGGTCGGTAAAGCGATGCGTCATGATCCTGACTACCGCGGACGCGTTGAGAGCGAGATGGCTGACGTCTTCAGTTACCTCGTACGACTAGCGGATGTCATGAACGTCGATCTGATCCACGCCGCTCTTCAGAAGATCGATGAGAACGAGACGCGGTATCCGCGTGATCTTTCGCGCGGGAACGCGACGAAGTACACGAAACTTCGGCCCGACCAAGGAGCTGTCGAGTGACTACAGTGCTTGTTCACCCTTCCCGCGGTGCAAAAGATGGACGAATAAACCTCCAGCAAACACTGGAAAAGTACGTGGACATTGGTGACCCCGTCCTGGCTGCGGCGCTAACTTCGGAGCAGCGAACCGAACTTCTTGCACGGCATCCGAGCGGGAAAGTCCATTTTTGGGGCACGTACGAGGCGAACCGCCAGAAGATCATGCGCGTTAACGAAGGCGATGTTGTCGTCTTCACTGGCCAAGGTGCAGGATGGGCGATCGGCGTTGTGGGATACCGCTTCGAGAACGAAGCGTTCGCGAAGGAGATCTGGGTTGAGCATCCGGAAAAGGGTGCATATTCACATATCTATAGTTTGACCTACTTCGCTGAACTAGAGCTACCGTACGCTTTCATCAACCAACCTCTCGGCCTGAATCCTGCGAATCATTTCCAGTCCATGGCCGTGTACGACGATATCCGGGGCGCGCGACTCCTGGACGCACTCCTAGACGTGCATCCATCGCTCGCACCCGACGTTCTCGACGCAAGCGACAGGCTCGTAGACGAGTTGCTCGAGAACGATGACAAGGTCGACCTCAAAGACATCGAGGACGCGCAGGTCGGAGAACTGGTTTACACGGTAGAGGCTGGCGAACGATTCGTCAGGAGGGGAGAGAACGCGCTAGTCCGCACATATGCCGCGACTCTCGGTTCCGACGCTCAGTATGGTCGCGAATACACGAAGGCAGGGGTCACGGACCTTCAGGTCCAGATCAACGGCTCCCACGAGCTCATTGAGGCAAAGAGTTCCTCTGACACGGCGTCCGTTCGGCAGGTCATTGCCCAACTCCTCCACTATGCGCCCAGCGTCAAGCATCGGCCGCACCGTGTTGCGGGACTTTTCCCAGCTCGTCCTGTCGACGAGCACGTTGCATTGCTGAATAAGTACGGTATCGACGTCATCTACCGTGTTTCGTCCGGCCATTTCAACCGGGTGGAGGCGGAGGAGTCGCGCCGGACAGCTCTTCGCGCGTTCTGGGACTAACCGCGAGAGCGTCCCCGTACTAGACCGACCGCTTGCATGTCACGTAGCGCGGTCTTGACGAGCGTGGTGGACATGCCTAGGGCGTCGGCGATTTCATGCTGGCGTGCGCCACGGCGCTGCATATTCAAGATCGTGGCTAGGTTCTCTCGGGTGCGCTTGGTCCGTGGATGGGTACTTTCGAGCGTCCCCAGGATGTCCAGCTCCTCGGCCTCCGCTGTGTGCAGTTCGAGGATCACGGCAGAGTGCTCGGTGCTCGGCTCTCCCGTTGCAGGGGCCACTCGAGCGTCGGGCCTGGCGATGATCAGCCCGGCTAGGTTCTCGAGCGCAGCAAGTGCGGCGACGGGGGCGAGTGCCACGACGACCGTTCCGACGAGGGGCTGCGCGGGTTGGGGGATACCCAGCGAGTGCGCAGCATTGCCCAGAAGCGAGACCAGTGTGAAGGCGCCGAGGAGGCACCATGAGAACCATGCTGACCGTCCGCGAGCTCGCCTGACGAGCGCGGAGAGGCTGTAGACAACGAGCGCAACGTCAAGCATGACCGGGACGGCCCACGCGAGCCCGTGGGGCACGTGTGCCCAGCCGGCGACGTCGTAGAGCGCGACGGATGACAGGGCAAAAGACGCGAGGAAGACGATGGTGGTGCCCGTCGCGATGGTCCACAGGACGGGCCGCGAGTCTGGGTTGAGGCGGTGGCTGCTCACTCGTCGTCCTTCCGTGCTGAGCTGATGGCGACGTGGGTGGCAACAACCCACGTCTTAGTGGTGGAGACCGTGAGTTCCGCGAGGACGGCTGCGAGCTGGCGGGCGGCGAGGTGCGCCGGCACGTCGGCAAGGATGCGCTCGTAGGCCTTCTCCGCGCGCCTCACGATCCTGTCCGAGGCGTGCTGGGCGGCGTCGCGGTCGATGACGCCGGAGTTGAGGCTGGCAAACGTGATCTCGCGGACGGCGCTGCTCATGATCTCGTCGAGGTGGATGAACGCAGCGTTGACCTCGTCAGTAAACGTCCGGGTCTGGTGGGTGCTCATATGGCTGCTCCTTGTTGTTGGTTGGTCAGGCAGGGATGCCACGGCGGCAGAGGGCGCAGTAGGCGGAGCCTCGCGGCTCGCCGTGGCCGCATTCAGAAACGGATGAAAGGCCATGACGGGGAAGCGTCGGGAGACTTCCCCGTGAGGGGGAGGAGGCTTGCAGCGACTTCCGGATGGACGAGTGGCGGCGCTTGCCCATGACGAACGTCAGGCCCTCAACCCGGCGTCGCGTCACCGCGCGGCGCGCCTCAATGGCGGCGTCCTTCGCGGATCGGGCAAGCCTCAGGAGGGCCAGCACGCTGCCCTTGACGATCCGGACGTGCGACGGCACGCACTTGCCCGCGACGACACCGCCACGACGCCAGAGGATCAGCCCGCGCGCCTCGAGTTCCGTCAGGCGCGACCTCACCCAGCGCTCGGAATAGCCGGACACGTCGGCAATCTGGGAGGCCGTCACAAGCCCTTCCCCGGAGCCGTAGGGGAGCAGGTCCACCAGGGCACGGAGCATGGCGCGTGTGCCCTTGTGCTCAGACCCGGAGAGCTCGCCCCAGCCTCCACGGGCGAGGCTGGTCAGGATGTCGCGCGTCGGCGCGTGCGCGGTCAGGGTCACCGTGCGTCACCCGCCACGGGTACGAGCGCAAGGACGCCGATGTCCCCGGGGATGCCGTGACCATGAGTGCGCCAGCGCTCGGCCACCTCTTCGGCCTCTGCCCGGGTTTCGCAGTAGCGAGACCAATCGTCACCGATGATCCAGTGCGGATTGCTCGTCCACGGGCGCCGCTCGGCCACGAGGTAGCCGACAGGCTCCGTGGCGCGGACAGTTTGGGTATTGTTCTGCACGTCGGGCCTACTTCCCGGCCATGCCCCGGAAGCGCTGCAACGCTTGCCGGGGCTCACTTACGAGGTCGTGTGTAAATCAACCTCAATCGACGAGGCCCCCGAGTTCCCGTCCCGCGTGCTGGAGACGCTGCGCCAGCCGCTCGAGCAGGGGGAGCTGGTGCTGCACCGCTCCGGGGGAGCCGCCCGCTACCCGGCACGCTTCCAGCTGGTGCTGGCGGCGAACCCCTGCCCGTGCGGGATGGCGTCGGTGAACAAAGGGCTGGACTGCTCCTGCACGCCCATGGCGAAGCGCCGGTACTTCGGTCGTCTGTCGGGGCCGTTGCTCGACCGCGTCGACCTTCAGGTGGAGGTCCTGCCCGTGACGCGGGCGGAACGGACGGCACGGTCGGAGGGGGAGTCGTCGGCGGTGGTCGGGGCCCGGGTCGCCCAGGCGCGGGCCGCCGCCCGCGAGCGGCTGGCCGGGACACCCTGGACCACGAACGCGGAGGTGCCCGGGCGGTGGTTGCGGGAGCGGTCACGAGCACCGGGGGTGCTGCAGCCGATCGAGCAGATGGTCGACCGGGGGGTGCTCAGCCTGCGCGGGGCCGACCGAGTGCTGCGGATCGCGTGGACGCACGCCGACCTCGCGGGGCGCGCCGCACCGACGGTCGACGACGTCTCCACGGCCGTGACGATGCGCACGAGGGGGAGCCATGCGTGAGCCGGCAGTGGAGCCAGTCGTGGGGGCGGTCGTGGGGCCGGTCGTGGGGCCGGCCGCGGAACCGAGACCGACCGCGACGCGGTCGCTCGGCGCCGGAGGGCTGCCCTTCGCGGCGCACGACCCGGTGCTCGCCCGCGCCGCGTGGAGCCGGTTGGCCGAGCCGGCCGACGCGGTGGCGGGCGCCCTCGTCACGCACCTCGGGGCCCCGGCGGCGCTGGAGTGGGTCGTCGACGCGGTCCGCGACCCGGCGCGCGCCCTACGGGGGGCCGCGGTCGAGCCGCTGGGCAGCGAGGTCGCGGCCGACCGGCTCATGGAGGGGGTCGCCCGGTGGGCGCCACGGCTCGAGCGGCTCGACCCGCGGCGGGAGCTGCGGGTCCTCGAACGGCTCGGCGGCACGCTGCTGGTGCCCGGGGACGCACGCTGGCCGGCCCGGCTCGCCGCGCTGGGCCCGGAAGAGCCCTTCGCCCTGTGGGTGCGCGGCGACGCCGATCTCGCCGCGCTGACGGAGCGGTCGGTCGCGCTCGTCGGGGCGCGGGCGTCGAGCGCCTACGGGGACCACGTGGCGGCGGACCTGGCGGCCGGTGTCGCCGACCGCGGCTTCGCCGTCGTGTCGGGCGGGGCGTACGGGATCGACGCCGCGGCCCATCGCGGTGCGGTCGCCGGCGGGGCTGCCACCCTGGCGGTGCTCGCCGGCGGCGTGGACCGCTTCTACCCGCCGGGCAACCAGGATCTCCTGCGACGCCTGGCGGACGGCGCGGGTGCGGTGGTGAGCGAGGTCCCGCCCGGGTCGGCACCGTTCAAGCGGCGCTTCCTCGCCCGCAACCGGATCATCGCCGCCGTGTCGTGCGCGACCGTCGTGGTGGAGGCCGCCTGGCGGTCGGGGGCGCTGTCGACGGCACGGCACGCGACGCGACTGCTGCGCCCCCTCGGTGCCGTGCCCGGCCCGGTGACGTCGGGGACCTCGACTGGGTGCCACGCGCTCCTGCGGGACGGGGCGGCGGTCTGCGTGACGGACGCCGCCGAGGTGGCCGAGCTCGCCGGTCCGTACGACGGCGAGGCGGCGCCGGCCCCGCACGAGGGGGCTCCTGTACCGGGGCGCGCCGCCGGTGCGCTGTTGCGCCGGCGCACCCCGGCGGAGGTCGAGGCCCTCGGCGAGCGCGCGCGCCAGGTGTGGGACGCGCTGCCGGCACGGGGCGCGACCGCCCTGGACGCGCTGGCACGGGTGGCCGGCCTCGCCCCGGGCGAGCTGCTCGCCGGTCTCGGTGCACTCGAGCTGCACGGGCTCGCCGCCCAGGAGGCCGGCCGGTGGCGCCGGGTCCGCCGCGCCGACGGCGGGGCGGGCAGGACGACGTCGAACGGCTGAGGCGGCGGGCCGGTGCGAGAGGTCGTCCGCCAGGGGGGGGCGCACGAGGGGTGTCGCACCGGTGGACGACCTCGACACGCGCGGCGCCTCACCCGTCCTGAGACGGCTCAGGGGCACACTGACCTGGATGGACACCGATCCGGACCTGCCGCCGCTGCCGGCGCCGCTCGCGGGGGCGCTGGCGCGTTTCGACGAGTATCTCGAGGTCCAGCGCGGGCACTCGGCGCACACGCGTCGTGCGTACCGTGCCGACGTCGGGTCGCTCCTGCGGTACGCGGTGCGGCACGGGGTCGACGGCCTGCCGGGGGTCGACGTGGTCGTGCTGCGCGGCTGGCTCGCCGCGCAGGCCGAGCGCGGCCTGGCCCGGGCGACGATCGCCCGTCGCGGCGCCGCGGCGCGGACCTTCCTGCGGTGGGCGTACCGCGTGGGGCTGGTGCAGACGGACCCGACGGCGCGGTTGGCGAGCCCGAAGGTGTCGCGGACCCTGCCGACGGTGCTGAGCGCGGAGGCGGCCGCGACGCTGCTCGACACCGCCCGCGAGGTCGCGCACGCCGCGGAGCCGGAGGATCGCCCCGCGGCCCTGCGCGCGTGGGCCGCGTCCGAGCTCCTGTACGGCAGCGGCATCCGCGTCGGCGAGCTGGTGCAGGTGGACGTGCCTGCCGTCGACCTCACGGACCGTCTCGTGCGGGTGCTCGGCAAGGGCGGCAAGGAGCGGGTGGTGCCGTTCGGCGTCCCGGCGGCGCGCGCGGTGTCCGAGTGGCTGGCGCACGGCCGGCCGGCTCTGCTGCAGCCGACGTCCGGGGCCGCGCTCCTCCTGGGGGCGCGCGGTGGCCGCTGGGGGCAGCGACAGGTCCGCGACGCGGTGCACCAGCTCGCGGCCCGGGCGGGCGTGGAGGACGTCGCCCCGCACGCGCTGCGGCACTCCGCGGCGACGCACCTGCTGCAGGGCGGCTCGGACCTGCGGTCCGTCCAGGAGGTGCTGGGGCACTCCGACCTCGGCACCACGCAGCGGTACACCCACGTGGACGACGAGCGGCTGCGGAAGGTGTTCGTGCAGGCGTTCCCGCGCGCGTGACGGCGGGCCCCTCGTGCCCACGACCGCCGGCGCGCACCACGGACCGGACGGGACTTGCCAGGTCGTCCGCCGCACCCCTACGCTCTCTCGTATCTCATATATGAGATACGAGACAGGAGGTCAGGATGGCGCCGCTGCAGGCACAGGTGGTCGCACCCTCCCGCACCGCCCACGTGCTGGAGATCATCAAGGGAGCGATCCTCTCCGGCGACCTGGCGGCAGGGAGCCCGTTGGTCGAGACGGACCTCGCGCGCGAGCTGGGCGTGTCCAAGACGCCGGTGCGCGAGGCGCTCAAGACCCTCGAGGGGACCGGGCTCGTCGTCATCCGCCCGTACCTGGGCGCGACGGTGCGCGAGATGTCGTACGAGGACGCCGCGGCGGTGTACGACATGCGCCTGCTGCTCGAGCCGGAGGCCGTCCGCCGCACGGTCGCCGCCGGGGGCCGCATGTCTGCCGCCGAGCGTGCCCTCGAGCGGGCGCGGGAGGCCGAGGGGGGCGTGGCGCGCAGCGCCGCGAACCGCGAGTTCCACCGCGCGTTGTACGGCGGCTGCGGCAACCCGTTGCTCGTGGCCTCTCTCGACGGGCTGCGCGACCAGACGTCGCTCGTGTCGGTCGCGGCCTGGGCGCACCGCGCGTCGTGGGAGACGGAGGCGGCGGAGCACGACGAGATCCTGCGCGCCGCCCAGGAGGGACGAGCGGAGGAGGCCGCGGACCTGGTCCGGGGCCACGTCGCGGCGTTCCTCGACCGGCTCCCGAAGCACGACATCGCGCCGGCGCCGCAGTGACCTGAATGACCCGCAATGACCCGAACCACTGACCCGAACCACTGACCGCACCAGACGTGCCGACCGCCGACGGTCGGCGCCGAGGCACGGGCCGTTCTCCGCCAAGATCCCGGCCCGTGCCCCTCATCAGGGCGCTCCGACCGGAGCGCCACCGCCACCCCAAGGAGCGACGATGCTTCATCATGACACGCGCCCCGACGCGGCTCCGGCCGCCGCGGGCGCCCGGCGACGCAGCCGGATGCGCTGGTCGATCGTCGGGTTCTCGGCCCTCGGCCTGACGATCGCCTACCTGGACCGGGCGGCCCTCAGCGTGGCCATGCCCTTCATGTCCGACGAGTTCCACATCAGCCCGGCCGTCCAGGGCGTGCTGCTGTCCAGCTTCTTCTGGACCTACGCGCTCTTCCAGATCCCGTCCGGCTGGCTGCTCGACAAGTTCGGCCCGCGGGTGATCTACCCGATCGCCGTGGGCTGGTGGTCGGTCTGGACGGCCCTCACCGCGCTCGCGACCGGCGTGGGGAGCGTTATCGTGTTCCGGCTCGGGCTGGGCATCGGCGAGGCACCGGTGCAGCCGGCGAACGTCAAGGTCGTCTCGAAGTGGTTCCCGCGCCGTGAGCGGGCCTTCGCGTCGAGCCTGTTCGACATGGGGCAGCAGATCGGCACGGCGCTGTCGGTGCCGCTCGTCACGGCGCTCGCGGTCTTCGCGGGCTGGCGCAGCGCCTTCGTGCTCATCGGCGTCGTGGGCCTGATGTGGATCGTCGGCTGGCTCGCGATCTACCGCGCGCCGGAGAAGCACCCCCGCGTGTCGGAGGAGGAGCTGCGCCACATCCGCTCCGACCAGGGCGAGATGGTGGAGGCCGCGGACGAGCGGCCGGCCGTGTCCTGGCGGGGGCTCGTGCGCAACGGCCAGGTGTGGGCGCTCACCACCGGCTACGTCTTCCGCTCGCTCGCGGGCGCGTTCTTCCTCACCTGGTACCCGAGCTACCTGCTCGACGACCGCGGGTTCTCGGAGGCGGACTTCGGCATGGTCGGCGCTCTCCCGGCCGTCATCGCGATCGGGTCGACCGTGCTCGGCGGCATCGTCTCCGACCGGATGCTCGCGGCGGGGATCTCCACGAACCGGGCCCGCAAGATCCCCATCATCGCGGGCCTGGTGCTCAGCGCGAGCATCGGGTTCAGCCCGTTCATCGAGAGCAACGTGCTGCTCATGGTCGTGCTCACGCTCTCCAGCGCGGCCCACTCGTTCGCCGGTGCCGCCATCCTCAGCCTCCCGGCCGAGGTCGCGGAGCACCCGGACCAGGTCGGCTCGATCGCCGGCTTCCAGAACTTCGGTTCCCAGCTCGGCAACCTGGTGAGCCCGATCGCGATCGGCCTGTTCCTCACCGCGACCGGGTCGTACCTCGGCCCCATGGTCTTCGCGGCCGTGAGCTGCCTCGTCAGCGCGGCCGTCTACGCCTTCTGGGTCCGCATCAAGCCCGTCACCACCCTCGACCAGGTCGAGGACACCGTCCCCGAGGAGTCCCGTCGATGACCATGCCCGACCTGACCGACCTGACCGACCTGACCGACCTGACCGATCCGACCGACCCGACCGACCCGACCGACCTGCGCGACCGCCTGGCCACGGTGGTGGGCATCCCCGTCGTGCCGTACGACCCGCAGGGCCGGGTGGACACCGAGCGCACCGCCCTGCTCGCCGACCGCCTGCTCGACGCCGGCGTCACCGTGCTCACGCCGAACGGCAACACCGGCGAGTTCTACGCCCTCGCGCCCGCCGAGCGCCGCCGCGTCCTGGAGGTGGTCGCCGGGGCCCGCCGGCCCGACACGGTGGTGGTCGCCGGCGTGGGCCTCGACCTCGAGACCGCGGTCGCCGACGCACGCCACGCGGCGGCGCACGGGGCGCAGGCGGTGATGATTCACCAGCCCGTGGTCCCGTACCTGTCGCCCGACGGGTGGGTCGACTACAACGCGACGGTCGCCGCCGCGGTGCCGGAGCTCGCGGTCCTGCCGTACGTGAGCACGACGGCCGTCGCGGGCCGCCACGTGGCGGAGCTGGTGCGCCGTGCCCCGAACGTCGTCGGCCTGAAGTACTCGGTACCCGACCCGGTGCACTTCGCCGCGGTGCGGGACGACGCCGGGCACGACCTGCTGTGGATCGCGGGCCTGGCCGAGTCCTGGGCGCCGGCCTACTGGCAGGCGGGCGCCCGCGGCTTCACCTCCGGGCTGGTCAACGTCGCGCCCGAGGTCTCCTTCGCCCTGCTGGAGGCCCTGCGCGCCGGGGACGGCGCGACCGTGGCGCGGGTGTCGCGGCAGATCCGGGCCTTCGAGGCGCTGCGGGCCCGGCACGGGTCCGCCGACAACGTGTCCGTCGTCAAGGAGGCCATGCACCTGGCGGGGCTCTGCGACCGCTCGGTGCGGCCGCCCAGCCACGTGCTCGACGAGGCCGCGCGGCGCGAGGTGCGGGAGGCGGTCGCCGCCTGGGCCGCGCCCGCCGGCGAGGAGCGGGTGGCATGACGGGCCCGAACGGCACGGACCTGCGGATCGACCGCCTCGAGACGTTCCTCCAGCGGGTCGGCGACCGGCCGCGGGTCCTGGTGAAGATCACGACGGCCGGCGGTGTCGTCGGCTGGTCGGAGGTGTACAACCACGGCCCTGACCTCGCGTTCCCGCCGCTGCTGGAGTACCTGGCCGACCAGGTGCGCGGCGTGGACGCCACCCGGGTGTCCTTCGTCAACGAGCTGCTGCGGCAGTCCTCCCGGTTCCCGCCCGGTGCCCTCGGCCTGGCCGCGATCTCGGCGATCGACCACGCCCTCTGGGACGTCGCGGGCCACGCGGCGGGGCTCCCGGTCTACCGGCTCATCGGCGGGGCGGTGCGGGACCGCGTCCGCGTCTACGCGGGGCTGTACTCCGCGCCCGACGTGACCGAGCTGGTGGACCGCACCCGGGCGCTGCACGCGTCGCACGGGTTCACGGCGTTCAAGCTCAGCCCCTACCGGGGCGACCTCCACCGGCGTCGCTTCGGCGCGCTCGCCCGCGAGACCGGGGAGTACTTCCGCGAGGTCCGCGAGGCGCACCCCGACGACTGGGAGTTCGCGTTCGACGCGCACGCCTGCCTCTGGGAGCCGCACCAGGCCGTCGAGCTGGGCCGCGCGCTCGCGCCCTCGGAGCCGCTCTTCCTCGAGGAGCCCCTGCGCCCCGAGCACGTCCCGGCGTGGGCGCGGGTGCGCGAGCAGATGCCGGTGCCGCTGGCGACGGGGGAGTCGCTGTACTCGACCCACGAGTTCGACGCGCTCCTCGCGGCGCAGGGGGCCGACATCGTGCAGCCCGACATCTGCGTGGTGGGCGGGCTCACGACGATGCTCAAGATCGCCGCGCTCGCGGAGACCCGTTACGTGCCCGTCGCGCCGCACAACCCCCTCGGCCCGCTCGCGACCGCGGCGAACGTGCACTTCGCCGCCGCCACGACCAACTTCTCGATCCTGGAGTACAAGCCGGACGCGGTGTCGTGGTGCCCCGATCCCTACGAGCCCGTGGACGGGCACCTCGAGCTGCGGCCCGAGCGTCCTGGCTGGGGCGTGACGATCGACGAGGACGCCCTGCGCGACGACGACTGGGTGCATTGGGAGCGTCGCGTGCCCCGTCGCCCCGACGGGTCGACGGCATGGATGTGAGGGGAGACATGACCGGTGACACGACCGGTGGCCAGACGACCGCCGCGGCGCTCGACGACGTCCTGCGGTCGGCTGGGCGCGCGGCCGATGCCGCGGCGGAGTCCGACCCGCGCACCCGGGCGAGGTGGCTGCGGGCGGTCGCCGACGCGCTGGACGCCGCCGCCCCGGCGCTCCTCCCGCTGGCGGGGCGAGAGTCCCACCTGCCCGAGGCCCGGCTGGCGGGCGAGCTCGCCCGCACGACCGCCCAGCTGCGGCTCTTCGCCGCCGTGGCGCTGGAGGGTTCCTGCCTGGAGGTGACGATCGACCACCCCGACCCGGCCGGGGTACCGCCGGTGCCCGACCTGCGCCGGATGCTGGTGCCGCTCGGGGTGGTGGCCGTGTTCGCGGCGTCGAACTTCCCGTTCGCGTTCTCGGTCGCGGGCGGCGACACGGCCTCGGCGCTCGCCGTCGGGAACGCGGTGGTCGTCAAGGCGCACCCGGGGCACCCGGAGCTGTCGCGGGCCACGGCGGAGGTGGTGAGGTCCGCCCTCGAGGGGGCCGGCGCGCCCCCGGGGCTGTTCGCGCTCGTGGAGGGGTTCGAGACGGGGACGGCGCTCGTGGAGCACCCGGCGGTGCGCGCCGTCGGGTTCACCGGCTCCGTGCCGGGCGGGCGGGCGCTCTTCGACCGGGCCGCGCGCCGTCCGGACCCGATCCCCTTCCACGGCGAGCTGGGCAGCCTCAACCCGGTGGTCGTGACGCCCGGGGCGCTCGCCGCCCGCGGTGCGGACCTCGCCGCGGGCCTCGCCGCGTCGTTCACCCTGGGGGCGGGGCAGTTCTGCACCAAGCCGGGGCTCGTGGCCGTCCCGGCCTCCCCGGAGTTCGACGCGGCCCTCGTCGCGGCGGTGCCCCCGGAGCCGGGGGAGATGCTCACCCCGGGGATCCGGGCGGGGTTCGACGCCCGCGCGGCGCAGGTGCTCGGCACCGCCGGGGTGCGGCTGCTGACGGGGCACCCGTCGGGCGGGACGGGCACCGACGCGGCGCCCGCTCCTGTCGGGCCGCTGGTGGTGGACGCCGACGTCGCGACGGTGCTCGCCGCGCCGCAGGCCCTGCTCGAGGAGACCTTCGGGCCGCTCACGGTGCTCGTGCGCTACGCCGACCGTGCGGAGCTCGCCGCGCTGCTGGCGGCCCTGCCGGGCAGCCTCACGGCCACCGTCCACGCCGAGGACGCCGAGGACGTCGACGCGCTGGTGCGGGCCTGCCGCGCCGTCGCGGGCCGGGTGCTGTTCGACGGGTGGCCCACCGGCGTCGCGGTCTCCTGGGCGCAGCACCACGGCGGGCCGTACCCCGCGACGACGTCCCAGCACACGTCCGTGGGCGCGACAGCCACCCGGCGGTGGCTGCGACCGGTGGCGTACCAGGACGCGCCGCAGCACCGGCTGCCGCCCCCGCTGCGCGACGACGACCCCTGGGGCGTCGTCCGGCGCGTGGACGGCGTGCTGCAGGTCCCGGGGCCGGGGGCCCGCGAGGGCTGACCGTGCGGGGTGCACCGGTGAGGGGGCCGGCGGCCCGGGCGACGTCACGCCGCCGCCCGGGCGGGTGCGCCCGGCAGCAGCACGACGGGCGGCGCCTCGCCGAGCAGAGCGAGCGGGTCGAGGTACAGCTCGCCGCGCAGGACGCCCCAGTGCAGGCACCCGGCGGGCGCGCAGTGGCCCGGCACAGCGGCGAGCGTGCCGACGACCCCGCCGGCGGCCACCGCGTCCCCGCGGCGCGCGACGGCGGTGACCGGCTCGAACGTGGAGCGCAGCCCGCCGGGGTGCTCGACCACCACGACGGGCTTGCCCGCGACCTGCCCGGCGAACGACACCACCCCGGCGCCGGGGGACCGCACCTCCTCGCCGACCCCGGCAGCGAGGTCAGCGCCGCGGTGGCCGGCTCCCCACTCCTCGGCGGGCGGGTCGAAAGGGTGCGCGACGTCCCCCGGCACCGGGCGCGTCCAGCCCTCGACGGCCGGACGCGAACCCTCCGGGCCGCCCGGAGGGGCGGCCGCGCCCGCCGGCAGGCCGGCGGCCGTCACCAC
>JADHZE010000002.1 GCA_026934365.1 Isoptericola sp. QY 916 | reverse complement strand
GGCGCCACCGGCGGGCTGCTGCTGGCGCTCCGGCACCACGCCCCGGCGCCGTCGGTCGTGGCGGCGATCGTCGCCGGGGCGGCGGGAGGCGTCGTCGGCACCGGCGCGGGGGCGGCGTGGCGCGGCGCCGTCGCGCGCCGCGGCTGGCCGGACCTGCCCGCCGCGCTCGCCGAGGACGCCGTCGCCCTCACCCTCGCCACCTGGGCCACCCGCGCCTGACCCGCCCCGATGTCGACCATGCAGCGGCGCACGTCCTCCGCCATGAGAACGTGCGCCACCGCATGTTCGGCACGACGGGCCGGGGCCGGGTCCGGAAGAGTGGGCGCCATGGTGCGGGTGACGGCGGGGCGGTCATGGACGCGGTAGGCGGCGTGGTGGGCGCGATCTTCGCGTTCGTGTCGACGGTGGCGATGCTGGCGCTGCTCGCCTGGACGGCGCGGCGGGTGATGGGCGCGCCGGTCGGCTGGGTCAGGGCAGGGCTCGTCTCGCTGGTGGCGATCTCGGTCGCGTCGGCGGCGCTCACCAGCGGGCTGCGAGCGGCGGGCTGGTGGAGCGGCGACGGCGCGCTGGAGGTCGACCCGTGGGTCGCTCTCGTCGGGATCGTCCTCGTCTTCTGCTGGGCGTTCGTGCTGGGCCTGTGCGTGCTGCTCGTGCTGGAGCTGCTGGTGCCCACGGGCACGCTGCCCACCCCCTGGCGCGCCGCCCGGCGGCTGCGGCAGGGGCGCCGCGAGACGCGCCGGTACGCGCAGGTCGTGGCGATCGGCGTCCGGCACGGCCTCGGCGGCGCGTTCGGCCGGAACCGGCGCGACGGCGCGACGTCGCGATCGGACGTCCGCCGCCTCGCGGTCGGGCTGCGCGACACCCTGTCCGACGCGGGCGTCACGTTCGTGAAGTTCGGCCAGATGCTCTCCACCCGGCGCGACCTGCTGCCCGACGCCGTCACCGAGACCCTCGCGACGCTGCAGAGCGACGTGCCGCCGGCGCCGTGGGACCAGGTGGAGGCCGTCGTCGAGCGGTCGCTCGGGCGCCCCGTGGCGGAGGTCTTCGGGTCCTTCGACCCGCAGCCGCTCGCCTCCGCGTCGGTAGGGCAGGTGCACGCCGCTCGCCTGCTCGACGGACGCGACGTGGTGGTGAAGGTGCTGCGCCCGGGCGCCCGCGAGCAGGTCGCCGTCGACCTCGCGATCCTCGGCCGGCTCGCCCGGCGCCTCGAGCGGGACACGGCGTGGGGCCGCAGCCTCGGCGTCGTCGCGCTGGCCGACGGCTTCGCCGCGTCGCTGCGCGAGGAGCTCGACTACGCCGTCGAGGCGGAGAACACGCGCGCCCTGCGCACCGCGCTGGACGTCGTGACGCACGACGGCGCGTCGTCGGGCGCGCTGGTCGTGGTGCCGCAGGTGGTCGACGGGCCGTCGAGCGACACGCTGCTGGTGCTGGAGCGCCTGGACGGCACGCCGGTCGGCCAGGCCCGGGAGGTGCTGGCCGGGCTCGACGACAGGGCGCGCGCCGCGCTCGCCGACCGGCTGCTGCGCGCCGCGCTCGACCAGCTGCTCGTGGCGGGCACGTTCCACGCCGACCTGCACCCGGGCAACGTGCTCGTGCTGGCCGACGGTGGCCTCGGCCTGCTCGACATGGGGTCGGTCGGGAGGCTCGGCGAGCCCGAGCGCATCGCCCTCGGCGCGCTGCTGCTGGCGATCGACGGCGACGACGCGATCGCCGCCACCGACGCCCTGCTCGAGCTGCTCGACGCGCCGCCCGGGCTCGACGCGCGCCGCCTCGAGCGCGAGGTCGGCCGGCTGGTGCTCCGGTTCCGGGCGGGAGCGGGGGCGGGCGCGGCGTTCGCCGGCCTGGTCCGGGTCGTGACGTCGGCCGGCATGGCGGTGCCGCCGCAGGTCGCGGCCGCGTTCCGCACCTTCGCGTCGCTGGAGGGCACGCTCGACCTGCTCAGTCCCGGCTACGACCTGGTGGCCGGCGCCCGCGACCACGGCCGACCCCTGCTGCACCGGCTCGTCACGCCGGAGGCCGTGCGCCGGAAGGCCACGCAGCAGCTCCTCGGCTTCGCGCCCGAGCTGGAGCGGCTGCCCCGCCGCGTGACCCGCCTCGTCCGGGACCTGGAGGAGGGACGGTTCACCGTCACCGTGCGCGCGTTCTCCGACCCCGCCGACCGGGCGTTCCTGTCCGGCCTGGTGCAGCAGGTCATCATGACCCTCGTGGCCGTGGGCGCCGTCGTCGGCGCGGTGGTGCTGTTCGTCGCCGACGGCGGGCCGATGCTCGCTCCGCAGCTGCCGTGGTTCACGGTGCTCGGCGCCGCGCTGGGCTTCGTCGGCACCGTGCTCGCGGTGCGGGTGCTCGTCGTGGCGTTCCGCGGCACCACGCGGGACCGGTGGTGAAAGCCCCACAGAGGGGCATGATCGGCTCATGAGATACGCGGAGCACATCTCGGAGCTCGTCGGGCACACCCCGCTCGTGCGGCTCACCCGTGTCACGGACGGCCTCAGCGCGACGATCCTCGCCAAGGTCGAGTACGTGAACCCCGGCGGGTCGGTCAAGGACCGCATCGCGCTGAAGATGGTCGAGGCGGCGGAGGCGTCCGGGGAGCTGCGGCCCGGCGGCACGATCGTCGAGCCGACGTCGGGCAACACCGGCGTGGGCCTCGCGCTCGTCGCGCAGCGGAAGGGCTACGACTGCGTCTTCGTCTGCCCGGACAAGGTGAGCGAGGACAAGCGCGACGTGCTACGGGCGTACGGCGCGCGCGTCGTCGTGACGCCGACCGCCGTCCCGCCCGACCACCCCGACTCCTACTACTCGGTCTCCGACCGGCTCGTGCAGGAGATCGACGGGGCCTGGAAGCCGAACCAGTACGCCAACCCGAACGGCCCGCTGTCGCACTACGAGTCCACCGGGCCCGAGGTATGGACGGACACCGACGGCCGCGTGACCCACTTCGTCGCGGGCGTCGGCACGGGCGGCACGATCACCGGCACCGGCCGCTACCTCAAGGAGGTCTCGGCGGAGCGGGCCGACGGCGGCCCCGTGCGGGTCGTCGGCGCCGACCCGGCGGGCTCGGTCTACTCCGGCGGCGACGGCCGGCCGTACCTGGTGGAGGGCGTCGGCGAGGACTTCTGGCCGGGCGCCTACGACCCGACCGTGCCGGACGAGGTCATCGCCGTCACCGACGCGGACTCCTTCGCCATGACGCGCCGGCTCGCGCGCGAGGAGGGCCTGCTCGTGGGCGGGTCGTGCGGGATGGCGGTGGAGGCGGCGCTGCGGCTCGCGCGCCGGCTCGAGGACGAGGACGCGGCGGCGGCGGCGGAGGCCGTGATCGTCGTCCTGCTGCCCGACGGCGGTCGCGGCTACCTGTCGAAGATCTTCTCCGACACGTGGATGCGGTCGTACGGGTTCCTGCCCGACGAGGAGGGCGTCACCGCGGGCGACGTCCTGCGGGCCAAGGACGGGCGGCTGCCCGACCTGGTGCACACCCATCCCAGCGAGACGGTGCGCGACGCCATCGAGATCCTGCGGGAGTACGGCGTCTCGCAGATGCCCGTCGTCGGGGCGGAGCCGCCCGTGAAGATCGGCGAGGTCGCGGGGTCGGTCACCGAGCGCGCGCTGCTCGACGCCGTGTTCTCCGGCCGCGCCACCCTCGCCGACCGTGTCGACGCGCACATGGAGGCCCGCCTGCCGCTCATCGGCGCCGGCGAGGGCGTGGAGGCCGTGCGCGCCGCGCTCACCGACGCCGACGCGCTGCTCGTCGTCGAGGACGGCGACCCCGTCGGCGTCCTCACCCGCCACGACCTCCTCGGGTTCGTCGCGGGCCGGTGACCACGCTCGTGCGTAGTCTGACCGGGTGAGCAACAGCGAGCACAACGACTGGACCCGCACCGGCTTCTCGACCCGCGCCATCCACGCGGGCCAGGACCCGGACCCGACGACGGGCGCCGTCGTGCCGCCGATCCACCAGGTCTCCACGTACAAGCAGGACGGCGTGGGCGGCCTGCGCGGCGGGTACGAGTACTCCCGCTCCGCCAACCCGACGCGCACCGCGCTGGAGGAGGCGCTCGCGGCGGCGGAGTCCGGGGGCCTGGACCCGGCGCAGGGCTTCGCGTTCGCCTCCGGCCTGGCGGCGGAGGACACACTGCTGCGCGCGGTGCTGCGCCCGGGCGACCACGTGATCGTGCCCGACGACGCGTACGGCGGCACGTACCGGCTGATCGCTCGGGTCTTCGGGCCGTGGGGGATCGCGCACACCCCGGTCGACCTGTCCGACGTCGAGGCGGTCCGGGCCGCGGTCCGGCCCGAGACCAGGGTGCTGTGGGTCGAGACGCCGACCAACCCGCTGCTCGGCATCAGCGACGTCGCTGCGCTCGCCGGCGTCGCGCGGGACGCCGGCGCGCTGCTCGTCGTCGACAACACCTTCGCCACCCCGTACTTGCAGCAGCCGCTCGCGCTCGGCGCGGACGTCGTCGTGCACTCGACGACCAAGTACATCGGCGGGCACAGCGACGTCGTCGGGGGAGCGCTCGTCGTCGCGGCGGGCGCGGTGCTGCCGGGCGGGCTCGAGTCGCCCGCGGGCGGCACGGACGTGGCGGGCGCCGTCGGCTTCCACCAGAACTCGTCGGGGGCCGTCGCGGGACCGTTCGACGCGTGGCTGACCCTGCGCGGGCTCAAGACGCTCGCGGTCCGGATGGACCGCCACCAGGCCAACGCGGCCGCGGTCGCGGCCTTCCTCGTCGACCACCCGGCCGTGACCGAGGTGCTCTACCCGGGCCTCGCGTCGCACCCGGGGCACGACGTCGCCGCCCGCCAGATGACCGGGTTCGGCGGCATGGTGTCGTTCCGGGCGGGCAGCGAGGCGAAGGCTCTCGACGTGTGCGCGCGCACGCAGGTGTTCACGCTCGCGGAGTCCCTGGGCGGGGTGGAGTCCCTGGTCGAGCACCCGGGGCGCATGACGCACGGCTCGGTCGCGGGCACGTCGCTCGAGGTGCCCGACGACCTCGTCCGCCTGTCCGTCGGGATCGAGGACGTCGAGGACCTGGTCGCCGACCTCGGGCAGGCGCTCGCCTGACGAGGGCGGGTACGGCGGTCAGCCGCGGACGACGGTGACGGGGCAGGGCGCGAAGTCGAGCACCTGCCGGCTGACCGAGCCGAGCAGCAGCCGGTCGAAGCCGCCGAGGCCGCGCGCCCCGACGACGAGCCGCTCGGCGCCCTGCGCCGCGAGCACGAGCTGCTTGGCGGCCTGGCCGTGCACCACCCGGCGGGTCAGCCGCTCGGGCGGCAGCGTCACGCCGGCCGCCCGTACCGCCTCGGCGAGCGAGTCGGCCGCGAACTTCTCGTAGTCGTCGACGGGCGGCGCCCAGCCCCACGACCCCGGCAGCGGGGCCAGCGTCGTGATCTGCCACGCGAAGACGGCGTCGATCGACGCCCCCGTGCGGCCCGCGACCTGGCACGCGTGCCGCAGCGCGGCGACGCTCGGGGCGGACGTGTCGACGCCGACGACGATGCGCGGCGCCGCCTCGGCGGGCACGTCGTCCTCCGGGGCGCCGTCGGGGTTGCCGTGGCGCACCACCGTGACGGGGACGACGGCGTGCTCCACGACCGTCGTCGACACCGAGCCCAGCACGGCCCGGCCGAGCCGGCCCCGCCGGCGGCGGCCGAGGACCAGCATGTCGGCGTCGGCGCCGAGCTCGAGCAGCCGGTCGGCCGCCGGGCCGGGGAGGGCCGAGACCGTCCCGTCGACGTCGACCCCCGTGCGGGCGCGGGCCGCGTCGAGCAGCCCCTGCGCCTCCTCGCGCACCGGGGCGAGCGCCGCCTCGTGCGCGGCGGCGTCGGCGCCCTTCCCGGCGCCCGCGTCGACCATGACCAGCGTGAGCGGCACGGCGGCCGCGGCGGCCTCCCGCAGCGCCCAGTCCAGCGCCTCGTCCGACTCGACCGAACCGTTGACCCCGACCACGATGCCGCGCATCGGCCACCCCGACTCTCTCGTCGTGCGTCCGCCGCCCCCGCCACGACCCGCGGGACGGCCCTGGCTTGCAGCATAGGTCGGGCGTCGTCGCCCGTCAGGGCGAGGTCACGGGACGTCGATCACGCGCCGCCGTCAGCACGACGTCGGCCCGACAGGAGGGCGTCGACGGGCCGGGTCACGACCGCCACCCGGTCGACGAGGTCGGCGGGGCCCGTGACCACGAGGGCGCGGTCGGCCGCCGCCACGTACACGGCGGTGGTCTCGCGGGCGGTGACGCGCACGCAGCCCGCGTCGTCGCCGTCCACGACGAACGTCCCCGTCGTCAGCGGGGCCTCGTCGACCTCGGCGACGAGGGCCCGCATGGCGCTGCGGTAGTCCTGGAACGAGTCCGCGAAGTCCGACCCGTCGTCCGCCGCGGCCTCGTCCCCGCCGTCGGACGGCGCGGCCTCGACAGGCGCGGCGATGTCGGCGTGCAGGGGTGCGGCGAGGGCGCCGCTGCACGCGGCACGGACGACGTCCTCGACGTCGGCGTCCGCGACCCGGGTGCGCAGGGTCTCGACCTCCAGCGCCTCACCCGTGAACGACCGGTAGGCGCGCACGAACCGCTCGGACGTCGGGTCGTCGGAGTCGGCGGGCCCGGTGAGCGACTGGTCCTCCAGGTCGAGGCCCCAGGTCAGCGGGTCGTGCACCTCGCCGAGGACGCCGGAGAACTGCGCCAGCCGCGCGTCGTCACCGTTCCAGGCCCGCCGGCCCGCGTCGTGGCCCGCCCCGCCCGTGGCTCCAGGCTGCTGCTCGATCTCGTCCATCGGTACCCCCTGGGTGGAACCTCTGCGGCGACCTCCGCGGCGGCGACCGCCTTTCCCCGAGCCTGGACCGCCTCGCCCGCGGCTGGCAATCCGGCACGCCGTCACGCCCCTGGCGAACATGGGCTTACCGAGGGGTGTCGGCGAGTTGGGAGCGCATAGAGTCGTAGCGGTCAGGCTGTAGCCGTCAATCCGACGGGGTGCAGGTAACGCCGCTCGTGAGGGAGCAGCACATGTTCGAGAGATTCACCGACCGAGCCCGTCGGGTGGTCGTCCTTGCTCAGGAAGAGGCAAGGATGCTCAACCACAACTACATCGGCACCGAGCACATCCTGCTCGGACTCATCCACGAGGGTGAGGGCGTCGCCGCGAAGGCCCTGGAGTCGCTGGGGATCTCGCTCGACGGCGTCCGCACCCAGGTCACCGAGATCATCGGCGAGGGCCAGCAGGCCCCGAGCGGGCACATCCCGTTCACGCCGCGCGCCAAGAAGGTGCTGGAGCTGTCGCTCCGCGAGGCGCTGCAGCTCGGTCACAACTACATCGGCACCGAGCACATCCTGCTCGGCCTCATCCGCGAGGGCGAGGGCGTCGCCGCCCAGGTCCTCACGAAGATGGGCGCCGACCTGAACAAGGTGCGCCAGCAGGTCATCCAGCTGCTGAGCGGCTACCAGGGCAAGGAGCCCGTGGCCGCCGGCGGCCCGCAGGAGGGGCAGCCGTCCGGCTCCGCCGTCCTCGACCAGTTCGGCCGCAACCTCACCCAGGCCGCGCGCGAGGGCAAGCTCGACCCGGTCATCGGCCGCTCGACGGAGATCGAGCGCGTCATGCAGGTGCTGAGCCGCCGCACCAAGAACAACCCGGTGCTGATCGGCGAGCCGGGCGTCGGCAAGACGGCCGTCGTCGAGGGCCTCGCCCAGGACATCGTGCGCGGCGACGTGCCGGAGACGCTGAAGGACAAGCAGCTCTACACGCTGGACCTCGGCGCCCTGGTCGCCGGCTCCCGCTACCGCGGTGACTTCGAGGAGCGCCTCAAGAAGGTGCTCAAGGAGATCCGCACCCGCGGCGACATCATCCTGTTCATCGACGAGATCCACACCCTCGTCGGGGCGGGCGCCGCCGAGGGCGCGATCGACGCGGCGAGCATCCTCAAGCCGATGCTGGCCCGCGGCGAGCTGCAGACGATCGGCGCCACGACGCTCGACGAGTACCGCAAGTACGTCGAGAAGGACCCGGCCCTGGAGCGCCGCTTCCAGCCGATCCAGGTCAACGAGCCGTCGCTCGAGCACGCCATCGAGATCCTCAAGGGTCTGCGCGACCGCTACGAGGCGCACCACCGCGTGTCCATCACGGACTCCGCGCTGGTCTCCGCCGCGCAGCTCGCCGACCGGTACATCAACGACCGGTACCTGCCGGACAAGGCGATCGACCTGATCGACGAGGCGGGCGCGCGCCTGCGCATCCGCCGCATGACGGCGCCGCCGGAGCTCAAGGCCCTGGACGAGGAGATCGCGGAGGCGCGCCGGGACAAGGAGTCGGCGATCGACGAGCAGGACTTCGAGAAGGCCGCCGGGCTGCGGGACAAGGAGAAGCAGCTCACCGCCCAGCGCGCCGACAAGGAGAAGGCCTGGAAGTCGGGCGACCTCGACTCCGTCGCGGAGGTCGACGACGAGCTCATCGCCGAGGTGCTGGCGATGTCGACCGGCATCCCGGTCGTCAAGCTTACCGAGGAGGAGTCCAGCAAGCTCCTGCACATGGAGGACGAGCTGCACAAGCGCGTCGTCGGGCAGAACACGGCCATCAAGGCGCTGTCCCAGGCGATCCGTCGCACGCGTGCCGGGCTCAAGGACCCGAAGCGACCCGGTGGCTCGTTCATCTTCGCCGGCCCCACGGGCGTCGGGAAGACGGAGCTGGCCAAGGCGCTCGCCGAGTTCCTCTTCGGGGACGAGGACGCGCTGATCCAGCTCGACATGTCCGAGTTCTCGGAGAAGCACACCGTGTCGCGGCTGTTCGGCTCGCCCCCCGGGTACGTCGGTTACGACGAGGGCGGCCAGCTCACGGAGAAGGTGCGGCGCAAGCCGTTCTCGGTGGTCCTGTTCGACGAGGTCGAGAAGGCCCACGCGGACATCTTCAACTCGCTGCTGCAGGTGCTCGAGGACGGTCGCCTGACCGACTCGCAGGGCCGGGTGGTCGACTTCAAGAACACCGTGATCATCATGACCACCAACCTCGGCACGCGGGACATCGCCAAGGGCGTCCAGACCGGCTTCAACGCCGGCGGCGACCTGGTGACCTCCTACGAGCGCATGAAGGCGAAGGTCAACGAGGAGCTCAAGCAGCACTTCCGGCCGGAGTTCCTCAACCGCGTCGACGACGTGGTGGTCTTCCCGCAGCTCTCGCAGGACGAGATCATCGAGATCGTCGACCTGGAGATCGCCAAGCTGGACAAGCGTCTGCGCGACCGGGACATGGCCATCGAGCTCACGCCCGCCGCGAAGAACCTGCTGGCGGAGAAGGGCTACGACCCGGTGCTCGGCGCCCGTCCGCTGAAGCGGGCGATCCAGCGGGAGATCGAGGACACGTTGTCCGAGAAGATCCTGTTCGGCGAGCTCAAGGCCGGCGACCTCGTGCTGGTCGACGGCGCGGGCGAGGGCATCCTCGGGGAGTTCAGCTTCCGCGGGGTCCCCAAGAGCGAGCACGAGCGCGGGCCGGTCACGGTCGGCGCGGCGGCGGCGCTCGACGCCCC
Source organism: Isoptericola sp. QY 916 (assembly GCA_026934365.1). GTDB lineage: Bacteria > Actinomycetota > Actinomycetes > Actinomycetales > Cellulomonadaceae > Isoptericola > Isoptericola nanjingensis. The sequence goes on along the minus strand of JADHZE010000002.1, from coordinate 42,208 downwards.
CACCGGCGTCTCGGTGCACGACCTGCCCCCGACCGGGCAGATGCAGGCCGGCGCGGAGTGACTCGCTGAGCCCACCGACCTGACGGTCGACGACGAAGGCCCCGGACCCCCTCACAGGGTCCGGGGCCTTCGTCGTGCCCGCGGGCGTCGGGGGCGACGTCTTGAATTCTGGTCCCGCATCGTGAGACTTTCCGAGGAACTCTCGCGCGGGGCTTGCGCGGCGCCTACCTTCCCCGCCATGCACGCCGACACGAACGGACTCCGGTCCCCGGGCACCCGCGCCGCGGGGGCCGTCGAGCCGTGCGCCCGCCGGGGCTGTCGGCCCTGTCGCCGCTGTCGCCGCTGACCCGACGCACGCCGTCGCCTCCGCCTTCCCGGCAGCAGAACCCGCTCGAGACCACCGCCCCGTCCGCCGTCGCGCGGTCGGGTGACGTGGCGTACCCCCGCACGCCCCGAGAGGACCCCGCCATGCCCCGAACGATCCCCTTCCGCCGCGCCCGCGGTGCCCGACGGACGGCAGCCGCCGTCGTCGGCCTCGTCGGACTGCTCGGCACCGCCGGCTGCGTCGCCGACGCCGCCGCGGACGGCCCGGGCGGCACGCTCGCCGCCTCCGACCCGCTGCCGTCCGCGGTGCCGGACGGCACGACGCTCGTCGTCGGCGACCCGACCACCGAGGTCGCGCTCGAGCTGGCCGGCGACGAGATCGAGCACGACTTCTCGTTCGACCTGGAGTGGGCCAACCTGTCCGGCGGCCCGCAGACCATCGAGGCGTTCCGCGCCGAGTCGCTCGACGTCGGCGCCGTGGCTGACATCCCGCCCATCCACGCGACGTGGACCGGCGTACCGGTGTCGATCATCGCGACCCAGTACCGGGAGAACTGGCAGGAGGCGCCGATCTACGAGCTCGCCGGGCGGCCCGGCATCGCGCTCGGCTCCCTCGACGACCTGGCCGGCAAGCGGATCGCGTTCAGCCCCGGCCAGGCGCAGGGCGCGCTGGTGCTCAAGGCGCTGGCCGCGGCCGGCCTCACCCAGGACGACGTGGAGCTCGTCGAGCTGCCCAGCACCGGCGACGTGTACTCCACCGCGCTGGCAGCGGGAGAGGTCGACGTCGCCCCGCTGGGCGGCACGCAGCTGTTCCGCTACCTCACCAAGTACGAGGCCGACGGCGCGCAGTCGGTCAAGCACGGCCTGCGCGACGACGCCGGCCACCTGTACGCGCCGAAGGCCGTGCTCGAGGACCCGGCCAAGGCCGCCGCCCTCGACGAGTACGTCGAGGTGTGGGCCAAGGCGAAGGTGTGGGTCGCCGCGCACCCCGAGGAGTGGAAGCAGGGGTACTACGTCGAGCACGAGGGCCTGACCGAGGAGGACGCCCAGTACCTCACGGACCACGCGGCCGTGCCCGACATCCCTGCCGACCTCACCGACGGCATCGCCCGCACGCAGGAGACGGTCGACCTGCTCGCCGAGGAGCTGGGCGAGGACCCGCTCGACGCCGCCGACCTCTTCGACCAGCGGTTCGTCGCGGCGCAGACCGCCGGCGTCGAGGCCCAGGGCGGGGCGGAGGACGACCGATGACCGCCGTCGGCACCATCACCAGGGCGGGCACCGCGCCCCGCACGTCTCCGGGCGCGGCACAGATCGCCGGCGTCCGGCCCCAGGCACGGCCCGACGTCCGCCCCGCCGGTCGGCGGCTCGGGCTGGGCCGCCCGATCCCCGCGGCCGGGCTGCTCGGCGTCGTCGTCCTGGTCGGCGTGTGGGTGGCCGGCTCCGCCACCGGCCTCATCGACCAGCGGGTGCTCAGCGCCCCGTGGACCGTCGTCACGACCGCCGGCGACCTGATCGCCAAGGGCGACCTGCAGGAGAACCTGGGCGTCTCGCTGACCCGCGCGGCCCTCGGCCTGGCGTGGGGCGTCGCGGCGGGCGTCGTGCTGGCGCTCGCCTCCGGCCTGAGCCGGGTGGGCGACGCGCTGCTCGACGGCCCGATCCAGGTCAAGCGGGCCATCCCGAACCTCGCCCTGCTGCCGCTGCTCATCCTGTGGTTCGGCATCGGCGAGCCGATGAAGGTCATCACCATCGCGCTCGGGGTGTTCATCCCGATCTACGTGCACACGCACAACGGGCTGCGCTCCATCGACTCCCGCTACGTCGAGCTGGCCGAGACGGTGCGGCTGGGCCGGCCGCAGTTCGTGCGTCGCGTGGTGCTGCCGGGCGCGCTGCCCGGCTTCCTGCTCGGCCTGCGGTTCGCCGTCACGGGCTCCCTGCTGTCGCTGGTCGTCGTCGAGCAGGTCAACGCCACCGCGGGCATCGGCTACATGATGGAGCTCGCCCGCACCTACGGCCAGACCGAGGTCATCATCGTCGGCCTCGTGGTCTACGGCGTCCTCGGGTTCACCGCCGACGCCGCCGTCCGGTTGCTGCAGAGGAGGGCGCTCGCATGGCGACGCACGCTGGAGGACTGAGCGCCACGCCGGTCGCGACCGGCACGGACGTCGTCGCCGGGGCGCCCGCCGTCGCCGTGCGCGGCCTGGTGCGCGCGTACGGCGAGGAGCGGGTGCTCGACGACCTCGACCTGGAGCTCGCGCTGGGGGAGTTCGTCGCGATCCTGGGCCGCAGCGGCTCGGGCAAGTCGACGCTGCTGCGGGCGCTCGCGGGTCTGGACCACGGCGTCGCGGGCGTCGGCGAGGTGCGCGTGCCCGACCAGGTGTCCGTCGTGTTCCAGGACTCCCGGCTGCTGCCGTGGGCGCGGGTCCTCGACAACGTGGTGCTGGGCCTGGACGGCGTGGGCCGCCGGGACGCCCGCGACGCGGGCCGGGCCGCGCTCGCCGAGGTCGGCCTGGCCGGCCGGGAGCGGGCGTGGCCGAACGAGCTGTCCGGCGGCGAGCAGCAGCGCGTGTCGCTGGCCCGCTCGCTCGTGCGCTCGCCCCAGCTGCTGCTGGCCGACGAGCCGTTCGGCGCGCTCGACGCCCTCACCCGTATCCGCATGCACGAGCTGCTGCGCGACCTGTACGACCGGCACCGGCCCGCGGTGCTGCTCGTGACGCACGACGTCGACGAGGCGATCGTGCTCGCCGACCGCGTCGTCGTCCTCGACCGCGGCCGCATCGCCGTCGAGCGCCGCATCGACCTCGACGGGGCGCGGGACGCCGCCGATCCCCGCTTCGCCGCCATCCGCACCGAGCTGCTCGACGCCCTCGGCGTCGAGCGGAAGGACGTGACCGCATGACCCGCACCGCCGGCCGCGACGGCCACCGCCCCGGACCGTTCCACCTCAACGCGTTCCTCATGAGCACCGGCCACCACGAGGCGTCGTGGCGGCTGCCGGAGAGCTCCCCGGAGCACACGTCCACCAACATCGCCTACCTGCAGCGGCTGGCCCGCACGGCGGAGGAGGGGCTGCTCGACTCCGTCTTCTTCGCCGACGGCCCCGGCCTGCGCAGCGACGTCGGACGCCGCCCCGCCGGGTCGTTGGACCCGCTGATCGTGCTCACCGCGCTGGCGGCCGTCACGGAGCGCATCGGGCTCATCGCGACGGCGTCCACCACCTACAACTCCCCGTACAACCTGGCCCGGCGGTTCGCGTCGATCGACATCGTCTCGGGCGGCCGCGCCGGGTGGAACGTCGTGACGACGGCCGGGCCCGACATCGCGCGCAACTTCGGCCTCGACGACCAGCCCGCGCACGCCGTGCGCTACGAGCGCGCCGCGGAGTTCCTCGACGTCGCGGCCAAGCTCTGGGACTCGTGGGACGACGACGCCGTGCTCGGCGACAAGGAGCAGGGCGTCTGGGCGGACGCGGCGAAGATCCACGCGGCCCGGCACGTCGGCGAGCACTTCTCCGTCGCGGGCGCGCTCACCACCCCGAGGACGCCGCAGGCACGACCGCTCATCGTGCAGGCCGGGTCGTCGGAGGACGGCAAGGGGCTCGCGGCGCGGTACGCCGAGGCGGTCTTCACCGCGCACCAGACGCTCGACGACGCCCGGGCGTTCTACGCCGACCTCAAGGCCCGGACCGTCGCGGTCGGCCGCGACGCCGACGGGATCAAGATCCTGCCGGGCCTCGTCCCCGTGCTCGGGTCGACGGAGGCCGAGGCCCTCGCGGCCGAGCGTGAGCTCGACGAGCTCATCGTGCCCGAGTACGCGCGCCGCCAGCTCGCCGCGACCCTGCGCGTCGACCCCGACGACCTCCCGCTGGACCGGCAGCTGCCCGCCGACCTGCCCGACGAGGACGAGATCGAGGGCGCCAAGAGCCGGTACACGCTGATCGTGGAGCTCGCGCGGCGCGAGCGGCTGACCGTCCGCGAGCTGATCGGCCGCCTGGGCGGCGGTCGCGGGCACCGCACGCTGGCCGGCACGCCCGAGCAGGTCGCCGACGCCCTCCAGGACTGGTACGACGCCGAGGCGGCGGACGGCTTCAACATCATGCCCGCCGTGCTGCCGCGCGGGCTGGAGGAGTTCACGGCGCACGTCGTGCCGATCCTTCAGGCGCGCGGCCTGTTCCGCACCGCCTACGAGGGCACCACGCTGCGCGAGCACTACGGGCTGGAGCGGCCGGCGAGCCGCTACTCGTCGTCGGGCGTGTCGGTCGAGGCCGTCGAGCTGGCGACCGCGGGGGTGGGGGCATGAGCGCCGACGTCCTCTGGTACATCCCCAACCAGGTGCGCGCCGGCCACCGCGGCGACGTCGTCACGGCGGACCACAACAGCCTGGACACGCTCACCGAGCAAGCCCGCGCGCTCGAGGAGCACGGCTGGGACGGCGCGCTGCTCGGCACCGGCTGGGGCCGCCCGGACACCTTCACCGTCGCGGCGGCGCTCGCCGCCCGCACCACGACGTTCAACCCGCTGGTCGCGATCCGGCCCGGCTACTGGCAGCCGGCGCACCTGGCGTCGGCGGCCGCCACGCTCGACCACCTCACCGGCGGGCGCGTCCGGATCAACATCGTGTCCGGGCAGGACGGCGTCGCGCAGTACGGCGACACGGTCACCGACCGGGCGGCGCGGTACGGGCGGACCCGCGAGTTCCTGCAGCTGGTGCGCCGGCTGTGGACGCAGGACGCCGTGACGTACGAGGGCGAGCACTACCGGGCGGACACGGCCTCGCTGCCCCTCAAGCCGGTGGTCCGCGAAGGGCGCGCGCACCCGACGCTCTACTTCGGCGGCGCGTCGCCGGAGGCGGAGGAGGTGGCGGCCGCCGAGGCCGACGTGCAGCTCTTCTGGGGCGAGCCGCTGGACGGCGTCGCCGAGCGGATCGACCGGCTGCGCGCGCTGAGCGAGCGGGTCGGCCGGGAGCACGCGCCGCTGCAGTTCGGGCTGCGCGTCACCACCTTCGTCCGCGACACCACCGACGAGGCCTGGCGCGACGCCGAGGCCAAGGTGGCGCAGCTCGCCGCGTCGTCCGGGGCGCAGGGGTGGCGGCGCGACGCCGACCACCGTGACGCCGATCATCGAGCGGCGGACCGGCCCGTCGCCGTGGGGCAGCAGCGCCTGCTCGACCTCGCCGCCCGCGGCGAAGTGCTCGACGAGAACCTGTACACCGCCCCCGCCCGGGCCGGCGGCGGCGGCGCCGGGACCACGTGGCTCGTGGGCTCGCCGTCCGACGTCGCGAAGTCCCTGCGCCGCTACCAGGACCTCGGTGTCACGCACTTCGTGCTCTCCGACACCCCGTACCTGGAGGAGATCCGCCGCCAGGGCGAGCAGCTGCTGCCCCTGCTCCGCGACTGACGACTCTCAGGAGAGCCGGGACAGGACGGCGTCGGTGAGGTCGGCGACGTCGTCCACCAGCGCGACGGCACCGGCGTCGGCGAGCTCGCCGGGCGCGGCGTACCCCCAGGTGACGCCGACGCAGCGGATGCCGTGCTCGGCGGCGCCGTGCACGTCGTGCTCGCGGTCGCCGACCATGAGCGCCGGTCCCTCGGCCGGGTCGGCGGGGGAGGTGCGGCCGAGGGACGCGAGGGCCTGGGCGATCACCGTGGCCTTGGTCGACGTGCCCTCGTCGAGCGGGGCTCCGAATACGCCGTCGACCAGCTCCGTGATCCCGTACCGGTCGCAGATGGGCTTCGCGTACACCTCGGGCTTGGACGTCGCGACGGCGAGCGTGCAGCCGGCGGCCCGCAGCGCGCGCAGCACCTCGGGGATGCCGTCGAACACCCGGTTGTCGTACATGCCGCCGGCGGCGTACGCCTCGCGGTACGCGCGCACCGCAGCGTCCACGCGGTCGGCGGGGACGCCGTGCGCGGGGAACGTGTCGGTGATCGGCGGGCCGACGAACGAGCGCAGCGTGGCGTCGTCGGGGACGGGTAGCCCGAGGGCGCCGTAGGCGTGGCGGATGCCCGCGACGATGCCGGGGGCGGAGTCGGTGAGCGTGCCGTCGAGGTCGAGCAGGACGAGCGGGGAGGGGGAGCGGGTCACCCCGGCAGGGTACGTGCCGGGGTGCCCGCGCCGGTGCCGGTGCCCGGGCGTCAGACGGCGCGCGCGTGCGCGACCAGGCGGTCGAACGCGGCGTCGAGGGCGTCGTCCACCTGCTGCGCCTCCGGGTGCGCGTCGTGCCAGGCGATCTGCTCGACGGCGGCCTGGTCGTAGGTGATCGTCGTGCCGAACTCGGGCACCAGGGCGCACAGCTTGGCGCAGTCGAACACCATCGAGTGGGCCTTGTCGCCCAGCAGCCCGGGCCCGACGTCGGGCAGCGCGCGGGCGATCGTCTCGGACGCGACGTGCACGAGCTCGGGCTCGTCGACGCCCGCGGCGGCCGCGAGCCAGCGGTAGACCTGGTCCCACGTCGGGGCGTGCGTCCCCATGATCTGGAACGCGTCGCCCACGGCGGCGGGGTGGCCGAGCAGGCCCACGAACCCGACCGCGAAGTCCTCCGTGTGGGTCAGCGTCCACAGCGAGGTGCCGTCGCCGTGCACGACGACGGGCTTCCCGGCGCGCAGCCGGGCGACGTCGGTCCAGCCGCCCGTGGTGGGCAGCAGCGTGCGGTCGTAGGTGTGCGACGGGCGCACGATCGTCGCCGGGAAGCCGCGGTCGCGCCAGGCCCGCACGAGGACGTCCTCGCCGGCGATCTTGTCCCGCGAGTACTGCCAGAAGGGGTTGCGCAGCGGCGTGGACTCCGTGACGGGCAGGCGCTCCGGCGGCGTCTGGTAGGCCGACGCGGAGGAGACGAAGACGTACTGGCCGACCCGTCCGGTGAAGCGCTCGACGTCGTGCGCCACGTGGTCCGGCCGGAACGCGCGGAACTGCGCGACGACGTCGAACTCCCGGCCCGCGAGGGCGGCGTCGACGGCGTCGTCGTCGGTCACGTCGGCCACGAGCGTCTCGACCTCCGGCGGCAGCGGCCGCGTCGTCGAGGTGCCGCGGTTGAGGACCGTGACGCGGTGCCCGAGCGCGGCGGCGCGGGTGACGCTCGCGGCGCTGATGACGCCGGAGCCGCCGATGAACAGGACGTCCTGAGGGCTGCGGATGCTCATGGGTCCATCGTGCCCGCCTCGCGGCCGCGAGGCCTCCGTCGGGCCCGCGGTTTGACAGGCAGCCCCGGCAACTGGTTCCGTACTGCAGAACTGAGTTCCGTGTGACGGACCATGAGGCACCGGGGGTGCCTCGCTCGACGAGGAGCAGAAGGAGGGGGCGATGAGGCTCAGACAGCTGGCCGCAGCAGGGGCTGCGGCGCTCGTGGCGGTGACGCTGACCGCCTGCGGCGCGGGGTTCACGACCGCGACGGCGGGGGGCGCGGCGTCCGACGGCGCGGGCGCACCGGAGGCGGACCGGGTCTTCAAGGTGGCGTTCAACCAGAACGCCGACCAGCCCGAGGCGGTGGCGATGACCCACCTGGGGGAGCGGCTCGCGGAGCGGACCGACGGCCGCTACTCGGTGGAGGTGTACCCGAACGAGACGCTCGGCGCGCAGAAGGACACCGTGGAGCTGGTGCAGTCCGGCGCGGTGGACCTCGCGCTGGTCGCCGGGTCGCTGCTGGAGAACATCAACGCGGACTTCGTGGCGCTGAACATGCCGTACGTCTACGACTCGCAGGCGCACCAGGAGGCCGTGCTCAACGACCCCGCGATCACCGGTGACCTGTACTCCTCGCTCGAGGAGCAGAACATCCGCGTGCTGGGGGGATTCTCCGCCGGCGTGCGCAGCGTCTACACGTCGGCGCACCCGATCGAGACGCCCGAGGACCTCGCCGGCCTCAAGATCCGCGTCATGGAGACCGACACCAACAGCCGGATGATGGACCTCATGGGCGGCGTCGGCACGCCCATGGGCCAGGGCGAGGTGTACACGGCCATCCAGTCGGGCGTCATCGACGGCGGCGAGAACAACGAGTCGATCTACCGCAACCTCAAGCACGACGAGGTCGCGCCGTACTACTCGTACACGAACCACCTCATGATCCCGGACTACCTCATCACCAACCCGGCCACCTTCGACGCCATGTCCGAGGCCGACCGCGCCGTGTTCCTCGAGGAGCTCCAGGCGGCCTACGACGAGTCGAGCCGCCTCACGACCGAGGTCATGACGGAGAGCCAGCAGGCCGCCGAGGAGGCGGGCGCCGAGTTCAGCTCGCCCGACGTCGAGCCGTTCCGCGAGGCCGTCGCCCCGCTGCTCGACGAGAAGCTCACCACGCCCACGTCGCGCGAGCTCTACGACCGCACGCGCGCCGTCGCGGAGCAGATGGCGGAGGAGGAGCGATGACCCGCGTCAAGAACGGGCTCGACGTCGTGCTGCGCTGGCTGTGCGTGCTGCTCCTGGGCGCGCTCGTGCTGGTCGTGGCGTGGCAGGTCTTCACCCGCCAGGTGCTGTCGGCGCCCAGCGTGTGGTCCGAGGAGCTCGCCAAGTACCTGTTCGTGTGGCTCAGCTTCTTCGGCACCGCCCTCGTGTTCGGCGAGCGCGGGCACATCGCCGTCGACTTCCTGGTGCGCAGGGCGCCCGAGCGCCTGCAGCGCGCGGCCGCCGTGCTCAGCCAGGTCGTGACGTTCGCGTTCGCCGCGCTGGTGCTCGTCTACGGCGGCTGGCAGCTCGCCCAGCTCACCTGGACCCAGGACGTGCCCAGCCTCCCGCTGATGGTCGGCTGGCTCTACCTGGTGCTCCCGGTCTCGGGCGTGCTCGTGCTCTTCTACACCGTCTACCACCTGGTGGCCGTCGTGCGTGGCGTGGAGAACGCCACGACCGACGGCGAGCCGGACGCAGTCTGAGGGGGCTCACATGGAGGTGGCAGCAATCGCCGGGCTGGTCCTGATCGTCGGGATCGTCGCCCTCCTCGCGCTGGGGATCCCGATCTCCGTGGCCGTCGGCACGTCGTCGGCGCTCGCCGCGATCACCGTGCTCGGCTTCGAGAACGGGCTCCTCACGTCCGCGCAGCAGATGTTCCGCGGCGTCAACAACTTCTCCCTGCTGGCGATCCCGTTCTTCGTGCTCGCCGGCGTGATCATGAACAACGGCGGGATCGCCCTGCGGCTCGTCAACTTCGCCAAGATGCTCGTGGGCCGCGCCCCCGGGTCGCTCGCCCAGACCAACGTCGCGGCGAACGCGATGTTCGGGGCGGTCTCCGGCTCGGCGGTCGCCTCCGTGGCCGCCGTCGGCTCGACGATGGGGCCGCTGCAGGCGAAGGAGGGGTACCCCAAGGACTTCGCCGCCGCGACCAACATCGCGTCCGCGCCGTCCGGCATGATCATCCCGCCCAGCAACCTGATGATCGTGTACTCCCTCGTGTCGAGCACGTCCGTCGCGGCGCTGTTCGTGGCCGGCTACGTGCCCGGCATCCTGTGGGCCGCGGTCTGCATGGTCATCGTGCACCTGTACGCCCGCAAGCGGCCCGAGCTGCGCGTGACCGAGAAGCTGTCGGGGCCGGCGAGGCTCAGGGTCGCCGGGCAGGCCGTGCCCGCGCTCCTGCTCATCGTCATCGTCATCGGCGGCATCCTGGCGGGCGTCTTCACGCCCACCGAGGCGTCGTGCATCGCCGTCATCTACTCGCTGGTCCTGTCGTTCGTGTACCGCTCGATCTCGGTGCGCGACCTGTCCGGCATCCTGCTCGAGTCGGCCCGCACGACGGCGATCGTCATGTTCCTCGTCGGGGTGTCCGCGGTCATGTCGTGGGTCATGTCGTTCGCGCAGATCCCGCAGCTCGTGACCGACGCCCTGCTGACCGTCAGCACCAACCCGTACGTGCTCATCGTGCTCATCGTGGTGCTGCTGCTGGTCATCGGGTGCTTCATGGACCCGACGCCGGCCGTGCTGATCTTCGCGCCGATCTTCCTGCCCGTGGTCACGGCGTTCGGCATGGATCCCGTGCACTTCGGGATCTTCATGGTGCTCGCGCTGTCCATCGGCACGATCACCCCGCCCGTCGGGCCCGTCCTGTTCGTCGGTGCCAGGGTGTCGGGCATGTCCATCGAGAGCGTCATGCGGCGCCTGGTGCCGTTCTTCGTGGCCCTGGTGCTCCTGCTGCTGGTCGTGGCCATGACGCCGGCCCTGTCGCTCTGGCTGCCCGGGCTCCTCGGGCTCGCCTGACCGCGCCGCCGGCACCGCCCACGCCCGTCCCACCGTCCACCACCGATTCGGAGGTTCCCATGGAACAGCGCTACGCCACGGCCCCGGAGCAGATCCCGGGCATGACCACCCAGGACCTGCGGGACCGCTACCTCGTGCCCGACCTGTTCGTCGACGACGAGGTCCGCACGGTCTACACCCACCACGACCGCGTGGTGCTGGGGGGCGTCAGCCCGGTGTCCGCGCCGCTGACCCTGCCGGGCTTCCCGGAGATCCGCTCGGAGCGGTTCTTCGACCACCGTGAGGCAGGCATCGTCAACGTGGGCGGGCCGGGCACGATCACGGTGGACGGCACGGAGCATCGCCTCGCGCACGGCGCGTGCCTGTACGTCGGGCGCGGCGCGGCGGACGTCGTGATCGCGTCCGACGACGCGGCGGGGGAGGCCGGGCCCGCCCGGTTCTACCTCTTCTCCGCGCCGGCGCACACCGCGTACCCGACCACGCTCGTCGAGCCCGGGCAGGGGACCGTGCGCGAGCTCGGCGACCAGGTCACGTCCAACCGCCGCACGCTCAACCAGTACATCCACGAGAACGGCGTGCGGTCGTGCCAGGTGGTCATGGGCGTCACGACGCTGCACCCGGGCAGCATGTGGAACACGATGCCCGCGCACACCCACGACCGGCGCACGGAGTGCTACCTGTACTTCGACCTGCCGGCCGAGGCGCGCGTCGTGCACCTGCTGGGCGAGCCCACCGAGACGCGGCACATGGTCGTGGCGGACCGCGAGGCGATCATCTCGCCCAGCTGGTCGGTGCACTCCGGCGTCGGCACCGCCGCATACTCCTTCGTGTGGGCGATGGCCGGCGAGAACCAGGCGTTCGACGACATGGACGGGTTCGACGTCGCGACCATGCGCTGAGGACGCGCGGACGCGCAGGGACGAGGAGGAACGGTCGATGAGCGAGGCGACGACGGCCAGCGAGAAGACGCTGCTGGTGCTCGAGGCGGCGATGACGCACGGGCGCTTCAGCGAGATCGTGGCGGCGGTGGACCTGCCCAAGGCGACGGTGCACCGCATCCTCGCCACGCTCGTCGACCGGGACTTCATCCGGGTCGCCGACGGCGGGACGCACGTGCCCGGCCCGAAGATCCTGTCCCTGGCCGGGGCGGCGTACGACCGGGTGGACGTCTCGACGATCGTCCAGCCGTACGTCGACGACCTCGTGCGCCGCGTGCAGTGCACGGTGCACGTCGGCGTGCGCAGCGGCGACGAGATCATCTACCTGGTCCGCACCGACTCGGACAAGCCGTACCGCATGCCGTCGCGCGTCGGCGCGTCGATCCCGCTGCACACGTCCGCGATCGGCAAGTCCATCCTGGCGCGGCTCGACGACGACGCCGTCGAGCGGTTCGTCAACCGCGCCGGGCTGCCGCGCCGCACGGCGCGCAGCCTGGCCACGCTGGAGGACCTGCGCGCGGAGCTGGCGGACATCCGCCGCGACGGGTACGCGTTCGACCGCGAGGAGAACGTGCCCGGCGTGGTGTGCATCGGCACCGCCGTCCGCGACCACTCCGGCCACTCCAACTACGGCCTGTCGATCTCGTCGCTCGCCCTCGAGCACACCGAGAGCCAGCTCGCCGCGATGGCGGACGACCTGCACAAGACGGCGGCCGACATCACCCACGCGCTCGGGGGCGACCGGTAGGGCCCAGCGCCCCGCCCGCCCCGGGCCCGACGAAGGAACGAGACACGTGAGCACCAGCACCACCGACCGCCCGACCGCCCAGGCGCCCGGGCTCGACCCCGCCGTCGCGCGCCTGTTCAGCCTCGAGGGCCGCACCGCGGCCGTGACGGGCGCCAGCAAGGGCATCGGCCTCGCGATCGCGACACTCCTGGCCCGCGCGGGCGCCGACGTGATCGGCATCAGCACGACGATGCCCGACGGCGACTCGGACACCCGCCGCGCGGTCGAGGCCGCCGGGCGCCGGTTCACCCCGGTCGCGACCGACCTGTCCGACCGGGACGCAGTCGCCGCCCTCGCCGCGACGCTCGTCGAGCGCGAGGTGGACGTGCTGGTCAACAACGGCGGCACCATCCGCCGCGCCCCGGCCGCCGAGCACCCGGACGCCGACTTCGACCACGTGCTCGAGGTGAACCTGCGGTCCGCGTGGACCCTCTCGCGCGAGGTCGGTCGCGCCATGCTGGCCCGCGGGCACGGCAAGATCATCGGCACCGCGTCGATGCTGAGCTTCCAGGGCGGCGTCAACGTGCCGGGCTACACGGCGTCGAAGTCGGCGCTCGCGGGCCTGACCAAGGCGCTCGCCAACGAGTGGGCCGGCCGCGGCGTCAACGTCAACGCCGTCGCCCCCGGGTACGTGGCCACCGCCAACACGGGCGCGCTGCGCGCCGACGAGGACCGCAACGCCGAGATCCTCGCCCGCATCCCCGCGGGCCGCTGGGCCACGCCGGAGGACATCGCCGGCGCGGTGCTGTACCTCGCCTCGCCCGCGTCGGACTACGTGCACGGCGCGATCATCCCCGTCGACGGCGGGTGGCTGGCGCGCTGAGCCGGGCACGGACCACCTCGACGTAGCGATTCGTCGTCGTCCCACACGGGGACGACGACGAATCGCTACGTCGAGGGCGCCGGAACGGTCAGGCCGGTCGGGAGCACCCGCGGCAGCAGGTCGCGGAGCGCAGCCACGCGGGCGTCGCGGGCGGGTCCGGTCATGCGCTCGACGGGCGCGGTGATGCTGACCGCCGCCACCGGCCGGCCCGCGCGCAGCAGCGCGACGGCGACGCACGCGATGCCGGGCTCGTTCTCCTCGGTCTCGGTGGCGTACCCGCGCTCCCGCGCCGCGGCGAGGGCCGCCCGGAGCGTGACGTCGGGGGTGACGTCGGGGGTGGCGTCGGGCTCGCCGCCGTGCCCGGGCGACGGTGCGCCGTCCGGCGTGGCGGCCAGGAGCGCCCGGCCCAGCGCCGTCGTCGCGACGGGGATGCGCCGCCCGACGGCGGACCACACGCGCAGCGGGCGCTGCGGCTCGACCTTGTCGAGGTAGACGACCTCCTGCCCGGCGAGGGCGCCGAGGTGCACGAGCTCGTCGACCTCGTCGCGAAGCGCCTCGAGCGCCGGGCGCAGCAGGCCGGGCAGGTTGTCCTCGGCGAGGTACGCCGCGCCGAGCGAGAGCACGGCCGCCCCCAGCGTGTAGGCGCCGTCGGCCCGCTGGTCGGCGTACCCGCGGTGGCGCAGGGCCGCGAGGGTGCGGTGCAGCGTCGACTTGTTCGCGCCCACCTCGGCGGCGAGGTCGGCCAGCGCGACCCCGCCGGCGCCTGCGCGCGCGAGCGCGTCGAGGGTCAGCAGCGCCTTGTCCACGCTGCCGAGCGGGCTGGGGGGTTGGGTCATCGGTGCTCGTCCTCTATGGTGTTCCGTAGTGAACAACGTGCGTTCACCATAGCGAAACGGAGCCAGGATGTCTTCCCCCTCGACCCCGGTCGGCGACGTCGTCGCCGCCCTCGGCGCCCACCGCCTCGTGCCCGTCGTCGTGGTCGACGGCGCCGACGAGGGCGCCCGCCTCGCCGACGCGCTCGTCGCCGGCGGCCTCCCCGTCGCCGAGATCACCCTGCGCACCGCCGGCGGCATCGACGCGATCCGCGCCGTCGCGCGGACCCAGCCCGACGTCGTCGTGGGCGCGGGCACCGTCACCACCGTCGAGCAGGTCGACGCCGTCGTCGACGCGGGGGCGCGCTACATCGTGTCGCCGGGGCTGTCGGCCGCCGTCGTGCGCCGGGCCCAGGAGCACGGCGTGCCGGTCCTGCCGGGCGTCGCCACGCCCAGCGAGATCATGGCCGCGCTCGACCTCGGCCTCGACGTCGTCAAGCTCTTCCCCGCCTCCGTGGTCGGCGGCCCCGCCGCGATCAAGGCCTTCTCCGCGCCGTTCCCCGGCCTGCGGTTCGTGCCGACGGGCGGCGTGAGCGCCGCCAACCTCGGCGACTACCTCGGCCTCGCCCCGGTGCTCGCCGTCGGCGGCTCGTGGATGGTCGAGAAGTCCCTCGTCGCCCAGGGGGACTGGGCCGAGATCACCCGCCGCACCGCCGAGGCCGTCACCCTCGCGCAGCCCGCCTGAGTCGGCCCGCAGAGCCTGCAAGGAGACACGATGACCAACCCGTCCATCACCACCCGCCCGGCCGCCGAGTGCCGCTACGACGCCGTCGCGCTCGGCGAGGTCATGCTGCGCCTCGACCCGGGCGACCGCCGCGTGCGCACCACCCGCTCGTTCGACGTCTGGGAGGGCGGCGGCGAGTACAACGTGGCCCGCGGCCTGCGCCGCGCGTTCGGCCTCCGCGGCGCGATCGTCACCGCCCTCGCGGACAACGAGGTCGGCCGCCTCGTCGAGGACTTCATGCTCACCGGCGGCCTCGACACCTCCTGGGTGCAGTGGCGCGAGTACGACGGCATCGGCCGCAGCGTCCGCAACGGCCTCAACTTCACCGAACGCGGCTTCGGCGTGCGCGGTGCCGTCGGCGTCAGCGACCGCGGAAACACCGCGATCGCGCAGATGAAGCCCGACGACGTGGACTGGGACGCCCTGTTCGGCTCCGGCGTGCGCTGGCTGCACACCGGCGGCATCTTCGCCGCGCTGTCCGAGTCGGCCGCCGACGTCGCCGAGGCGGCCATGACCGCGGCCAAGAAGCACGGCACGATCGTGTCGTACGACCTCAACTACCGCCCCTCCCTGTGGAAGGGCATCGGGGGCGTCGAGCGGGCGCGCGAGGTCAACCGCCGTCTGGCGCACCACGTCGACGTGATGATCGGCAACGAGGAGGACTTCACCGCCTCGCTCGGCTTCGAGGTGGAGGGGGTGGACGAGAACCTCACCGACCTCGACACCGGCGCCTTCCGCGCGATGATCGGCACCGCCGCCGAGGCCTACCCGAACTTCCAGGTCATCGCGACGACGCTGCGCGGCGTGAAGTCCGCGTCCGTCAACGACTGGGGCGCCATCGCCTGGTCGCGCGCCGAGGGCTTCGTCGAGGCCACGCACCGCGCCGACCTGGAGATCTTCGACCGCGTGGGCGGCGGCGACTCGTTCGCCTCCGGCCTCGCCTACGGCCTCATGGAGCTCGACTCGTTGCAGCAGGCCGTCGAGTACGGCGCCGCGCACGGCGCGCTCGCCATGACCACGCCCGGCGACACGACGACGGCGACCCTCGCCGAGGTCGCCAAGCTGGCCGGCGGCGGCAGCGCGCGCGTCCAGCGCTGACGCCGAGATAGAGAAGCGGATTGCACGAGATAGAGAGGGGCGGACCGAAGCCGGCTTCGGTCCGCCCCTCTCTATCTCGTGGAATTCGCTTCTCTATCTCGGCGACCGGGGTTCTCTATCTCGCGGGGGAGCGGTGGACTCCCGGACGACGAGGCCGGTGGCGAGGTTGACCCGCCGGGCCATCGGCGTCTCGCCGCGGGCGAGGTCGAGCAGCAGCCGGGTGGCCGTGGTCGCCATCTCGACCAGCGGCTGGCGCACGGTGGTGAGCGCGGGCGTGGTCCAGTTCGCGAGGGGCAGGTCGTCGTACCCGACGACGGACAGGTCGCGCGGCACGGAGATGCCGCGCTCCTGCGCCGCCCGGAGCAGCCCGATCCCCTGCATGTCGGACCCGGCGAAGACGGCGGTCGGGCGCTCGGGCAGGTCGAGCAGCTCGCTGCCGGAGCGGTAGCCGGACTCCACCTCGAAGTTCCCCGACCGCACCAGCGCGGGGTCGAAGCCGATCCCGGCCTCCTCGAGCGCCGTGCGGTAGCCGTCGAGGCGTGCGCGGGCGCACAGCATGGTGCCCGGGCCGGAGATCGCGGCGATGCGCCGGTGCCCCAGCTCGAGCAGGTGCCGCGTCGCCGCGAGCCCCCCGCTCCAGTTGTCCGACCCCACCGTGGGCACGTCGGGCGGGGGCTCGCCGTCGGTGTCGATGACGACGTAGGGGATGCCGCGCGTGGTGAGGCGCGGCCGCTGCGAGGAGCTGAGGCTGGCCGCGACGAGCAGCACGCCCAGCGGCGGGCGCGAGAGCGTCGTCTCGAGCCAGGTGGACGGCGGGCGGTGCTTCCCGCCCAGCTCGGACAGGATGACGCTCACCCCGGCGGCCGCGGCGGCGTCCTCCACGCCGCGGATGATCTCCGTGGACCACGCCGAGCCCACCCGGTGGAAGACGAGGTCCACGAGTCCCGCGCCGACCGGTGGGGTCGCCGCCCGGCGACGCCGGTAGCGGTGGCGCTCCAGCGCGGCCTCCACGCGGTCGCGGGTGGCCGGCGCGACGTCGGTCCTGCCGTTCAGCACCTTGGACACCGTGGGCGCGGACACTCCGAGCTCCCGGGCGATCTCGGCGATCGTCGGCGTCGTGCCCTGCGGTGTGGGGGTGCTCATCGTCCGTCCTGTCATGGCGCGGCGTAGCGCTCGATCGATCGACCGCAAGTTTCGGCTCGACCGTACACGACGTCGGGCGTGCTCTCGACGTTTCCAGGTGCCGTGATCAGACCGTGATCGGCCGGGCGCTTGACCATCACCGAAGGCTCCCCCTACTCTCGGCGCAGTTGGAGAACGTTTTCAATGACGAAACTTTCGGATCGTCGGCGCGAGGTTGCGACCGGCGGACCGCACGACGACGTGACGGCTGGGGGACTCATGGCGCAGGCCGCAGGGATGGTGACGACCGTCCCACCGATCGACGACGCACCGTCGTCACCACCACCGCGGGACGAACCGCGGCGGCGGACGCGCACCACGTGGCGCCAGGCGCTGCGCAAGGACTGGCGGCTGTACTCGTTCGTCGTCCTGCCGGTGCTGTTCTTCCTGATCTTCAAGTACGTGCCGATGATCGGGAACGTCATCGCGTTCCGCCGGTTCCGCCCGGGCGGCAGCCCGCTGGGCGACGAGTGGGTCGGCTTCTACTACTTCGACATGTTCATCCACAACCAGCAGTTCTGGCAGGTGTTCGGGAACACCGTGATCCTGGGCCTGCTGACGCTGGTGATCTGCTTCCCGCTGCCGATCGTCCTCGCGCTCATGCTCAACGAGCTGCGCTCGCGGCGCTTCAAGAAGATCGTGCAGACGATCTCGTACCTGCCGCACTTCATGTCGATCGTCATCGTCGCGGGCCTCGTGCTCCAGCTCACCGCCGTGAGCGGCACGGTGAACCAGGTCGTGGAGGCGTTCGGCGGCGACGCGATCGCGTTCATGCAGCAGCCCGACTGGTTCCGCTCCATCTACGTGAGCTCGGAGGTCTGGCAGACCGTCGGATGGGGCACGATCCTCTACCTCGCCGCGCTGACGACGGTGGACGACCAGCTCTACGAGGCGGCCCGGATCGACGGCGCCAACCGCTGGCAGCAGACCTGGCACATCACGCTGCCGGGCATCCGCCCCACGATGATGGTGCTGCTCATCCTCAACATCGGCTCCTTCATGGCGGTCGGGTTCGAGAAGGTCCTGCTGCTGCAGAACCCGCTGATCTACTCCACGGCGGACGTCATCTCGACGTACCTGTACCGCGTGGGCATCCAGTCGGCCCAGTTCTCCTACGGCACGGCGATCGGCCTCTTCGAGGCGCTCATCGGCCTGGTCCTCGTCCTCACCGCGAACTTCGTCTCGCGCCGCACGGTAGGAGCCTCGCTGTGGTGACCGGCATGCCCACCCCCGACCTCGCCGCCGTCCGGACCGAGGCCACGACCGTCAAGGACACGGCCGGGTACCGCACCTTCAAGGTGGTCAACGTCGTCGTGCTGCTCCTGGTGTGCGCCGTGACGCTGTACCCGTTCGTGAACCTCGTGGCGAAGGCGTTCTCCTCGGAGGGTTTCATCGCCGCCGGCGAGGTCAACCTCCTGCCGCGGGGCTTCAACGTCGAGACGTTCCAGTACGTCATGGGCGACGCGATGTTCTGGACCAACTACAAGAACACGGTCGTCTACACGGTGGTCGGCACGTTCGTGTCGATGGCGCTCACCACCCCGTACGCCTACGCCCTGAGCCGCCGCCACCTCAAGGGCCGCACGTTCTTCATCGGCATCGCGGTCTTCACGATGTTCTTCAGCGGCGGCCTGATCCCGAACTACATCCTCGTCGCCGACGTGCTGGGGATGCGGAACACCCTCTGGGCGATCGTGCTGCCCGGCGCCATCTCGGTGTTCAACCTCCTGGTCATGAAGTCGTTCTTCGAGAACTTCCCGAGCGACCTCGAGGAGGCGGCCGCGATCGACGGCCTCACGACGTACGGGATCTTCTTCCGGATCGTGCTGCCGCTGTCCAAGGCGGTGCTGGCCACGATGACCCTGTTCTACGCCGTCGGCCTGTGGAACTCGTGGTTCAACGCCTTCCTCTACCTGGACCAGAAGGAGCTTTTCCCGGTCACCGTCTACCTGCGGAACATGATCGCCGCGGCGTCGCCGGCGGCCGACCCGACGCAGGACGCCGTGCAGATCGGCGCGAACATCCAGTCCGTGACGATGCTGCTCACCGTGCTGCCGATCATCTGCTTCTACCCCTTCATCCAGAGGTACTTCGTCTCCGGCGTGATGCTCGGCTCCGTCAAGGGCTGACGGGCCGGCCATCACCCGCACCGCACGCACCACATCCCGCTCGAGAGCGACGACGCTCGTCACACGAGGAGAAGACATGAGGAACACCCGGATGCGGGCGGCCGTCGCGGCCGTGTCGCTGACCACCCTGGCCCTGGGCCTCTCTGCCTGCGGCAGCGGGGGAGACGACGACGGCGGCGACGGCGCGAGCCCGGACGCGGCCGCCACCATCGACGCGGAGCACTCCGTCGGCGCGATGGAGGACTTCGCGGCGGGCACGTCGTTCAAGGCCACCGAGCCGGTGGAGCTCTCGCTGATGTACCGCGACCACCCGGACTACGAGGTGCAGGACGACTGGTCGGTCTTCCAGCACCTCGAGGACGACCGCAACGTGACGTTCTCCCGCACCGACGTCCCCCTGGCGGACTGGGACCAGAAGAAGGCGCTGCTCATCGGGTCGGGCGAGGCGTCGGACCTCATGCCCGTGACGTACCCGGGGCAGGAGACGCAGTTCGTCTCGGGCGGCGCGATCCTCCCGGTGTCCGACTACCTCGAGTACATGCCGAACTTCGCGCAGAAGGTGGAGGACTGGGGCCTGCAGGACGAGATCGACAACCTGCGCCAGGACGACGGCAAGTACTACATCCTGCCGGGCCTGCGGGAGATCCCCGACGTCCAGTACACGGTGATGATCAACGACGACATGTGGAAGAAGGCGGGGATCACCGAGGACCCTGCCACGTGGGACGAGTTCACCGAGGACCTGGCGAAGGTCAAGGAGGCGAACCCCGGCCTCGACTACGCCTACTCCGACCGCTGGACCGACACCACCACGCTCGGCGCGCTGCTCAACGTCATGGGCCCGAACTTCGGCGCCGCCGGCGGCTGGGGCTACAACAACACCTGGTTCGACCAGGACTCCGGCGAGTACGTCTTCAACGGCACGAGCGACGAGTACAAGCAGCTCCTCGAGACGGTGCACGGCTGGGTCGAGGCGGGCGTCATGGACCCGGAGATCACCCAGTCCGACGACCAGGCCCGGCAGAAGTTCGTGTCCGGCAAGTCCGCCGCCGTCACGAGCAACACGCAGGAGATCACGGCGTACCGCACGGCGATCAAGGACGGCGGGAAGGACATCACCACCCGGCTGCTCACCATCCCGGGCGGCCCGGCGGGCAGCAACCTCGCCGCGAGCCAGCTCTCCAGCGGCCTGATGATCTCCAGCAAGGCGGCGGAGCAGCCGTACTTCAAGGCGCTGCTCCAGTACGTCGACTGGCAGTACTACTCGGACGAGGGCATCGAGTTCGCCCAGTGGGGCGTGGACGGCGAGACGTACTCGAAGGACTCGGACGGCACCCGCACGCTGAACGACGACATCAGCTGGAACGCGATCAACGCCGGCGCGCCGAAGAAGCTCAACACCGACTTCGGCTACAGCAACGGCGTGTTCCTGCTGGCGAACGGGTCCACGCAGGACCTGCTCGAGTCCGTGATGTCGGACGAGGTCAAGGAGTGGACCCGGTCCGTGCTCGACGCCAAGGAGGTGCTGCCGGTGGCCCCGGCGCCGCGCCTCAACGAGATGGAGCTCGAGCAGAACTCGCTGCTCGACACGCAGCTCAAGGACGCCGTCCAGTCCGCGACGGCCGCCTTCATCACCGGCCAGCGCTCGCTCGACGACTGGGACGCGTACGTCGCCGAGATCGAGGGCCTCGGCGCCACGCAGCTGGTCGAGACCGTCAACACCGCCCTGGCGCGCCAGGAGGGCTGAGCCCTGACCACCGTCGTCCCCGACGCGCCCGCCGCCACGCTCTCCGACGCGTGGCGGCGGTGCGTCGGCACCGGCCGCCTCAACCTCGCGCTGCGTCAGGACTACCAGGACTCGCTCGCCGTGGTGCAGCGGGAGATCGGGTTCCGCCACGTGCGGGGACACGGCCTGCTGTCCGACGACGTCGGGATCCACCGTCCCTACGACGCGGCGGGCCACCGCGGCACGCGGTACGCGTTCACCTACGCCGACCAGGTCCTCGACGCGTGGCTCGCGCAGGGCATCCGGCCGTTCCTCGAGCTCGGGTTCATGCCGTCGGCGCTCGCGTCGGGGGAGCAGACCGTGTTCTGGTGGAATGGCAACGTCACGCCGCCGCGCGACCACCGCGAGTGGGCGGCGCTCGTCCAGGCGGTGCTGCGGCACGCGATCGACCGCTACGGCCTCGAGGAGGTGCGGCGGTGGCCGGTCGAGGTGTGGAACGAGCCGAACCTCGTGCAGTTCTGGGAGGGCGCGTCGCAGGAGGCGTACCTCCGGCTCTACGAGGTCACCGCGGCCGCCGTGAAGGAGGTCGACGCCGACCTGCAGGTGGGCGGGCCGGCGATCTCCCCCGGCGCGGACGAGTGGTGGGCACCGTTCGCGGAGTTCGTCGAGCGCCGGGACGTCCCGGTGGACTTCGTGTCCTTCCACGCCTACACGAGCGGGCCCGCGCAGCACGTGCCGTTCGGCACCTACCAGACGCTGCGGCATCCCCGGAACCTGCTGGACCAGTTCGCCGCCCCGGCGAAGCTGCTGGCGGGCACCCGCCTGGAGGGGCTGCCCGCCCACGTCACCGAGTTCAGCACCAGCTACCGCCCGGACAACCCCGTGCACGACACGGCCTACCAGGCGGCGTCGCTGGCGCCCGTGCTCTCCGAGGGCGGCGACCTCGTCGACTCCTTCTCCTACTGGACGTTCTGCGACGTCTTCGAGGAGGAGAACGTGCCGACGTCGGTCTTCCACGGCGGCTTCGGGATGCTGGGGCACCGGCAGCTGCGCAAGCCGGTGTTCCACCTCTACGCCTTCATGGCGCGGATGGGCGGGGACGTGCTGCACCGGGGCCTGGACCACCTGGTGACGCGCGACGGCGGCGGCCGGGTGACGGTGCTGGCCTGGCAGCCCGTGGGCGGCACCGACGACGCCTCGGAGGCGGACCGGCACGAGCTGCGGCTGAGCGTCCCGGTCGGCGGCGCCGCGGTGCGCCGGGCGTCGGTGCACCGCTCGCGCGTGAACGACGACGAGGGCAACGCGTTCAGCGCGTGGCGTCACCTGGGCCGTCCGGCGTCGCCGACCGCGCGGCAGCTCGACCTGCTGCACGAGGCGTCCGTGCCGGGGCGCTCGCACACCTCGCTCGAGGTGTCGGGCGGCCGGGTCGACCTGGCGCTCACGCTCGCCCGGCACGAGGTGACGCTGGTGGAGATCGACCCGGTGCACGACGAGACGCCGTCCTGGCTCGACGACGCACGGATCCTCGGTCGAGAGCACAGCCGAGAGCAGGACCGCGCCGGGGAGGTGTCCTGATGGCGGCGGCGGCCGGGGCGCCCCGTGAGTTCGGGGACGGCGTCCTGGGCCGGATCACGGCTCGCGTCTACTGGTACGCCGTCGTGGGGGCGCTCGTCGCCCTGGGCTGCGTGCCCACGCTGGTGCTGCTCGCGCTCCTGGACCGGTCCACCGGCAACGCGCTGCTGGTGCCGCTGTGCCTGGTGCCGGCGGCCCCGTTCCTGGCCGCGGGGCTCTTCGCCCTGCACGCGCGGGCGGGTGCCGACGAGCCCGTGCCGGGCCGCACGTTCGTGCGCGGACTGCGGCTGGGCTGGCTCGACGCGCTGCGGCTGTGGGTGCCGGCGACGGCGGTGCTCGGCGTCGTCCTCACGTCGGTGCTGCACCGCGAGGCCGCCGGCATCTCCGCGGCCTACGCCGTCGTGCTCGGCCTGGTCGGGCTCGGCGTGCTGCTCTGGGCGGTGCAGGCGCTGGTGCTCGCGTCCCTGTTCTCCTTCCGGGCCCGCGACGTGGCCCGGCTGTCCGCCTACTACCTGGGCCGGCGGCCGCTCGTCGCCGTCGGCCTGCTCGCGCTCGTCGTCGTGGCGGGCGGCGTGGTGTGGGTGGCGGGCGAGCTGGTGCTCGCCGTCGTCGCCGCCGCGTGGCTCGCCTTCCTGCTGCGCGTCGCGCAGCCCGTGCTCGACGACGTCCGCGCACGCTTCGTCGCCTGACCCGCATCACCGACCTCCGGAGGAAACGTCGTCATGTCCGCCCACCTGCCCGCCGGACGCAAGATCCGCTACGGCGGCGACTACAACCCCGAGCAGTGGCCGCGGGAGGTGTGGGAGGCCGACCACGCCGCGTTCGACCTGGCGTCGATCGACACGGTGACGCTCAACGTCTTCTCCTGGGCGACGCTGCAGCCCGACGAGGAGGCGTACGACTTCGCGCTGCTCGACGCGATCGTCGAGCGCGCCGTGGCCGCGGGCCGCGACGTCGTGCTCGCGACGTCGACCGGGGCGCTGCCGCCGTGGCTCGCCCACCGCCACCCCGAGGTGGAGCGCACCGACTTCCAGGGCCGGCGGCACGTGTACGGGCAGCGGCACAACGCGTGCCCCAGCTCGCCGGTGTACCGGCGGCTGTCGGCAGAGCTCGCGGGGCGCCTCGCCGAGCGCTACGCGGGCACGCCCGGGCTGGTCGCGTGGCACGTGGGCAACGAGTACGGCGGGTTCGACGGCGGCTGCTGGTGCGACCTGTGCGCCGCGGGCTTCCGTGAGTGGCTGCGCGCGCGGTACGGCACGCTGGAGCGCCTGAACGACGCCTGGAACGCGGCGTTCTGGTCGCACACGTTCAGCGACTGGGAGCAGGTCGTGCCCCCGAACATGCTCAGCGAGCACTGGCGCGGGCCGGACCACACGGCCTTCCAGGGCATCACGCTCGACTACCGGCGGTTCATGTCCGACGCGATGCTGGCGAACTATCGCGACGAGAAGGCGCGCATCCGCGAGCACGACGCGACCACGCCCGTCACGACCAACTTCATGGGCATGTTCCGGCCGATCGACTACCACCGCTGGGCCGAGGACCTCGACTTCGCGTCGTGGGACAACTACCCGCCCGGCCAGCGGGAGCACGCCCGCATGGCCCTGGCCCACGACGTCATGCGCGGGCTCAAGGACGGCGCGCCGTTCTGGGTCATGGAGCAGACGCCGACCATGACCGCCTCCCGCGACGTCAACCCGGTGAAACGACCCGGCGTGCTGCGGCTGTGGTCGTGGCAGGCGGTGGCGCACGGCGCGGACGCCGTCCTGTACTTCCAGATGCGGCAGTCGAAGGGGGCGTGCGAGAAGTACCACGGCGCCGTCCTCGACCACGCCGGCCGCACGGACACCCGCGCGTTCCGGGAGGTCGCGGCCCTCGGCGCCGAGCTCGACGCGCTGGGCGACGCCGTCCTCGGGGCGCGCACCCCGGCCCGCGTGGCGCTGCTCTTCGACTGGGACTCGTGGTGGGCCGCGGAGATGACGGACGGCTTCAACCGGCACGCGCGCTACGTCGACACGGTGCTCGCCTACTACCGCGCGCTGTGGCAGGCGGGGGCGCAGGTGGACGTCGTGCCGGTCACCGCGGACCTGGCCCGCTACGACGTCGTGCTCGCGCCCATGCTGCACGTGCTCAAGGGCGACGTCGCCGAACGGCTGGAGGGCGTGGTCGCGCGCGGCGGCTCGGTGCTCGCGTCGTACTGGTCCGGCCGTGCGGACGAGGACGCGAACGCGTTCCTCATGGACGCCCCCGGCCCGCTCGGTCGGCCGTTCGGCGTGCGCGTCGAGGAGACGGACTCCGCCGAGCCGGGCGTCACCAACCCCGTCACCCTGAAGGACGGCACGGGCGACGACGTCGTCTCCGACGCCGCGCTCGTCTTCGAGGTGCTCGTGCCGCAGGGCGCGGAGGTGGTCGGCACGTACGGCTCGGAGTTCTACGCGGGCACGCCCGCGGTCACGCGCCACCGCCCCGGAGGCCCGGACGACGGGGAGGACGGCGGCGAGGCCTGGTACGTCGCGACCGCCCTCGACGACGCCGGCACGGGCTGGGTGGTGCGCCGCGTCCTCGCCCGGCACGGCCTCGTCGGGCCCTACGCCGACGCCGAGGACGTCGAGCTGGCGGTCCGCGAGGGCGCCGACGGCGCGCGGACGGCGTTCGTGCTGAACCACGCCGGCGTCGCCGTCGACGTCGCCGCCCATGCCTCGGGCACGGACCTGCTCACCGGTCGCCGGATCGAGGCGGGGGAGCCCCTTCACCTGGAGCCGACCGACGTCGTCGTCCTCCGCGAGGACCCGCCGAGATAGAGAAGCCGGTGACGGTGTCGCCGCTGCGCGTCACGGTGTACTCCGCGCTGTCCCCGCTCCAGAAGTGGAACGTCAGAGAGACGGGCTCGCCGTCAGGCACCGTGGCGAGGTAGGCCGGGCGCAGCAGGACGGCACCGGCCTCCTCGTCCGGGGCGAACGACGCGTCGAACTCCTGGAACGGCGTCCAGCTCTGCGGGCCGGCGCCCGTGCCGTCGGCGTACAGGGAGGCCATGGTGGCCAGGCGGTCGCCGCGGAACTGCGTGGGGATCGACACGCCGCCGGCCACGGTGCCCGTGGCGTCGGCGAGCACGGGGGTGTCGGCCGCGATCACGTGCATCCGCCACGGCACGCCCGCCGAGAACCGCGCCTCGAGCGTGGCGTGCTCGCCGTACGCGCCGTCGCCGACCAGCCGCGTCAGGTAGTCCGCCGAGAGGGTCACCTCGTCGCCCGCGACGGCGGCGTCCGCGGCCGCGACCGGCTCGCCGTCGAGGTACAGCCCTTCGAGCTGCGTGCCGTGACCGGGGGGACGTCGCCCCACCCCGATGTCGAAGCGCTTCGACGAGCCTCTCGGGCTCGATGTCGCCCTGCCAAGGATCTGAAACGTTTCGGACCCGCCGCGTCGCCGTCCGTCACACCACCCGGCGGTAGGCCACCACGGCGGCGGTGCCGAAGACGGCGAGGAAGGCCGCGCTCCACAGCAGGGTGGCGGTGACCGGCCCGGCGACCGGGCCGCCGAGCAGCAGGCCCTGGCTGGCCTCGATCGCCCGGCTCACGGGGTTCACCCCGGCCCAGGCCTGCAGCCAGCCCGGCATCGTCTCGACCGGCGCCGCCAGGCCCGTGCCGAACACGAGCGGGAACGGCAGCAGGAAGCCCACGGTGGACACCATGATCTCGTCGCGCAGCAGCACCGCCACGAGCACGGTCAGCCAGCACAGCGAGAAGCCGAGGACGATCGCGAGCCCGCACGCGGCGAGCGCCGGCAGCAGCCCCGTCTCGACCCGGAAGCCGAGCGCGTACCCGACGCCGAACAGCACGGCGAGGGCGATGACGTAATGGACGGCATCGGCGAGGACCGAGCCCAACAGCATCGCGGCGCGCGGCACGGGCATGCTGCGGAACCGGTCGAACACGCCCCTCTTCATGTCCTGCACGATGCTGAGCCCGGTCGCGACCTGCCCCGTGAGCACGGTGGTGAGCACGAGGATGCCGGGGAACAGGTACTGGAGGTACTCCTGCGTCGACCCGGCGACCGCCCCGCCGAACAGGTAGACGAACAGGACGAGGAACACGACCGGCAGGATCACGGCGTCCGCCAGCTCGCCCGGATTGCGCCGGGTCTTGACGAGGGCGCGGCGCGCCAGGGCCAGGCTGTGCCGGGCGAGCGGCCAGCGGCGCGCGGGCGTCGTGCCGACCCGGTAGGCCGGCGCGGTGGGGGCGGTCGTCGCGGTGGTGGTCATGGTTCCTCCCTCGGGGCGGTGCGCTGGCCGTCGGTCAGGGCGAAGAAGACCTCGTCGAGGCCGGGCAGCCGCAGCGCCAGCTCGGTGACCGCCACGTCCGCGTCCTCGAGCCCGCGCACGACGGCGGCGAACGCGCGCTCGTCGTCCACGGACGCCGTGACCGCGCCGCCGCGGGGCGGCGCGACGTCCTGCCCGGTGGCGCGCGCGACGACGCCCGCCGCGGTGCCGACCTGGGCCGGGTCGCGCGGGCGCACGACGACCGTCTGCCCGCCGACCTGCTGCTTCAGCCCCGCCGGGGTGTCGTGGGCGATGACGCGGCCGTCGTCGATCACGGTGATCTCGTCGGCCAGGGCGTCAGCCTCCTCCAGGTACTGCGTGGTGAGGAGCACGGTGGTGCCGTCGTCGGCGAGCGACCGGATGGTCTGCCACAGATCCTCGCGCCTGCCCGGGTCGAGGCCGGTCGTGGGCTCGTCGAGGAACAGGACGCTGGGCGAGCCGACGAGGCTGGCCGCCAGGTCGAGCCGGCGGCGCATCCCGCCGGAGTAGGTGGAGGCGCGCCGGGCGCCCGCGTCGGCGAGCCCGAACCGGTCCAGGAGCCGGGCGGCGCGGGCGCGGGCCTCGGGCGTGGGCAGGTCGAGCAGGCGGCCGAACAGCACGAGGTTCTCGGCGCCCGTGAGGTCCTCGTCCACCGTGGCGTACTGGCCGGTGAGGCCGATCCGCCGCCGCACCGCGACGGGGTCGCGGCACACGTCCACGCCGTCGACCGCGGCCCTCCCGGCGTCCGGCCGCAGCAGCGTGGCCAGCACCCGGATGGCGGTGGTCTTGCCCGCCCCGTTCGGCCCCAGGACGCCGAGCACCGTGCCACGCTCGGCGCGCAGGTCGACGCCGTCGAGGGCCGTCGTCGCGCCGAACCGCTTGACGAGGCCCTCGGCCTCGAACGCGGCGCTCACGATGACGCACCCGGGCCGGCCGCGACACGGGGGGCGACGTCGGGCGCGCCGTCGAGGCGGCGCCCGAACAGGGCGCTCGGGTCGTAGGAGCGCTCGACCGCGCGCAGCCGGGCGAGCGTCGCGGGCGGGTACGCCGCGCCCAGGTCGGCCGCGGTGGCGGTGCCCTGGAAGTTCACGTACGCGCCGGCGCCGTGGGCGGCGACGTCGTGCCAGCCGGCCAGCGCGGCCTCGACGTCGGCGTCGGACGCGTCCTGGGGGACGAGGGCGCCGCCCACCACCAGCGCCTCGGCGTCGCGGTGCGCGAAGGCCGTCTCGTCGGGCAGCACCCGCGAGACGGCGCCGCCGAGGGCACGCAGCGCGAGCGCGAGCGGCGGTGCGCCCGTGGATGCCGAGACGACGGCCGCGACGGCGTCGTCGTCGAGCCGCGGCACCAGCACGTTGCGGCCGACGAGGCGCACCCCCGGCGGGTGGTGGCCGCCTGCGGCGAGGACGTCGGCGTACGGCACGGTCGCGACGTCGTCGGCGAGCACGGTGCCGAGTCGCCGCAGGGGCTCGATCGACCGCTCGGCCGCGGCCGCGTCGTCGTGCGACGCGCACACCAGGACCGACGCGGACGCCGGACGGTCGCCCTTGGCCGGCGCCAGCACCAGCGTGCTGCTCAGCTCCTCGTCGGCGGTCCGCAGGGCGTCGCGCCAGCCCGCGACGAGGCCGGCCGCGCCGTCGGGGGCGAAGGAGATCGCACCGTAGCGGACGTCGCCCACGCGGGCCGCGACGAGGTCGAGGCTCGTCACGACGCCGACGTGGCCGCCCCCGCCGCGCAACGCCCAGAACAGGCCCGCGTGCGAGTCCGGGCTCGCCACCACCGTCCGTCCGTCGGCGAGCACCACCCGGGCCCCGACCACGGCGTCGACCGCCAGGCCGTGCCGGCGCACCATCCACCCGATGCCGCCGCCGAGCGTCAGCCCGCCCACGCCGACGCTCGCGGTGTCGCCGGAGGAGATCCCCAGACCGTGCGGCGCGAGTGCCGCCGCGACCGGCCCCCACGTCGCGCCCGCGCCCACGCGCACCAGGCGTCGGTGCGGGTCCACCACCTCGACCGCGTCGAGGCGGCGCAGGTCCACGACGATCCCGCCGTCGTTCGTGGCGCGGCCGGTGAGGCCGTGCCCGCCCGAGCGGACCGACAGCGGCAGCCCCGCGCGGGCCGCGTACGTCACGGCGGCCGCCACCTCCGCCTCGTCGCGGGGGCGCGTGACCAGGGCGGGGGAGCCGGTGGCGAACACGGTGCGTCGCGCGTCCTCGTAGTCGTCGTCGCCGGGGACGACGACGTCGCCCAGCCCGGCAGGGGTGCGCCCGAGTGCCTGGGTGCTCGGTGCCTGGATGCTCATGGCTTCTCTCCTCGGTCCTCGGGCGCCCTTGCCGAGGGCGTCCTTGCTGATCCGTCGGGTCGATCCTTCGCCGCGAGGGTGGTCCGGCGCGTCCGCCCGTCGGCGACACCTGCCACTACCGGACCGGGCGTCGGCCCGGCGTGGTCCTACCGCGCGGGGAGTACGCGTAGGGTGCTCCCCGCGCCGGATGCGGCGGCTCCCTCGCCGCACCTACGCTGCCGGGATGGGAACGGGACGGGCACGGGAGCGCATCCTCGCGGCGGGCTGGCTGGTCTCCCTCGGCGTCGCCGCCGTCGCGGTGCTCCAGTGGCGCGCGTACGTGCGCGAGGTGGAGCAGCGGGCCGAGGACGCCGAGCGCACGCGCGACGAGGTCGCCCGGCGCCGCGCCGTCGAGGAACGGCTGCGCATCGCCCGCGAGCTGCACGACTCCCTCACGCACAGCATCTCCGTGATCAAGATGCAGGCGGGGGTGGCCGCCCACCTCGCACGCAAGCGAGGAGAGGAGCCGCCGCCCGCGCTGCTCGCGATCCAGGAGGCCAGCACGGACGCCGCCCGCGAGCTGCGCTCGACCCTCGACGTGCTGCGGCGCGACGGGGAACCCAACGGGAACGGGATCGACCGGCTCGAGGCCCTCGTCGACCGCGCCGAGTCCGCGGGCGTGCCCACCACCGTGCGGGTCGTCGGCGACCGGCGCACCGTGCCCGCCGAGACCGACCAGGCCGCCTACCGCGTGGTGCAGGAGGCGCTCACCAACGTCGCCCGGCACGGCGGCCCGGCGGCGACCGCGACGGTGCGGGTGACGTTCGAGGCCCGCGAGCTCACCCTGCAGGTCGACGACGACGGCCGCGGCGCGCCGGGTTGGCCGGAACCCGGGCACGGGCTCACCGGGATGCGCGAGCGCGTCGCCGCGCTCGGCGGCACGCTCGACGCCGGGGCGGGGGAGGACGGCGGGTTCTCCGTGCGCGTCACCCTGCCGCTGCCGGCGCCGTCCGGGCGGCCCGCGGCGGCGGCCGCGACGGGTGAGCCGGCGGCCCGCGGGTGATCCGCGTCGGCCTCGTCGACGACCAGGCGCTCATCCGCTCCGGCATCCGCGCGCTGCTCGACGCGGAGGACGACGTCGAGGTGGTCGCCGAGGGCGCGGACGGGCACGACGGCGTGCGCCTCGCACGCGCGCTGCGGCCCGACGTCGTGCTCATGGACGTGCAGATGCCCGGGCTCGACGGCATCGCCGCGACCCGTGAGATCGCGGCGGACGACGCGCTGGCGGGCGTGCACGTCGTCGTGCTGACGAACTACGGCATCGACGAGTACGTGTTCGAGGCGCTGCGGGCCGGGGCGAGCGGGTTCGTCGTGAAGGACACAGAGCCCGCCGACCTCGTCGAGGCCGTGCGCGCCGCCGTGCGCGGGGACGCGCTGCTGTCGCCGGCCATCACGCGCCGGCTGATCAGCGAGTTCGTGGCCCGCCCCCCGGATGCGATCGCCCCCGACGGCCTCGACCTGCTCACGCCGCGCGAGCGCGAGGTGGTGGCCCTCGTCGCCCACGGCCTGTCCAACGACGAGATTGCCGCGCGCATGGTGCTCAGCCCGCTCACCGCGAAGACGCACGTCAGCCGGGCCATGACCAAGCTCGGCGCCCGCGACCGCGCCCAGCTCGTCGTGTTCGCGTACGAGTCGGGGATCGTCTCCCCGCGCTCGCGTCCCGCCGGCCGCGCGTAACCGCGCCCGCGCTGCCTACGCTGCGTCCTGTGCCGGAAACGTCCGACCCGCCGGAACGCCGCCGCCGCGTCGCCGTCCTCGTGCTGGAGGGCGCCAAGCCCCTCGACGTCGGCATCCCCGCGCAGGTCTTCACGACGCGCCCGAGCATGCCCTACGAGGTGCGGGCCTGCGCCGCGGCTCCCGGGCTCGTCGCCGGCGGGGACGGGCTCTCCTACCACCTGGACCACGGCCTCGAGGCGCTGGCCTGGGCCGACGTCGTGTTCCTCCCCGGGTACCGGCACCCGGACCGCGACGACCCGCCGCCCGCCGTCGTCGACGCGCTCCTGGCCGCGCACGACCGCGGCGCGCGACTGGCCGCCATCTCGACCGGCGCGTTCGCGCTCGCGGCCACCGGCCTGCTCGACGGCCGCCGCGCCACGACGCACTGGCACTACACGCGAGCGCTGGCGGCCAAGCACCCGGGCGTGCGGGTGGACGAGAACGTGCTGTTCGTCGACGAGGGCAGCGTGCTCACGTCGGCGGGCGCCGCGTCGGGCATCGACCTGTGCCTGCACGTGCTGCGCGGCGACCTGGGGGTGGCGGCGTCGAACCACGCGGCCCGCCGCCTCGTCGCGGCGCCGTACCGCAGCGGCGGCCAGGCGCAGTACGTGCCGCGGAGCGTGCCCGAGCCGCTCGGCGAGCGGTTCGCCGCCACCCGCGAGTGGGTGCTGCACCACCTGACCGAGGACCTCACCCTCGAGGACCTGGCCCGGCACGCGGCCGTCTCGCCGCGCACCTTCTCGCGCCGGTTCGCCGACGACACCGGATACACGCCGATGGCCTGGGTGCTGCGGGTGCGGGTGGACGTGGCACGGGAGCTGCTGGAGCGCTCGGAGCGCAGCGTCGAGCAGGTCGCCGCCGACGTCGGGCTGGGGACGGGCGCGAACCTGCGCGCGCACTTCCGGCGCATCCTCGGCACGACGCCCAGCGAGTACCGGCGCACGTTCGCCCGCGGGGAGTGAGGCCCTCCCCGGGCGTGGCGAGATCCTTGCGGACCGTGACGCGCGCGCCGGTGTTCTGCCCGTGCGACGGCGGCGAGCCTGGTGGCGACACGGAAGGAGGGTCACATGACCCGCATCGCCATCAACGGGTTCGGCCGCATCGGGCGCAACGTGGTCCGCGCGCTGCTCGAGCGCGGCAGCGACCTGGAGCTCGTCGCCGTCAACGATCTCACCGAGCCCGCCGCGCTCGCCCGGCTGCTCGCCTTCGACAGCACCGCCGGGCGCCTGGGCCGCCCGGTCACCGCCGAGGACGACGCGATCGTCGTCGACGGTCACCGCGTCGCCGTGCTGGGGGAGCGCGAGCCCGGCACCCTGCCGTGGCGCGAGCTCGGCGTCGACGTCGTGCTCGAGTCCACCGGCCGCTTCACCTCCGCCGCCGCGGCACGCGCCCACCTCGACGCCGGGGCGCGCAAGGTGCTCGTGAGCGCGCCGTCCGCCGGCGCGGACGTCACGCTCGCCCCCGGCGTCAACACGGGCGCCTACGACCCGGCCGCGCACACGATCGTCTCCAACGCGTCGTGCACCACCAACGCGCTCGCGCCGCTCGCGTCCGTGCTCGACGACCTCGCCGGCATCGAGCACGGGTTCATGACCACCGTGCACGCCTACACCCAGGAGCAGAACCTCCAGGACGCCCCGCACCGCGACCCCCGCCGCGCCCGCGCCGCCGCCGTGAACATCGTGCCCACCACGACCGGCGCCGCGAAGGCGATCGGGCTGGTGCTGCCGCGCCTCGACGGGAAGCTCTCGGGCGACTCGATCCGGGTACCGGTGCCGGTGGGCTCGATCGTCGAGCTGAACGCCGCCGTCGCGCGCGACGTGACGCGCGAGGACGTGCTCGCCGCCTACCGGGACGCCGCACGGGGACCGCTGGCCGGGGTGCTCGAGTACTCCGAGGACCCCCTGGTGTCGTCGGACGTCACGGGCAACCCGGCGTCGTCGATCTTCGACTCCCTGTTGACGCGCGTCGACGGCCGGCACGTGAAGGTCGTGGCCTGGTACGACAACGAGTGGGGCTTCTCCCACCGGGTGGTCGACACCCTGGAGCTGCTCGCCGCGGGCTGACCCGGGCACGTCGGCCGCTCGGCTCAGAAGATCGTGCGGCCGTGGGCGTCGGGGATCCCGGACTTCCGGAAGAAGTACGTGTTCAGCTGGTCGCGCCACTCGACGGCCGACCGCAGCTGCTCGGCGAGGCGCTCGCGGACGCGGGCGTCGACGTCGGCCGGGAGCGCGCCGGGGACGAGGTCGGCCAGCGACTCCCACGCCGCGACGGCCTCGCGCACCCGCTCGACGCCCGCGAAGTGCGTGTCGTAGACGTGCTGGACCACGGTGACGCCGGAGCGCAGCACGTGCGTGTACGGCACGTGGTGGAAGAACAGCAGCAGCTCGTCGGGGCAGGTCGCGAGGTCCTCGTAGACGTCACGCCAGGGCTCCGGGTACTGGCCCGTGAACCCGGTGCCGGTGGCCCGGGTGCGGTCCACGCCGATGCCGTCGCGGTCGGCGAAGTGGTAGGTGCCCCACGGCGTGTACTCGTAGCCGTCCACGTCCGGGCCGTAGTGGTGGCCGGGGCGCACCATGAACCCGACGCCCAGCGGCGCGGTGTACGACTCGTAGGTGCGCCACGAGCCGTCGAGCACCGCGTGCAGCGCCTCGCGGACCCGCGGCTCGAGGCCGCCGTCCGGGCCGGCGAAGGTCAGCCCGACCCACTCGTCGAGGATGGCCGCGGGCTCGAGCGTCGGGTCCCACGCCAGCCGCCCGAAGGCGTACAGGTTCGCCTGCGCCAGCGGGTGGCCGGTCCAGAACCGGTCGTCGCCCACGTTCGAGACGGCGGCGATCCCGCCGCCCCCGGCGTCCGCGACGGCGGCCGGCGCGGACGGGCCGCGCCCGGCGACGACGTCGCGCACCGCGGCACCGTCCTCGCCGGCTCCCCAGGGCCGGAAGCCGAGGTTCTCGCTCCACCAGGGGGCGAGGTAGCACGCGTGCCGCTGCTGGCCCGTGTACTCCTGCGTCACCTGCAGCTCGAGGGCCAGCCGGGTGGCGGGCATCCCCGCGAGGACCGGCGAGACCGCCTCGCGCGTCTGGAAGTCGATCGGGCCGTGCTTGACCTGCACCACCACGTTGTCCGCGAACCGGCCGTCCAGCGGCGCGAAGTGGTCGTACGCGGCGCGGGCGCGGTCGGTGGTGCGGTCGCGCCAGTCCTGCGTGTGGTCGTAGACGAACGCCCGCCAGTGCACGACGCCGTCGTGCGGCGCGACCGCCTCGGCCAGCAGGTTGGCGCCGTCGGCGTGGTCGCGCCCGTACGCGAACGGGCCCGGCTGGCCCTCGGAGTCGGCCTTGACGACGAACCCGCCGAAGTCCGGGATCGTCGCCCAGACGCGGTCGGCGGCGGCGCGCCACCAGGCGCGCACGTCGTCGTCGAGCGGGTCGGACGTCGGCAGCCCGCCGAGCGTCATCGGCGCGGCGAAGCTCACCGCGAGGTGCGTGCGCACGCCGTAGGGCCGCATCGCGGCGGCGACCCGCGCGACCTCCGGCAGGTCGTCGGTGAGCAGGCGTGCCTCGCGCGCGTGCACGTTGACGTTGTTGATGCAGACCCGGTCGACGCCCGTCGCGGCGAGCAGGCGCGCGTAGGTCGTGACGCGGGACAGGTCGTCGCGCACCCGGCCGTCGGCGTAGAAGATCGACCCGCCCGAGTACCCGCGCTCGACCTGCCCCATCACCGGGTGCACGTCCACGTTGTCCCAGTGGTCCAGCACGCGCAGCGCGAACGCGGGGGCGTGCCGCTCGTCGACGTCGGGCCCCGTGAACGCCGTCTCGCCGTGCCGCACCACGTGGAACCAGCCGTGCAGCAGCGCCGTCGGCGTCTCGGCCGTGACGGTGACTCGGCCGCCGTCCCGCACGATCCGGAACCCGTCGCCGCCCGAAGTGTCAGGGCCGCGCGCAGGAAGACGTGCACCTGGCCCTGACACCTCGTGGACCAGGGCGAGGAGGAGGTCGGGGGAGCCGTCGGGGTCGACGACGGCGCCGCCGTGGGCCGCGGTCGCGCGCTCGAGCTCCGCGCGCAGCGTGGCCACGACCTGGGGGGAGCCGTCAGAACCAGGCGGTGCCACACCGCGCTGTGGCTCTGCCAGCTCGGGTGTGCCGACCGCCACGCGGCGGCGGCCGGCGGCGGCCAGCGCGCCGTCGGGCAGCCAGGCCGGGTGCGGTGCGGGATCGACAACGATTTCGGAAGTCACCGGCGGGTCCCTCGGGTCGGTGGTGGGAGGTGGAGAGAGGCCGCGGGCCCGGGACGACGGCGTCCGGGCCCGCGGAGGTGCTCAGCGGTCGGTGGGGGCGGCGTAGCGGAACGCGTCCCACGCGCCGAGCAGATACTGGATGCCCAGCGCACGGTCGTACAGGCCGTAGCCGGGGCGGGGCTTGTTCGTGGTGTTCTCGTCCCAGAGGTGGCGGCCGTGGTCGGGGCGGACATAGCCGGTGTACCCGGCCTCGGCGTACGCCTTCATGATCCCGGTCGTATCGACGTCGCCTTCGCACGCCCGGTGCCCCACCTCCGTGAAGTCGCCGTTCGGGAAGTGCTTGATGTTCCGCACGTGGGTGAAGTGGATGCGGTCCATGAACCGGCGCACGGTGTCCGCGGCGAGCGGCGCCTGCGCCGGGTTCGCCGAGAAGCTGCCGAGGCACAGCGTGAGGCCGTGGTTCGGGCTCGGGTGCAGGTCCAGCACGCGCTGCAGGTCGTCCGGCGTCGACACGACGCGCGGCCAGCCGAAGACGTCGAACGGCGGGTCGTCCGGGTGCACGCCCAGCTTGATCCCGGCCTCCTCCGCCGCCGGGACCACCGCGTCGAGGAAGTACCGGTAGTTCGCGTACATGTCCTCGTGCGTGACGCCCTCGTACGCGGCGTTGAGCTCGGTGAAGCCCGCGAGCCGCTCGGGCTCCCAGCCGGGCAGCGTGAGGCCGTGCGACCCGGCCTCCATGTCGGCGATGAGGCCCTCGGGCGTCATCCGGTCCACGACCGCCTTCTCGAAGAACAGCGCGGTCGAGCCGTCGGGCAGCGGATGCCACAGGTCGGTGCGCAGCCAGTCGAAGACGGGCATGAAGTTGTAGCAGACCACCTTCACGCCGGCCCGGCCCAGCCGCCGGAGCGTCGTCACGTAGTTCTCGATCGCCTCGTCACGGCTCAGCCCGAGGACGGTGCGTCCCAGCTTGATCGACTCGTGCACGTTGACGGACTCGACCACCTCGGCGTCGAGCGTGCGGGTCACGCCGCGGGCCCGGGCCTCGTCGGAGAGCCCGGAGATGCGCGCCACCTCGGCGTCGATCTCCTCCTGCTCCCACACCTCGCCGGCCTGCTTGTGGTGCAGGCTCCACACGATCGTCTCGACACCGGGGATCTGCCGGACGTGGTCCAGCGTGACCGTGTCGTTGCCCTCGCCGTACCAGCGGAAACCCATCTTCACTGCGTGACTCCTCGTGCTCGTCGTCCTGCCCCTCCACCTGCTGTGAGCGGGCGTTCGGCCCCGTTCTCGACGTCCGTCCGGGCCAAACGCCCGCTCACAGCGGTTCAGGGGCGGGAGTAGGCCGCCTGGGGCAGGCGGTAGGTCAGATCGGTGGCCACGTCGACCGCCTCGTCCAGGTCGAGGCGGTGCTCGGCCACCAGGCGGGCCAGGTAGCCGGCGTCGACGCGCCGGGCCAGGTCGTGCCGGGCGGGGATGGAGCAGAACGCGCGGGTGTCGTCCACGAAGCCGCTCATGTTGCTGAACCCGGCCGTCTCGGTCGCCGCCTCGCGGAACCGCCGCATCGCGTCGGGGGCGTCGAGGAACCACCACGGCGCGCCGAGCCGCAGCGACGGGTAGACGCCGGCCAGCGGCGCGAGCTCGCGCGAGTACACGTCCTCGTCCACCGTGAACGCGATCATCCGGAAGCCCGGGTGGTGGCCGAAGGCGTCCAGCACGGGGCGCAGCGAGTGCGTGAACTCGGTGACCACCGGGATGTCGTAGCCCTTGTCCGGGCCGAACGCGGCGAACGGGGCGCTCGCGTGGTCGCGCAGCACGCCGGGGTGCAGCTGCATCACGAGGCCGTCCTCCGCCGACATCGCGGCCATCTGGAACAGCATGTGCCCGCTGAACGCCTGCGCCTCGGCGGCCGTGACCGTGCCCGCTAGGGCCTTGTCGAGGATGCGCGCGGCCTCGGCGTCGTCCAGCGGCGTCGTGTCGGCGTACAGGTGGCCGTGGTCGGTGGCCCGCGCGCCCGCGGCGACGAAGCGCTCGCGCTGCGCGCGCAGGGCCTCGAGGTAGCGGTCGTACGACGTGACGTCGACGCCGGCCGCCTCGCCGAGCCGCTCGACGTCGTCGCGCCAGGTCGCGCGGTCGACGTGCAGCAGGGGGTCGGGCCGGAAGGTGGGCAGCACGCGGTCGCCGTAGCCGTCGGCGGCGAGCTTCGCGTGCGCGTCGAGGGTCGCCCAGGCGGGGTCGGTCGTGGCGATGACCTCGATGTTGAAGGCGTCGAGGAGTGCGCGGGGGCGGAACTCCTGCTCGGCGAGGCGCGCGGCCACCTGGTCGTACAGGGCGTCGGCGGTCTCGGCCGACGGGCGCTGCGTGACGCCGAGGATCTCGACGAGCACGTGCTCCAGCCAGTAGCGGGTGGGCGTGCCGCGGAAGTGCTTCCACCCGGCGCAGAACCGGCGCCAGATCTCGCGCGGGTCGGTCTCGACGGTCTCGTCGTCCGTGGATCCGACGCCGAGGCGGGGCAGGGTCTCGCCCTGGGAGACCAGCATCCGCGTGAGGTAGTGGTCGGGCACGACGACGAGCTGGGCCGGGTCGCCGAAGGGCGCGTCGTCGGCGAACCACTCGACCGGCACGTGGCCGTGCATCGAGACGATCGGCAGGTCCCGCACCGCGGCGTAGATCTCGCGGGCCAGTACCCGGGATCCGGGGTCGGCGGGCAGCGCCCGGTCGGGGTGCAGGGTCCAGCGCTCGCTCACAGGAGCTCCTCAACGTCGAGATGGGATGCGAACGTTTGCATCGTAGCCTGCCGACTGCCGGCCGCGGAATCCCCGAGGCATCCGCGGCCGGGGGCAGACACGGCGAGCCGAGATGTGCGACGATCTGGCAAACGTTCGCATCGTCCGGGTGCGAGCGGCGGGCTCGAGGAGACGGTGGTCGTGGTCACGGTGCACGACGTCGCGCGGGCGGCCGGCGTGTCGATCTCGACGGTCTCGCGCGCCCTGACCGACCCGCAGCGGGTCGCCGTGGCGACGCGCGACCGGGTGACGTCCGCGGCGCGCGAGCTCGGCTACCGACCCAACCGGGCGGCCAGCGTGCTCCGCGCGGGACGGTCCGGAGCGCTCGGGCTCGTGGTGCCCGACCTCGCCAACCCCTACTTCGCGGCGATCGCCAAGGGCGCCCAGGCCCAGGCGCGCGAACGCGGCGTCGGGCTCTTCGTCGTCGACTCCGACGAGGACCCCGAGCTCGAGACCGAGGCCGTCTCGGGCCTGGCTCCGCAGACCGACGGCATCATCCTGTGCTCGCCGCGCGCGGTGGAGCGCACCGTCGAGGCGCTCGAGGGGCGACCGGTGGTGCTGGTCAACCACCATGTCGACGGGCTGCCGTCGGTCGTCGCCGACCACGAGGCGGGCATGCTGCGCACCCTCGAGCACCTGCGGGCGCTGGGCCACGCGAAGGTCGCCTACGTGGGCGGGCCCGCCCGCTCGTGGTCGGACAGCCGCCGCCGCGCCGGCCTGCGTGCGGCCGCCGCGCGGCTCGGTGATGTCGAGCTCGTGGAGCTCGGGCCGCACCGGCCGCAGGTCGCGGGCGGGCACGCGGCGGCGGACCTCGTCGTCGCCACCCGCGCGACGGCGGTCGTGACCTTCAACGACCTCGTGGCCGCCGGCCTGGTCGAGCGCCTGCGGGTGCGCGGCCTCGACGTGCCCGGCGACCTGTCCGTGGTCGGCTGCGACGACGCGTACGTCGCGGAGCTCCTGGCCCCGCCCCTCACCACCCTGCGGACCGACCTCCGCGACTCCGGCCGGGTGGCCGTCGACCGCCTGGTCCTGCGCCCGGGCAAGGACGACGGCGCCCTGCAGGGCGACGTGACGCTCCCCGTCGAGCTCGTCGTCCGCGGATCGACCGCACCCCCGCGCGCCGCGGCGCCGCGGCCCGCCCCCGACGCCCCCTGACCACCCCGACCGACACGGACGCACCACCCCGGCGACGCCGCCGGGCGACGGAGGAACCATGACCGACCGCCTGCACCGCTCCCACCTGCCCGCCCGTCTCGAGGCGCCGGTGACCCCCGACCAGGTGGGCATCGTGCACCTGGGGATCGGGGCGTTCCACCGGGCGCACCAGGCGGTGTTCACGGAGCTGGCCGCCCGTGCCACGGGGGACCGCCGCTGGGGCATCCTCGGCGTCACGCAGCGGTCGGCCTCCGTGCGCGACCAGCTCCGGCCGCAGGGCGGCGCCTACTCGGTGCTCACCGCGGGCACGCACGAGACCCGGCTGGACCTGGTCGGGGCGGTGCTCGACGTCGCCTGGCCGGCGGAGGAGACCACGCGGGTGCTGGAGACGATCGCGGCGCCCACGACCCACGTCGTGACGCTGACCGTCACCGAGAAGGGGTACGCCCGCGGCGCGGACGGCGGGCTCGACGTCGAGCGGGTGCGCCCGGACCTGGACGCCCTCGCCGCCGGTGACGCCGCCGTCCCGGGCGCGACGGCGGTCGGGCTGCTCGTGCGCGGGCTCGCGGCCCGGTGGCGTGCTGCGGAGGCAGCGGGGGAGCGGCGCCCGATCACCGTGCTGACCTGCGACAACATGGTCGACAACGGGCACGTCCTGGGGCGGCTCGTGGGCGAGGCGGTGGACGCGGCGCTCCCGGGGGAGCAGGGCGACGGGCTGCGGTCGTGGCTGGCGACCGACGTCGCGTTCCCGTGCTCGATGGTGGACCGGATCGTGCCCGCGACGACGCCCGCGCAGCGGGACGCGGTGGAGCGCGAGCTCGGCGCCCGCGACGAGGGCCTCGTCGTCGGGGAGCCGTTCCGCCAGTGGGTGATCGAGGACCGGTTCGCCGGCCCGCGCCCCGCCTGGGAGGAGGCGGGCGCGACGTTCACCGACCACGTCGCACCCTGGGAGCAGGCCAAGCTGCGCCTGCTCAACGGCACGCACTCGCTGCTCGCCTATGCGGGTCGGCTGGCGGGTCACGCGACGCTCGCGGAGGCGGTGACCGACCCCGTGCTGCACGAGCGCGCCCGCGCCTTCATGCTCGACGACGCGCTGCCGACGCTCACCCCGCCCCACGGCGCCGACCTGCGCGCGTACGCGGAGTCGCTGCTGGAGCGGTTCGCCAACCCGGCCACGGGCCACACCACGGTCCAGGTGTCGATGGACGGCACCCAGAAGATCCCGTTCCGCTGGGGCGGCATCGTCGCGGACCGGCTCGCGGCGGGCGCGGTCCCGGCCGGCGCGGCGTTCGCGCTCGCGGCGTGGAGCGAGGTGGTGCGCCGGGAGGCGGCCGCCGGCCGGCTCGTCGACGACCCGCGGGCGCAGGAGCTCGCCGACGTCGTGGCCGGGGCCGGGGACGGTGATCCGGCGGCCGCGGCCCCGGCCGACGTCGCGCGGGCGCTGCTGGCGCTGCCGGGCCTGCTGCCGGAGGGCGTCGGCACGGACGCCGGGCTCGTGGACGCCGTGCTGGCCCAGGTGCCGGAGCTCGCGGAGGTCTGAGCCCGAGGAAACGTGGGCGTGCGGGGCGGCGGCCCCTCTCTCCTGCGGGTTCGTCGGACGGCGCCGCCGCCACGTAGGCTGCCGGCCGGATGTGAGCGATCACACGTGTGCGGGTCGCCGGGGCCCTCGCCGAGCCGCGACGGGTCGTCGCCGCGGGAACACGTCAGGGCTCGTTGCGAGATCGTGATGTGACTCGGAGCACCCCGGGGCTGGACAACGCTTACCGAATCCTGTTTTATCGATTCAGTCGGCAGCCGTACGAGGGGTCAACGGGGCGTCCTCGTCGCCGACGATCGTGGACGATCGACGAGCGAGGAGGCTCACATGAGGATCACGCGGAAGGCCGCCGGCGCGGCCGCGGCGGCGGTCGCCGTCGCCCTCACCCTGACCGCCTGCGGGGGCGGCGCCGACCCTGCGGAGCCGGGCTCCGCGGAGAAGGTGAGCACCGACGAGGACATCACCATCTCGCTCGCCTGGTGGGGCGAGCCCGCCCGTGCCGAGATGTACGAGAAGGCGGTGGACCTCTTCGAGGAGAAGCACCCCAACATCACGGTGCAGACCCAGTTCCAGGACTGGGACGGCTACTGGACCGCGCGCGCCACCGAGGCCGCGGGCGGCGCCCTGCCGGACGTCATCCAGATGGACCTGTCCTACCTGCGCCAGTACGGCGCCACGGGGCAGCTCCTGGACCTGGGCGGCCAGGTGGGCGTCAACCTGAACACCGACGGCGTGGAGGACTCGCTCCTCACCTCCGGGCAGATCGACGGCGCGCAGTACGGCGTCCCGACGAGCACCAACACGCTCGCCACGTTCTACAACGCCGACCTGCTCAAGAAGGTGGGCGTCGAGCCGCTCGCCGAGGGGTACACCTGGGACGACTACAGCGCGTGGATCGAGAAGGTCACCGAGGCGGGCGCCGGCGAGGACCCGGCCCTGTACGGCGGCGGCGACTTCACCGCGACGTTCTGGTTCTTCCTGCAGTGGCTCATCCAGCAGGGCGTCGAGCCGTTCAGCGAGGACGGCAAGCTCAACTTCGACGAGGCGCAGATGACCGAGTGGCTGAACCTGGGCCAGGGGCTGCGCGACTCCGAGGCGATCTACCCGATCAAGAAGAACAAGCAGCTGGAGCCGCTCGGCGGGTTCCACGTCAACGAGGTCGCGTCCGAGTCGACGTGGGACAACTTCCTGGCGGGCTACGTGGCCGAGTCCGGCGAGGACATCCAGATGCTGCCGATCCCGTCCGGCGAGAACGGCCCGTCGCAGTTCTGGAAGCCGTCGATGCTGCTCTCCGCGTCCGCGCAGACCCAGCAGCCGGAGGCGTCCGCGGCGCTCATCGACTTCCTCATCAACGAGCCCGAGGTCGGCAAGATCTTCGGCACCTCGAAGGGCGTGCCCGCCGTCCAGGCGCAGATCGACGCGATGGACGTCGAGCCCGGCTCGGTGGACGAGCAGGTCGTGAAGTACGAGGAGCAGGTGGCGGACGTCGTCACCGAGCCCGCCCCGGTCCCGGTCGAGGGCTTCGGCGAGATCGAGGCCGAGTTCAAGCGCCTCGGTGAGGAGCTCGGGTACGGCAACATCACCGTCGACGAGTTCGTCACCCAGTGGTTCTCCTTCGCCGACAGCGCGGTGAAGCAGTCGTGACTGCGGTGACTTCGGGCACCACGCTCGACACCGCTCGGGGGACGCAGAACGCGTCCCCCGAGCGGGGGCGCGCCAAGCGCCGCCGTGAGGCGGGTGCGGGGTTCGCGTTCTTGTCGCCGTGGTTGGTGGGTTTCGTGGTGTTGACGGCGTTCCC
>JADHZE010000199.1 GCA_026934365.1 Isoptericola sp. QY 916 | reverse complement strand
GCCGATCGGTGGCTGCGGTGGCGGCGTCGGCGCTGCTGGTGGGCGGGGTCGGCACGGGGCTGGCGCTCGGCGGCGCGGGGGAGGGCCCGGGCCCGGCACCCTCGTCGCCGGCGCCGGTCGCGCAGTCCACGGCCGTGGACCTCGAGCCGGTGGGCGCGGTCGACGTGCGGGCGTCGCTCACCGCGACACCCCGCGCGTGGGGGACCAGCCTGGAGTGGAGCTGCACCTACCCGCCGCGCTCGGGCGGCTACGACCCTGCGGCGGCGCCGACCTACGAGCTCGTCCTCGTCGACCACGACGGCGGACGCACGGTCGCCGCGACGTGGACCGGGTCGGGCACGGCCTCCACCGGCCTCGGCGCGGCGTCGTCGGTGCCGCTGGACCGGATCGCGCGCGTCGAGATCGCGCACGCGGGCGGCGGGACGCTGGCCGCCGCGTCCCTGTGACGCGGGTCAGGCGACGACGGCGGCCGTCGAGTCGCGGACCACGAGCTCCGGCCGGAACAGCAGCGAGGTGCCCTGGGACGCCGGGCCCTCGTCGGGGCCGTGCAGCGCCCGGAAGGCGGCGGCCGCCATCTCCTTCATCGGCTGGCGCACGGTGGTGAGGCGCGGCGAGTAGAGCTCGGCCAGCACGATGTCGTCGAAGCCCGCGACGGACACGTCCCGGCCGACCTCCATGCCCGCGTCGCGCACGGCGCGGCAGACGCCGATGGCGGTCATGTCGTTGACGGCGAAGATCGCGGTGGGCGGGTTCGGCCCGGCGAGCAGCTCGGTGGCAGCGACGCGGCCGAGCTCGGCGGCCTCGACATCGCCGAAGGCGCCTTCGGCGCCGCTGCTGCCGGGCCAGGTGACGACGTCGGGCCGCGCGATGCCCGCCCGCTCCAGCGCGCGCAGGAAGCCCTCGAACCGCTCGGTGCGGTTGACCGACCGGATCGCCCCGGAGAGGAACGCGATGCGCCGGTGGCCCAGCGACACCAGGTGCTCGCCCATCAGCTCCGCTCCGACGGCGTTGTCGACGCTGACGTTCACGAGGCCGACCGGGTCGTCGGCCTGCGCGGTGCGGTCGAACGCGACGAGCCGGAGGCCGTCGTCGAGCAGGCCCGAGACGTGCTCCAGCGACGGGAGCGAGGAGCAGAGCACGATGCCGCGGATACCGTCGGAGACCAGCTCGTCGACGTACTGGCGCTCGCGGGCGGGGTCGCGCTCGGAGTTGCACAGGAGCACGTGATAGCCCTCGGTGAGCGCGGCGGCCTCGAGGTACCGGGCGAGCGCGCCCCAGTACGGGTTGCCCACCGACGGCACGACGAGGCCGATGACCTGCGGCTTGCCCGTGCGCAGCTGGCGCGCGGCGCGGTTGGGGCGGTAGCCGAGCTCCTTGATGGTGCTCTCCACGCGCTCGCGGGTCTCGGGCAGCATGCGGCCGGTGCGCCCGTTCAGCAGGTTCGAGACGGTGCTCGTGGACACTCCTGCTGCACGCGCGACGTCCAGGATCGTGATGCCAGCCATGTGCTCGTGCGGCCTCCTCGGTTCCGGGCTCTGCCCACCTCGCCAGTGCATCGATGGACTGTCTGGCGCCGATCATAGGGCATCAAGCGACCGCTTGACGGAGGTGAAGTCCCACTCTATGGTCAGTGCATCGTTACACCGGGAGCCGCCGTCGGCTCCCCTCGCCTTCGTGAGATCAACGCCGATCGAAAGGGCTTGTCATGGAATTCAGCCGTCGCAGCTTCCTCACGGCCATGGGCCTCGGGACCGCGGCCGCCGTGGCGGGCTGCGCCACGACGAGCCCCAGCGGCTCGTCCGCCGCCGACCCCACCGGCCCGGTGGAGGGCGACATCACCTTCCTGTGCGCGCTGTTCGAGGGTGCCACGGGCAAGGAGACGCTCGAGGGCAAGCTGATCAAGCAGTTCAACGAGAAGTACCCAGACGTCAACGTCACCGTCGACTACACCGACTACGGCTCGCTGAACGAGAAGATCACCACCGGCCTGGCCAGCGGGCTCATGCCCGACGTCGTCACGCTCGGTGTCGGCTGGATCCCGCCGTTCGCCTTCAAGAACGCGATCGCCCCGCTGCCCGAGTCGCTCGCCACGCGCTACACGTACGAGGAGCGCGTGCTGGAGCCGTCGCGGTTCGACGGCAAGCTCTACGCCCTGCCGATGGTGCTCGACACGCGCATCGTCGCGTACCGCAAGGACTTCTTCGAGGAGGCCGGCCTCACGGGTACCCCGAAGAACTGGGACGAGCTGCGCGACTACGCGAAGCAGCTCACGGTCAAGGACGGCGGCAAGACCACGCGTGTCGGCTTCGACCCGTTCTCCATCGACCTGCGCCAGTGCTGGGAGACGTTCCTGTTCGGCAACTCCGGCGAGCTCTTCTCCACGGACGGCCGCGAGGTGCTCTTCGACAGCCCCGAGGGCGTCGCGTCGCTGCAGCTCTTCCTCGACATGATGGCGGACGGCTCGGCCGACTTCGCCCTCACCACCGAGGCGGGGCAGCCGACCACCCTCCAGCAGGGCACCTCGGCGATCATGATGACCAACAACTCGCTGTACGTGCAGCTGCAGCAGCAGTCGCCCGAGCTGGTCGACAAGATCGGCACCTTCGTGCTCGGCAACACGAACCCCGCGATGCTGCAGGGCGGCACGATGGTGTCGCAGTCGGCCACCTCGAAGCACCCCGCCGCGGCGCGCG
The DNA here is from genome assembly GCA_026934365.1 of Isoptericola sp. QY 916. Classification (GTDB taxonomy): domain Bacteria; phylum Actinomycetota; class Actinomycetes; order Actinomycetales; family Cellulomonadaceae; genus Isoptericola; species Isoptericola nanjingensis. The sequence goes on along the minus strand of JADHZE010000199.1, from coordinate 4,713 downwards.
CCTTCGTCGAGTACATGGGATCGCCCGACGCCGTCCTGGTCGCGAGCGAGCAGCGCGGCTCGGTCCCGGCGATCTCGGACCTCAAGGACAGCGACTACGTCAAGGGCAACCCGATGGTCGAGTTCGCCATCACCAACCTCGACAAGGCGCGCTCCGAGGGCGGCACCCCGGCCTGGATGGAGATCCGGGAGAAGATCAAGCCGACCCTCGAGACGGCGATCGTCGGGCAGCAGTCCGCGCAGGCGGCCATCGACCAGCTCGCCGGCATCGCGAACGACGCGATCGCCCGGCTGTGACCGGTCCGTCCCATGACCTGGCATGACCCGACACACCGATCGATGAAGAGGGGGTCGTCGTGGCCGTCGTCTCCGCGCCGCGCGACGTGAGCGCACCACCCGTCGTCCCGACCCGCTCGCCCGCGCCCCGGCGCCGGCGGGCGGGGGCGGCCCGCCGCCGCGCCGGCATGCTCATGGTGGCGCCGGCGTTCCTGCACGCGCTGATCTGGATCGGCATCCCGGTGATCGCGGCGTTCGTGCTGTCGTTCACCCACTACGACGTGCTCACGCAGCCACGCTTCAACGGGATCCAGAACTACGTGGACGCGCTGACCGACCCGGTGTTCCGCCGAGGCATGCTCAACACGCTGGTCTACGCGTTCTTCACCGTGCCGGTCGCGATGGGCATCGCGCTGCTCATCGCGCTGATGCTCGACACGCAGCTGCGCGCCCGGGCGCTGTTCCGCACCGCCGTGTTCATCCCGCAGGTGACGGCGACCATCGCCGTCGCGCTGGTGTGGCTGTGGATCTACGACCCGCGCAACGGCCTGCTCAACGCCGTGCTCGGCTTCTTCGGGATCCCGGCGCAGAACTGGCTGTCGTCGACCACGTGGGCGATGCCGTCGGTGATCGTCGTCGGCATCTGGCAGGGCATCGGCCTGAAGATGCTCATCTACCTGGCGGCGCTGCAGTCCCTGCCGAAGGACGTCTACGAGGCGGCGTCGGTGGACGGGGCGTCGAAGACGCGGCAGTTCTTCAGCATCACGCTGCCGCTGCTCAAGCCCGCGACGTTCTTCGTGTTCGTCACCTCGGTCATCTCCGCCTTCCAGGCGTTCGACCTCATCTACATCCTCACCGACGGCGGGCCGGCGAACACGACCACGATGATGACGTACGAGATCTACAAGTCGGCGTTCCGGGAGTTCCGCGTCGGCTACGCGTGCGCGCAGTCGATCATCCTGTTCGTCTTCCTGCTGCTCCTGACCCTCGCGAACCGACGGCTCAACGGAGGCGACAGTGGCCGGCATTGATCTCGCGGCGACCTCGCCGCGCACCACGCTCGACGTCGTCGGGCGCTCCCCGGCGACGCGCCGACGGCTCTCGCGGGCCGCCCTCTACGTGGCGCTGGGCGTCATCGCCGTCGTCATGGTGGTGCCGTTCGTGTGGATGGTGCTGACGTCCCTCAAGACGCCGGCGGACATCGCGGCGAGCCCGCCGACGTTCCTGCCCACCGAGTGGGCGTGGGGCAACTACGCCGACGCGCTGGCCGCGGCGCCGTTCCTCACCTACGCGCGCAACAGCCTGATTATCGCGGTGAGCCACACGACCATCAACCTCGTGGTCGCGTCGATGGCGGGGTACGCGCTGGCGCGGCTGCGCTTCCGCGGCTCGGAGCTGGTGTTCCTCGGGTTCGTCGCGGCGCTGATGATCCCCACCTACACGAAGATCATCCCCGAGTTCCTCATCGTGCGGTTCATGCCGCTGTTCGGGGGCAACGACATCCTCGGGCAGGGTGGCACGGGCTGGCTCGACACCTGGTGGGCGCTCATCGTCCCGGGCGCCGTGACGCCGTTCGCCGTCTTCCTGTTCCGGCAGTTCTACCTGGACCTGCCGGTGGAGCTGGAGGAGGCCGCCCGGCTCGACGGCGTGAGCGAGCTCGGCATCTGGGCGCGGATCATGACGCCCCTGGTCAAGCCGGCGTTCATCACCGTGGCGCTGCTGACCTTCGAGAGCTCCTGGAACAACTTCCTGTGGCCCCTGCTCGTGACGCGCACCGACTCGATGCGCGTGATCCAGGTGGGCCTGTCGGTGTTCCGCACCGAGAACGACACCCAGTGGGCCTTCCTCATGGCCGGCACCACCCTGGCGACCGTGCCGATGGTGGCGCTCTTCCTGCTGGGGCAGAAGTACTTCGTCCGCGGCTTCGCGAACGCGGGCATCAAGTGACGGGCGGCGACAGGTCGCCCGTCGGACAGAGAGGCAAGCGAATGGCGATGGACATGACGGACGCGAAGGTGCTCGTCACGGGCGCGGGGCACGGGATCGGGCGCGGCGTCGCGCTCGGGCTGGCTGCCGCGGGGGCGGACGTCGTGGTGCACTACGGCAGCTCGGCCGACGCCGCCGCGCGGACGGTGGCGGACATCGAGGCGCTCGGCCGCAAGGCCGTCGCGCTGCAGGCCGATGTCACCTCGACCGAGGACGTGGACCGGCTCGTCGGCGACGCGGTCGCCTTCCTCGGCGGGCTCGACGTCGTGGTGTGCAACGCGGGGCACCTGGTGGGCCGCGTGCCCGTGGCGGAGATGAGCGACGACCACTACGAGTCCGTGGTCGACGTCAACCTCGGGTCCACGTTCCGCACCTGCCGCGCCGCGATCCCGCACCTGCTCGAGTCGGACCGGGCGCGCATCGTGGCGATGTCGTCGCTGGCCGCGCACAACGGCGGCGGGCCGGGGTCGGTCGTGTACGCGGCGTCGAAGGCCGCGGTGCGGGGCTTCGTCAAGGGCCTGGCCAAGGAGCTCGGGCCGCAGGGCGTCACCGTCAACGCGGTGGCCCCCGGATACATCGCGGACACGGCGTTCCACGGCACCTTCAGCACCGACGAGGCGCAGCAGAAGATGGTCGCGGGCACGCCGATCGGGCGCGCCGGCACCGTGGAGGACGTCGCGGCGGCGGTGCAGTACCTGGCTTCGCGCGAGGCGTCGTACATCACCGGCACCACCCTCGACATCGACGGGGGGACCTGGCCGCGATGACCTCCCTCGCCCCCGTCACCTCGGACGCCGTCCCCTCCGGCGACACCGTCGCGGCCGGCCTCCCGCGCGAGCGCGGCGGCTGGTGGCACGACCTCGTCTGCCCGACGCACGGCACGGAGCTCTCCCACGCGGGGATCCCCGGGCCGGTGCCACCGGCGGGCGGCGTGCGCTGCCCGCACGGCTGCGCCGTCGACACGGAGCTGGTGCGCGGCGCCTGGCTGGTGCTCAGCCACCAGGCGTGGGCGCGGCGGGCCCGGGTGCTCGCGCACCGGGCTGCCCGCACGGGGGACGAGGCGACGCGGGCGGAGGCGGTGGGCCTGCTCGTGGCCTACGCCGACGTCTACGCCGAGGTGACGGGCGGAGGCGAGCACGAGCGCGCGCAGGACTGGATGCTCCGCGGGCGGCTCTTCCACCAGGCGCTCACCGACGCCATCTGGGCGGTGTCCGTCGGGCACGCGGTGTGGTCGCTCGCGGAGGCGGACCCGGGCCGGGCCGGCGACCTGGCCCCCGTGCTGGGGATGCTCGACGCCACCGCCGAGGCGGCCCGCGCCGCGCGGGGGCGCCTCGTGGCCGACGGGAAGTTCACCTCCAACTACACGGCCTGGCTCAACGCCGCCGGCCGCGTGTGCAGCCGGGCCGCCGCGCTGGTGCGCGGGGAGGCGGCCGCGCCCGCCGTCGCCGACGACGAGTGGCTGGCGGGGGAGCACGGGCAGCTCGCCCACGCGCTCGCCGCCAGCACCCGCGGCGGGTGGGAGTGGGAGGCGAGCACGTACTACCACGGGTTCGTGGTGCGGGCCTATCTCCTGTCGCTGCGCGGCACCGACCCCGCGGGCCTCCCCGCGGACGCCCGCGACCGGCTGGTCGCGATGGTCGACGTGCTCGCCGGGCTGGCGACCGACGGCGGCGTCCTGCCGTCGGTGCACGACGGACCGTACTCGCGCCCGGCCCTCGCGCTGGAGTGGACGGAGCTGGCCGCGCTGGCGGACGGGTTCGTCGCCGACGCGGGGCTGGCCGCGGTCGCCGCGCACGCCCGCACGGAGGCCGCCGCCGGGGACGGCGACGACGAGCCCACGGACGGCCTCGAGGACGAGCTGCGCCGGATGGTCCCGGGCTGGTTCGCCGGGCCGCCGCTGACCGTGGCGCGCGCGCCGCGCCCGGCCGTGACCGTGGACGAGGAGGTGGGGATCGCCGTCCTGCGCGGGGCGGGCATCCACGTCGTGCTCGACCACGGCCCGCACGGCGCGGGGCACGGCCACCACGACAAGCTCGCGCTCGCCCTGTTCGGGCGCAGCACCCCGTGGCAGCCCGACCCCGGCCAGGTGCCGTACGGCCACCCGGCCTGGCGGGCGCACTACGCGTCGGCGGCCGCGCACCCGGTGGTGCGGGTCGACGACGCCGATCCCGCCGAGGCGACCGGCCGCCTGCTGGCCCGCACCGACCGGTCCCTGACCGTCGAGGTCCGCGGCGACGCGACGTCCTGGTACGACGGCGCCCGCGCCGTGCGACACGTCGTCCTCGGCGACGGGTATCTGCTCGACGTCGCGCACGCGCACGCCGACCGGCCGCGGCGGCTCACGCTGGGGCTGCGCCCCGACGTGCCGCTCGGCGTCCGTGTCGACGGCGACGTCGTGCGCACGGCCTGGCGCGGCACCGAGGCGCTCGACGGGGTGCACGCCGCCCGCGCG
>JADHZE010000198.1 GCA_026934365.1 Isoptericola sp. QY 916 | reverse complement strand
GTGCTCGACGTCGGCGCCGGCTGGGGCGCGCCGAGCGCGCTCACCGGGGCGGACGTGCCGCCCCCCGCGCCCGACGACGAGCACACCCCCGTGCCCGCGGGACCCGACCCCGCGGCCACCGACGAGATCGACGAGGACACCCACGTGCAGGAGGTGCGGGCATGACCGCCCCGACCATCGCCACCCGGGCGCGCCGCGACCCCTGGCGGATCGCCGCCGTCGCGCTGCTGCCGATCATGGTGCTCGGGCTGCTGCTCGCCGCGCTGTGGAACCCGCAGGACCGGCTCGACCAGGTGCCGGCCGCCATCGTCAACCTCGACGAGCCGGTCGAGGTCCAGGGGCAGACCGTGCCGCTGGGCCGCCAGCTCGCGTCCGGCCTGGTCAGCGGCGGCGAGACCGCCGAGGGCGCGAAGGCCGCGCAGCCTGCCGAGGACGCGACGAACTTCGACTGGACGATCACCGACGAGGAGTCGGCGGCCGACGGCCTCGCGAACGGCACCTTTGCCGCCGTCGTGACCATCCCGGAGGACTTCTCCGCGGCCGCCACGTCGTACGGCAACGACGACCCGTCCGAGGCGCGCCAGGCCACCATCGACGTCAGCACCCCGCCCGGCGGCCGCGTGGCCGACGACGCGCTCGCCCGCGTGGTCGCCGCCACCGCGACGTCCGTCATGTCGAGCACGCTCACCGAGACGTACGTCGACAACGTGCTCGTCGGCTTCAACGACCTCTCCGACGGCATCGGCCAGGCGCAGGACGGCGCCGTGCAGCTCGCCGACGGCGCGGGCCAGACGCAGGACGGCGCCGACCAGCTGGCGGACGGCGCGGGCCAGCTCGCCGACGGCGCGGACGAGGCCGCCGACGGCGCGGGCCAGCTCGCCGACGGCGCGGGCCAGCTCGCTGACGGCGCGTCCAGCGCGGCCTCCGGGGCGTCGGACCTTGCCGGCGGTGCAGGACAGGTCGCCGAGGGCTCCCGAGGCATCGCCCGGGGAATCGGTGAGAGCGCGGGCGGCGCCGACGACCTTGCGAAGGGCGGCGACGACCTCGCGGCTGGAGCGACCCAGGTCGCGGAGGGGAACCGCCAGCTCGCCGACGGCGTCGCCGAGATCAACGAGGACGTGCCCGACGTGGCCGCGATCAAGAAGTCGCTGGCCGACGCCCAGGCTCGTTCGGAGGAGTTCGCCGCGGCCGCGGGCGCCGCTCTCGGCTGCGACGTCAATCCGTCCTCGGAGGCCTGCAAGGCGCTGAACGACGTGCTGACCGAGCTGCAGACGAACTCGTCGGCGGTGCAGGACACGGTCGACGGCGTCGTCTCCGCGCGCGAGCAGCTCGACGCGCTCGCGACCCAGACCGACAAGCTCGCCACCGGCGCGGAGGGTGTCGCCACCGGCGTGGCGGGCATCGCGGACGGCAACCGTGATCTCGCCGAGGGTCTGCGCCAGCTCCAGGGCGGGGCGTCGCAGGTCGCGGATGGCGCGGACGGTGTGGCGTCCGGAGCCGGTGAGCTCTCCTCGGGTGTGGGCCAGCTCGCGACCGGAGCGTCCGGCGTGGCGTCGGGGGCGTCGGACCTGTCCTCGGGGGTGGGCCGGCTCGCGACCGGCACCGAGGGCATCGCCTCCGGCGCCGGCGACCTGGCGGGCGGCGTGGGCCAGCTCGCGTCGGGCGCGGACGACCTGGCCTCCGGCCTCGACGACGCGAAGAACCAGATCCCGACGTACACGGACGACGAGCGCAAGACGCTCTCGTCGGTGGTCGCGGAGCCGGTGGCGGCGCCGTCGGCGTCGGGCATCAGCACCGGGGCGTCGGGCCCGCTGTTCGCTGTCGTGGCGCTGTGGCTGGGTGCGCTCGCCCTCATGACGGTGTTCCCGCCGGTCATGGCGCGGGCCCTGGGCTCCACGCGCGACTCGGTGCGTCTCGCGCTGTCGGCGTTCTGGCTGCCGGCCGCGGTCGGCGCCGGGACGGGCGCGCTGATCGGCGTGATCCTCGCGGCGGTCGAGAAGCTCGACGCGGGGGGATGGGTCGGGTCGATCCTCGTGGGGGCGGTCGCGTCGGTGGCGTTCGTCGCCGTGCACCAGGGCTTCCTCGGCTGGCTCGGCAACCTGGGGCGCGGCATCAGCCTGCTGATCGCCGTCCTGCTCATCGCGACGGGCATCGTCGCGACCGTGCCCGCCGCGCTGCAGGGACTCGTCGACGCGCTGCCGATCGGGGCCGCGCGCGACGCCCTGACGGCGGTGGTGGTGCCCGCGGCCGGCGGCCTCGGGATGAGCGTGACCCTGCTGGTGCTGTGGGGGCTGGGCGGTCTTGCGCTGGCGGCGCTCGTCACCGCCCGGGGTCGACGGCTCGGCGTCGGGCGCCTGCTGCGCGCCTGACCGGCCGCGCAGGACCGCCCGGGGGCGTCAGCCCGGCAGCCCCGGGCAGCGGGCTGCGGCGCGCTGCCAGCGCAGCACGAGGAGGGCGTCGGCGCGCCGCCGGGCGGCCATGCCGAGGTGGGCGACCTGGCGGTGCTCGAGGAGCGCGTGGAGGTCGTGGTCCAGCGCCCAGGCGAGGGCGCGTCGGACGTCGTCGAAGTCGGGCGCGAGCAGGGTTGGTGCGGGTCTCACGTCGGGGAGAGATGTCCGACTCGCCGGTTTGTGACATCGAGGTGTGTCACAGGTCTGCACCAGACTCGCCGCATGGACCTCACCCAGGCGCGCGAGACCAAGGCACAGCTCAGCGACTTCGCCCGTGACCTGGCCGAACGGCACGGCGTGCCCGCCAGCCCGTACGCGGTCGGCGACGACGCGACCCCGGCGGACGTGGTGCGCGCGCCCACCCTGTCGCTGGGCCTCGCGCCCCACGGCGACGGGGGCTTCGGCATCGCGGTGCGCTACCGGCTCGGGGTCCCGACGGCACGGTCGTTCGTGCGCAGGCTGGCCGCCGAGGCGGGCGACGCCGTCGACGTCCGGCGTACCGGACGCATCCGGACGCTCGCCGCGCAGGTCCGCCCGCCCGTCGCCACGGCGCGCGCCCTCGGGGAGACGGACAGGGTGCGGCCCCTGCGGCCCGGGGTCTCGATCGCGCACGTGGACGTCACCGCGGGCACGCTCGGCGCGTTCGTGGTCAAGGCCGGCGAGGAGGGCGCGCGCTACGTGCTGTCCAACTTCCACGTGCTCGCGGGGTCGCCGTCCGCGCAGGTCGGCGACGTGGTCGTGCAGCCGGGCCCGGCCGACGGCGGTCGCGCGCCCGGGGACCGGGTCGGCACCCTCGCGCAGGTGGTGCCGCTGACGCCCGGCGAGCCGGCCACGGTGGACGCGGCCCTCGCCCTCCTGGACGAGGGGATCGAGATCGACCCGACCTACCCGGTGGGCGCGGTGACCACCACGGCCGTGGCGGCGGGCGGCGAGGTGGTCGCGAAGATCGGGCGCACCACGGCGCACACGCAGGGCCGGGTCACGGCCATCGAGATGGACGACGTCGTCGTCGGGTACGGGGACGAGCTCGGTGCGCTCTCCTTCGACAACCAGATCGAGGTGGAGGGCACCGGCGGCGCGTTCTCGCGCGGCGGCGACTCCGGGTCGCTGGTCTACCGCGAGGACGGCGTCGCGCTCGGCCTGCTGTTCGCCGGCTCCGAGACGGGCGGCGCCGACGGCACGGGGCTGACGTACTGCAACCCCGTCGACGCCGTCCTCGAGGCCCTGGGCGTCACCCTCTCGCCGAGATAGAGAAGGCTGATTCGCGAGATAGAGAGGCTCGGACGAGGCCGCAACCCGTTGCGGCCTCGTCCGAGCCTCTCTATCTCGCGAATCAGCCTTCTCTATCTCGGCAGTTCTCAGCCCCAGGTGAGCAGGTCCTCGCCGTGCTCGACCATCGTGCCGACCTGCGCGAGGCGGTCGACGGCGTCGGGCGTGGCCTCGAGCGCGACGACGGGGCAGACGGCGGACCTGCCGCCCGCGCGCACCGCCGCCGGGTCCCAGGTGACCAGCACGGTGCCGCGCTGCACGACGTCGCCCTCGGAGGCGTGGGTGGTGAAGCCCTCGCCGCCGAGCTTGACGGTGTCGATGCCGAGGTGCACCAGCACGGCACGGCCGTCGTCGTGCTGGACGACGAACGCGTGCGGGTGCAGCTTGACGATCGTCCCGGCGATGGGCGCGACCGCCTCGCCCCCGCGGACGCCGTCGGGCTCGATCGCGAGGCCGGGGCCGACGAGGCCGGCGGCGAACACCGGGTCGTCCACCTCGGACACGTCGACGACCGTGCCGGTGACGGGCGCGAGAACGGTCAGCGCCGTCATCAGCGGAGGTCCTCGATGTCGGAGGCGAGGGTGTCGGCCTCGGGGCCGACGATGACCTGGATGGCGACGCCGGAGCGCACGACCGCGATGGCGCCCGCCTTCGTGAGGTCGGCGTCGATCACCTTGGCGGGGTCCTCGACCTCGACGCGGAGCCGGGTGATGCACGGCTCGAGGTCGATGATGTTGTCGTCGCCGCCGAGCGCGTCGAGGATCTGCTGTGCCTTGCTCATGATGCTCCTTGGTGGGTCCGGGTGGAGATTCCGGGGGTCGGTGGGTGCGGGGCCTGGCTCACATGAGCTCGGCAAGGTCGGACGCGATCGTGTCGACGCGGGGGCCGACGACGACCTGCACGACCCGCCCGTTGATCATCACGCCGAAGGCGCCGGCGCGCTTGAGCAGCGCGGCGTCGACGAGCGCCGGGTCCTTGACGAGGGACCGCAGCCGGGTGGTGCACGGGTCGATCTCCTCGATGTTCTCCACCCCGCCGAGTCCGGCGAGGATCGAGGCGGCGAGCTGCGCGTCGGGGTCGGGCGTGCTCATCGGGGGCTCCCTTCGGGGATGCGTCCGGGGGGTGCGGAAGGCTGGACGGGGCGGCCGGCGTCGCCGTCGGAGGGCCGGGCGCGGGGGACGAGCGTGGGCCGTGCCTCGCGCAGCGGCACGAAGACGCTGTACCGGTCGCCGCGGTAGCAGGCGCGGGAGTACATCACGGCGGCGTCGCCGCCGAAGGTGCGTCGGGCGGTGCGCATGACGGCGCGGGAGCCCTGCATCTGCAGGGCCTCCAGCTCCTCGGGGGTGGCGTCGGCGGCGGTGATGACCTCCTCGCCCCACGTGGGGTCGAGGTCGCGCTCGCGCAGCGCGGCGTAGAGGCTGTCGGGCACGCCGTCGTCGAGCAGGTCGGGGGCGAGGTCGACCGGGATCCAGGACTCCTCGACGCTCATCGGGTTGCCGTCGGCGGTGCGCAGCCGCACCACGTGGTGCACCGGGGTGCCGGTCTCGCGGTCCAGCGCCTCGGCGACGACGGCGGGCGCGGGCAGCTGCTCGCACCGCAGCACCGTGGCGCCGGGCGTGAGGCCGCGGCGCCGGGCCTCCTCGCCGAACGTGGTCAGGCGCATCTCGAAGTCGGCGCGGGGCGGCGCGACGAACGTGCCGCGGCCCTGCGCGCGCTCGAGCACGCCCTCCGTGACGAGCGCGTCGATGGCCTGGCGCACCGTCATCCGCGAGACGCCGAACTTCTCGGTGAGGCTGCGCTCGGACGGGATCGCGTCGCCGACGGCGAGCTCGGTCGTGACCAGGTCGGCGAGGTACGCGCGCACCGCGACGTACTTGTGCTCGCCGGGGCGAGCGCCGTCCCTGACCATCCTCGTGTCCTGTCCTGCCCTGTGATCGGCATCGATCTGCGTGCTGTGCGACATCGGGACCAGTATCGGGGTTCGGCCGTCACCGGTGCGCTGTCTCCCCGGCGGGAGCGCGGGGTTGACACATCATGAGGTCTAGACCACTCTTCCTGCAAGTGGTCCAGACAACCTGCCGGTGGCAGCGTGTGGATCACCGGCAATGACGCCCCGACGTCGCGACACTGCCGCCGGACGATGCAGGCACGGCCTGCAGGACACGCCCGCCCCCGGGCCATCCATCGGAGGAGAACCATGACCACGGTCGCAAAGACCAAGCAGAAGCGGGGATTCCCCGGCCTGGCGCAGCTGCAGCGCGTCGGCCGTTCGCTGATGCTGCCCATCGCCTCGCTGCCCGCCGCCGCGCTGCTGCTGCGCCTCGGCCAGCCCGACATGCTGGGCGCAGACGGCGTGGCCGGCACGCTCCCGTGGATGCAGCCCGTCGCCGACGTCCTCGGGGCCGCCGGCAACGCGCTCTTCAGCAACCTGGCGATGATCTTCGCCCTCGGCGTCGCCATCGGCTACGCCCGCAAGGCGGACGGCTCGACCGGCCTCGCCGCGCTCATCGGCTACCTGGTCTTCAAGGGCGTCACCGACGCCCTGTCGCCCACGGTCCTGGGCCTGCCCGCCGAGGGGGAGGAGCAGGAGCTCATCAACTACGGCGTCCTCGGCGGCATCGTCATCGGTCTCACCGCCGCGCTGCTCTACCAGAAGTACTACCGGATCAAGCTGCCGGCGTACCTGGCATTCTTCGGCGGTCGGCGGTTCGTGCCGATCGTCACGGCCGGAGCCGCAGTCATCATCGGCGTGGTCTTCTCGCTCATCTACCCGGCCTTCGACTGGCTGTTCAACGACCAGATCGGCGGCTTCGTCACCGGCTCCACCGTGATCGGCGCGTTCGTGTACGGCACGCTCAACCGTCTGCTCGTGCCGATCGGCCTGCACCACCTGCTCAACTCGCTGCCGTGGTACCAGTTCGGCTCGTACACCGACAGCGCCGGCAACGTCGCGCACGGCGACATCTTCCGCTTCCTCGCCGGCGACCCCACGGCCGGCACGTTCATGACCGGCTTCTTCCCGATCATGATGTTCGCCCTGCCCGCCGCGGCCCTCGCCATCGTGCACACCGCGAAGCCGAAGAACCGCAAGGTCATCGCGGGCGTCATGGGCTCCGCGGCGCTGGTCGCGTTCGTCACCGGTGTGACCGAGCCGCTCGAGTTCGCGTTCGTCTATGTCGCCTACCCGCTGTACGCGATCCACGCCGTGCTCACCGGCACCTCGATGGCTCTCGTCAACGCGCTCGGCATCCGCGACGGCTTCGGCTTCTCCGCGGGCGTCATCGACTACCTGCTGAACTTCCGCATCGCCGAGATGCCGCTGCTGCTCATCCCGATCGGGCTCGGCTACGCGGTCATCTACTACTTCCTGTTCCGGTTCGTCATCACGAGGTGGAACCTCAAGACCCCGGGCCGCGAGGACGACCCCGAGGCGGCTGCGGCCGTCGTCGGCGACCAGGCCGTGAGCGACCAGAAGGAGGCCGTCGCGATCGGCGCCGACGCTTCTCCGGCCGGCGGCGACGGTCCCGCGAAGGGCAAGGACGCGGTCTGATGAGCACCACCCTCACCGGTGCCCCGGTGAGCCCCGGGCGGGCGGCCGGCGTCGTCGTGACGATGCCGGCCCCCGTCCCGGAGCCCTCGGAGGCGACCCTCGACACGTCCGACGCTGCCGGTGCCGACGACGCGGTGTCCCGACTGGGCGCCGCGACGTCGGCCGTC
>JADHZE010000197.1 GCA_026934365.1 Isoptericola sp. QY 916 | reverse complement strand
GGGGGCGGCCGCCGGAGCGACCGACGTCGTCGCGGGCGGGGGCGACGACCCCTGGCAGGCCGCGAGCCCGGCCAGCGCGGCGGCGGCCAAGGCGAGCGCGAGCGCGGTGCGGGTCGGTCGGAGGGGCGCGCTCTCGGGTGCGGGGACGTGTCGGTGGTGGAGCATGCCTTCAGTCGAGCCGGGGCGGCGTTGCCCGGGCGTATGCGCTCCTCGATACGCGGACGATAGGGGCCGCTCCGTAGCATCGAGGGCATGCGCGTGCTGATCGTCGAGGACGAGCCGTACCTGGCCCAGGCCGTCCGCGACGGGCTGCGGCTGGAGGCCATCGCGGCGGACGTCGCCGGCGACGGCGACACCGCCCTCGAGCTGCTGAGCGTGAACTCCTACGACGTCGCCGTGCTCGACCGTGACATCCCCGGCCCGTCGGGGGACGAGGTCGCCGCGAGCATCGTCGCCTCCGGGAGCGGCCTGCCGATCCTCATGCTCACGGCCGCCGACCGTCTCGACGACAAGGCCACCGGGTTCGAGCTCGGGGCCGACGACTACCTCACCAAGCCGTTCGCGATGCGGGAGCTCGTGCTGCGGCTGCGCGCCCTCGACCGGCGTCGCGCGCACAGCCGGCCGCCGGTGCGCGAGCTCGCGGGGCTGCGCGTGGACCCGTTCCGCCGCGAGGTCTACCGGGACGGGCGCTACGTCGCGCTCACCCGCAAGCAGTTCGCCGTGCTGGAGGTGCTGGTCGCGACCGACGGCGGCGTCGTCAGCGCGGAGGAGCTGCTGGAGCGGGCGTGGGACGAGAACGCCGACCCCTTCACCAACGCCGTGCGCATCACGGTGTCGGCGCTGCGCAAGCGGCTCGGCGAGCCGTGGGTGATCGCCACCGTGCCCGGGGTGGGCTATCGCATCGCGGCCCCGCCCGAGGACGCGACCGGGCACGAGGACGGGCGCGCGGCCCGGAGCGGCGAGGCCCGGCATGGCTAGGAGCCCCGGCATGGCTAGGAGCCCCGGCCCGAGCGTCCGGCTGAAGCTCACGCTCAGCTACGCCGGGTTCCTCGTGGTGGCCGGCGCGCTGCTCCTCGCCGTCGTGTGGGTCTTCCTGCTGCGGTACGTCCCGGACACGATCATCGTCGACGTCGCGCCGTCCCGTCCCGGACCCGGGCAGTTCGTCCCCAACCGCTCCGACCTGGAGCGCGCCTTCGCCCCGAGGGTCGCCTCGGCGATGGTCTTCCTCCTGGTGCTCGGACTCCTCGGCGGGTGGTTCCTCGCCGGGCGGATGCTCGCCCCGCTGGACCGCATCACCGACGCCACCCGCCGGGCCGCCGAGGGGTCCCTGTCCCACCGGATCCGGCTCCCTGGACGCCAGGACGAGTTCCGCGAGCTCGCCGACGCGTTCGACGCGATGCTGGCCCGGCTCGAGGCGCAGGTCGCCGAGCAGCAGCGGTTCGCGGCGAACGCCTCCCACGAGCTGCGCACCCCGCTCGCGGTGACGCGGACGCTGCTCGAGGTGGGTGCGCAGGACCCGGACCGGGACACGGACGAGCTCCTGCGGCGTCTCGAGGCCGTCAACGCGCGCGCGATCGACCTCACCGAGGCGCTGCTCCTGCTCAGCCGCGCCGACCGCGGGACGTTCGCGCGCGAGCGCGTCGACCTGTCCCTCGTCGCGGAGGAGGCGGCCGAGACGCTGCAACCCCTCGCGGACGGCCGGGGCGTCGACCTGCAGGTCGCGGGCGACGTCGCCCCCGCGGTGGGGTCGCACGCGCTCCTGCTGCAGCTCGCCACGAACCTCGTGCACAACGCGATCGTGCACAACCTCGCGGAGCACGGCACGGTGCGGGTGGAGACCGCCGTCCGCGGCGACGACGTCGTGCTCACCGTCGAGAACACGGGCGGGCCGCTCGACCCGCGCCTCGTGCCGACGCTCGTCGAGCCGTTCCAGCGCGGCGGCGGGCGCACGCACGGGGAGCACGGGGGCGTCGGGCTCGGCCTCGCGATCGTGCGGAGCATCGCGGAGGCGCACCACGGCACCCTCGCGCTCGCCGCACGGGGCGACGGCGGGCTGCGCGTCACGGTGCGCCTGCCGGGGGAGCGGGCCGCCCCTGTCGCGTGGTGGCCCTCCGCCTAGCCCGTGCTGTCAGGCCGTGGTGTCAGTCCGCCGCGCCGAGGACGGTGTCGGTGTAGCCGTTGCGGAAGACGCCGCCGGGATCGACGGCGGCGCGCACACGGGCGACGTCGGCCAGGGGGTAGTGGTCGGCGAGGTGCTCCGCCGTGCGGGTGTGCATCTTGCCCCAGTGCGGCCGCCCGCCCGCCGCGGCGAAGATCTGCTCGGCCGCGCTGAAGTACCGCTGGTGGGGCATCGGTGCGTACTGGTGCACCGCGACGTACGCCGTCTCGCGACCGTGCGCCGTCGAGAGCCAGACGTCGTCGGCGGCGGCGAAGCGCACCTCCACCGGGAAGGGGACGGGCTCGCCGGACGCGCGCAGCCAGGCGTCGAGCTCGTCGAGCACGTCCCGCAGCGCGGCGCGCGGCAGGGCGTACTCCATCTCGACGAACCGGACCCGGCGCCGGGTGACGAAGACGTCGGCCGACGGCGCCACGTACGTCTTCGCGCCCAGCGCCCGCGCGCTCACCGCGTTGAGGCGGGGGACCAGGCCGGGGGCGGCGAACGCGAGGCGGTTCACCACCTCGAAGGCGCCGTTGGACAGCACCTCCTCGTCCAGGAGGGCGCGGGCACGGGAGCCGGCGGTGCGCACGGCGCCGAGGCCTCCGGCACGGGCCGCCGCCCAGGCCTCGATCTCCTCGGCCGTCGCGCGGTTGTTCCGCTTCGTCAGCGCCCGGCGGGTGCCGGGGAACCAGTAGAACTCCGCGTGGTCGTTGCCGTCGACGTACTCGTCGAGCTGCTCGAGCACGCGGTCCAGCGGCCACGGCTCCTCCTGAGCGCGCAGCCAGAACGCGGGCACCACCTCGAGCGTGACCGCCGACAGCACGCCCGCGACGCCGAGGCCCAGCCGGGCCACCTCGAACAGCTCGCGCTCGGGCGATCCCGGGGCCGCGGCGTCCGACGCCGACCGGACCGCGCCGTCGGCGCCGACCACGCGGACGCCGCGCACCTGCGTCGCGAGGCCGCCCAGCCGGGCGCCGGTGCCGTGCGTGCCGGTCGAGATCGCGCCCGCGACCGACTGGCGGTCGATGTCGCCGAGGTTGCGCATCGCCAGCCCGAGCGCCGCGAGCAGGCGGTTGAGGTGGTGCAGGCGGGTGCCCGCCCGGACGGTGACGAGCGACGTGCCGTCCGGCTGGGGCGCCACCGCCTCGATACCGCTGAGGTGGTCGAGGCCGAGGTGCACGCCGTCGGTCACGGCCGCGGCGGTGAAGGAGTGGCCCGCGCCCATCGCCCGCACCCGCGTCCCGTCGGCGGCTGCCCGGGCGACGACGGCACCCAGCTCGCCCTCGTCGCGCGGCGCCAGGCGGCGCGCAGGCTGCCACGAGTGCGTGCCGCCCCAGGTGCGCAGCGGGGCGTCGGGGGTGGCGGGGGCCGGTGTGCGGGCGACGGTGCTCGGAGTCACGCGGCACACTCTGCCACGGGCGGCGGCCCGCGCGGATCCCCCTCCGGGTGGATCGTCGGCGACCCGTCGGACCGCCCGTCAGATCACCCGTCGGATCACCCCGCCCGGCCGTCCGACGGCGCCCGGCGCCCGGTGTAGCGTGCGGTCATGACCCAGACGGAGCGGTTGGCCCGCGCCACCGCGCACCTGCCGGCTCCCGTGGCCGTGGTCGACCTCGACGCCTTCGACGCCAACGCCGCGGACCTGCGCCGCCGCGCCCGGGGCGTCCCCGTGCGGGTGGCGAGCAAGTCCGTGCGGGTGCGCACGCTCGTCGGCCGGGCGCTCGACGCCGGGTTCCAGGGCGTCATGGCGTTCTCCCTGGCCGAGGCGCTGTGGCTCGTGCAGGAGGGCGTGCGCGACGTGCTCGTCGGCTACCCCACCGTGGACCGGGACGCGCTCGCGCGGCTCGCCGCCGACGACCGCGCGCGGCGCGAGATCACGCTCATGGCGGACGACGCCGCCCAGCTCGCGCTCCTGGACGCCGCCCTCTCGTCCGCCGCGGTGCCGGCCGGGACGGGCGGCCTCGCCGACGTCGCCGTCTGCCTGGACGTCGACGCGTCGCTGCGCCTCGACGCCGGCCCGCTGCACGTGCACCTGGGCACGCGGCGCTCGCCGCTGCGCACCCCGGACGACGTCGCCGCGCTCGCCCGCCGCGTCGAGGCGCTGCCCGGCGCCCGGCTGCGCGGGCTGATGTTCTACGAGGCGCAGGTGGCCGGGCTGCCCGACACCAACCCGGCCGTCCGGCTGGTCAAGAAGCTGTCGGTGGCCGAGCTGTACGGCCGCCGGACGGCCGTCGTCGAGGCCGTCGGCGCCGCCGTCGGGCACGCCGTGGAGCTGGTGAACTCCGGCGGCACCGGCTCGCTCGAGACGTCGTCGGCAGGGCCGGCGGTCACCGAGGTGACCGCGGGCTCCGGGCTGTTCGTCCCCGGCCTGTTCGACGGGTACCGCTCCTTCGACCCCCGGCCCTCCGCGTTCTTCGGGCTCGACGTCGCGCGGGTGCCCGCCGCGGGCTGGGCGACGGCGTTCGGGGGCGGGTACGTGGCCTCCGGGCCGGCGGGGCGCTCGCGGCTGCCGCGGGTCGCGACGCCCGGCTGGTCGCTCACCGGAACGGAGGGCGCGGGGGAGGTCATGACGCCGCTGCGCCGGCGGGGCGGAGCGCCGCCCCTCGCCGTCGGGGACCGCGTGTGGCTGCGGCACGCCAAGGCGGGCGAGCTCATGGAGCGGTTCGACGTCGTCCACCTGGTGCGCGGCGACGAGATCGTCGAGTCCGTCCCCACGTACCGCGGCGAGGGACGCACCTTCGGCTGAGGGACCGGCCGGTACGCTGGACCGGTGAGCCTGCACCTGTACGACACCGCGACGCGCGACGTGCGCGCCTTCGTCCCCCTGAACCCGGGCGAGGTCGGTATCTACCTGTGTGGCGCCACCGTGCAGGCCCCGCCCCACATCGGCCACCTCCGCCCCGTCATCGCGTTCGACGTGCTGCGGCGCTGGCTGGAGCGCTCGGGCCTGCGCGTCACGTTGATCCGCAACGTCACCGACATCGAGGACAAGATCCTCGCCAAGGCGGCCGCGGCCGGCGTCGAGTGGTGGGCGCACGCCGCCACGCACGAGCGGATGTTCACGCGGGCCTACGACGCGCTCGGCGTCATCCCGCCCACCTACGAGCCGCGCGCCACCGGCCACGTGCCCGACATGGCGGAGCTCATGCAGCGGCTCGTCGACCGCGGGCACGCCTACGCGACCGGCCCCGGCGACGTCTGGTTCGACGTGCGTTCCTGGCCCGCGTACGGCGAGCTCACCCGGCAGCGGCTGGAGGACCTCAACCCCGAGCCCACCGGCGACGACGCCGCGGCGTCCGCCAAGCGCGACCCGCACGACTTCGCGCTGTGGAAGGCGCCCAAGCCGGGCGAGCCGGAGACGGCGTCCTGGGAGACCTCGTTCGGCCGGGGCCGCCCGGGCTGGCACCTCGAGTGCTCGGCCATGGCGCGCCGCTACCTGGGCGACGCGTTCGACATCCACGGCGGCGGCCTCGACCTGCGGTTCCCGCACCACGAGAACGAGCAGGCGCAGTCGCGCGCGGCCGGGTACGGCTTCGCGCAGCGCTGGATGCACTGCGCGTGGGTCACCCAGCAGGGCGTCAAGATGAGCAAGTCGCTGGGCAACGGGCTGCTGGTGAGCGAGCTGCTCGCCCAGGCGCCCGCGCCCGTGATCCGCTACGCGCTCGCGGCGGTGCAGTACCGCTCGATGCTCGAGTGGTCGCCCGACACCCTGGACGAGGCCCGCACCACCTGGGAGCGGCTGTCCGGCTTCGTGGACCGCGCCACCGAGCGCGTCGGCGGGGTGCCCGCCGACGAGGTCGCGAAGGCCGAGCTGCCGGCCGGGTTCGTCGAGGCGATGGACGACGACCTCAACGTGCCCGCGGCGCTCGCCGTCGTGCACGAGCACCTGCGCGCCGGCAACAGCGCGCTGGCGTCGCGCGACGACGCCGCGGCGCGCGAGGAGCTCGTCGCGCTGCGCGGCATGCTCGACGTCCTGGGCCTCGACCCGCACGACCCGCAGTGGGCCTCGGGTGCCGACGACTCCGCCGCGCGCGCGGCCCTGGAGTCGCTGGTCGCCGCTGAGCTCGACGCGCGGGTCGCCGCGCGCGCCGCGAAGGACTGGGCCACGAGCGACGCCATCCGCGACCGCCTCGCGGACGCCGGCGTCGTCGTCCAGGACTCCGCGGACGGCGCCCGCTGGACGCTGACCGACTGACCCGCTCGACCACCTGAGAAGAGACACCATGGCAGGCAACACCCGACGTCCCGGCGCCGTCCGCAAGGCCGGTAGCAAGAAGGGCGCGCAGGTCGGCACCGGCGGGCACAGCCGCAAGGCGCTCGAGGGCAAGGGCCCGACGCCGAAGGCCGAGGACCGTACCTACCACCCGGCGCACAAGCGCAAGGTGGCGGCGGAGAAGAAGCAGGCCGCGCAGTCGCAGAAGGGCGCGAGCAAGGGGGTCGTGCGCGGCACGCGCCGCCCGACCGGCGGCGCCGAGGTGGTCGCGGGCCGCAACGCCGTGCTCGAGGCGCTGCGCACCGACGTGCCGGTCACCGCCGTGCACCTCGCCGCGCGCATCGACCACGACGACCGCACGCGGGAGATCCTCGAGCTGGCCTCGACCCGCTCCGTGCAGCTGCTCGAGGTGAGCCGCACCGAGCTGGACCACCTCACCGAGGGCTCCGTGCACCAGGGCGTCGCCGCGCAGGTGCCGCCCTACGACTACGCGGACGTCGAGGACCTGCTGGACGCCGCCGCCGAGGCGGGCCAGCCGCCCCTGATCGTCGCGCTCGACGGCGTCACCGACCCCCGCAACCTGGGCGCCGTGCTGCGGTCCGCGGGGGCCTTCGGCGCGCACGGCGTCGTCGTGCCGTCGCGCCGCTCGGCCGGCGTCACCGCGTCGGCGTGGAAGGTGTCGGCCGGCGCCGCGGCGCGGGTGCCCGTGGCCAAGGTGACGAACCTGGCGCGGACGCTCGCCGACCTGAAGAAGTCCGGGGCCTTCGTCGTCGGCCTGGACGCGGGCGGTGACACCACCGTGCGCGACCTCGCGTTCGCCACCGACCCGCTCGTGCTCGTCGTCGGGTCCGAGGGTCACGGACTCTCCCGCCTGGTGCGCGAGACCTGCGACGCCGTCGCGTCCATCCCCATCTCGTCCGACGTCGAGTCGCTGAACGCCGGCGTCGCCGCGGGCATCACGCTCTACGAGGTGGCCCAGGCCCGCCTGACTGCCGCGAGATAGAGAACCCCGAGCCGCGAGATAGAGAAGCTCGGACGAGACCGCAACCGGTTGCGGTCTCGTCCGAGCTTC
>JADHZE010000196.1 GCA_026934365.1 Isoptericola sp. QY 916 | reverse complement strand
GTGGTCGCGACGTCGGCGGGCGCGCCCCGGTCGCGACGCGCGGCGACGAGGCGGGAGAACGCGGCCTTGACGCCGCCGGGGGAGCGGTCGTCCCGCAGGACGGCGCGGACGGCGTCCACGAGGTCGCCGTCGAGCCCGTCGAGCAGGTCGAGGACGGCGCGCGGCGCCCGGAACCCGGCCAGCCCCTCGAACTCGGTCAGCGCGACGACCATCTCGGGCTTGTGCTGGTCGTCGTGGAACGAGCGGCCCGGGTCGCCCGGGGGCAGGCCCTGGCGGTTCTCCCGGTTGAACCCCGCGCGGGCGGCGTGCGGCTTCGGGTGCACCTGCAGCGACAGCGCCCGCTCGGCCGCGAGGACCTTGAGCAGGTAGGGCAGCCGGGGCCCGTAGTCGTCCGCGACCCGGCTGCCCAGCATCGCGTCCGGGGCCGAGCGCACGAGCTCCAGCAGGGAGCCGTCGCCGTTCACCCGCGACGGCGCGCTGGGATGGGCGCCCAGCCAGAGCTCGGCGGCCGGCGTGCCGTCGGGCTCGGTGCCCAGCAGCCCCTGGATCTGCGTGCGCGAGCCCCAGTCGGCGTGCTGGACCGTGTTCTCCAGCGGGTAGAGCTCAGGCACGGGACCACCCTTCCACACGTGCGCCCGCGCGGCGCCGCCCGCGCCGGAAGTCCGCCCGCAGAACCACCCGCCCCGGGGCGCGGCAGGCACGTACGCTGTGGGTCGTGACGATCGACCTGGCCGACATCATCAAGGCGTACGACGTGCGCGGCACCGTGCCCGACCAGCTCTCGCCGGACGTGGCCCGCGCGATCGGCGTCGCTTTCGCCCGCGTGGTGGCGGCACCGGAGGGCGCGACCCGGGTCGTCGTCGGCCACGACATGCGCGAGTCCGGGCCGGAGCTCGTCGACGCGTTCACTGCGGGCGTCACCGCGGCCGGCGTCGACGTCGTGCGGATCGGCCTGTGCTCCACGGACGGGCTCTACCACGCGTCGGGCGCGCTGGACGCCCCGGGGGCGATGTTCACGGCGTCCCACAACCCCGCCGTCTACAACGGCATCAAGCTGTGCCGTGCGGGAGCCCGGCCCGTCGGGCAGGACACCGGCCTGGCCGACGTCCGCGAGCTCGCGCAGCGCCTGCTCGACGACCCGTCGACCGACCCCTCCGACGACGACGCGGTGGCGACGCCCGGCACGGTCTCCGACGTCGACACCCTGGCCGACTACGCGGCGTTCCTGCGCGGCCTCGTCGACGTGTCGGGGATCCGGCCGCTCAAGGTCGTGGTGGACGCCGGCAACGGCATGGCCGGGTACACCGTGCCCGCGGTGCTGGGCACCGCCGCCGGCCTGCCGGCGCTGCCGCTCGACGTCGTCCCGCTGTACTTCGAGCTGGACGGCAGCTTCCCGAACCACGAGGCCAACCCGCTGGACCCGAAGAACCTCGAGGACCTGCGGGCCGCCGTCGTCGAGCACGACGCCGACCTCGGCCTCGCGTTCGACGGGGACGCCGACCGCTGCTTCGTGGTCGACGAGCACGGCGACCCGGTCTCGCCGTCCGCGGTGACGGCGCTGGTGGGGCTGCGCGAGGTGGCCAAGGAGCTCGAGGCGGGCCGCACGCCCACGGTGATCCACAACCTCATCACCTCCCGCGCCGTGCCCGACCTGCTGCAGGCCGCGGGCGCGACGACGGTGCGCACCCGCGTGGGCCACTCGTTCATCAAGGCGCAGATGGCGCAGCACGACGCCGTGTTCGGGGGCGAGCACAGCGCGCACTACTACTTCCGCGACTTCTTCTTCGCGGACACCGGGATGCTCGCGGCGCTGCACGTGCTGGCCGCGCTCGGCGGGCAGCCGCACCCCCTGTCGGCGCTGGCGGAGATGTACTCGCCGTACGTGGCGTCGGGGGAGATCAACTCGACCGTGACGGACGCGGCCGCGGCGACCGAGCGCGTGCGCGACGCCTACGCGAGCGCCTACCCGCAGGCGGACGTCGACAGGCTCGACGGCCTCACCGTGGCGCACTGGGACGGCCACCCGCAGTGGTGGTTCAACCTGCGCGCGTCGAACACGGAGCCGCTGCTGCGGCTCAACGTCGAGGCCGCCGACGAGGACATCATGGTGAAGGTGCGCGACGACGTCCTGTCGCTCGTGCGGACGGAGGACGCATGACCAGCTTGATCGACCCGTGGGTGCGCTCGATCCTGCGCTGCCCGGTGACGGGCGCGGAGCTCGTCGACGCCGTCGGGCCGGACGGCGAGCCCGAGCTGCGCTCGACCGACCCCGAGCGGCCCCTGGCGTACCCGGTGCGCGACGGCGTCCCCGTGCTGCTGGAGAGCGACGCCCGCCCGCTGTGACCCGGGCCCTGACCTAGGACACCGCGGTGATCTTCGTGATCCACGCCGCGGGCATCGACCCGGCGGTCGTGCGCTTGCCTACCGTCGACCGGATCGTGTCCGCCTTGCCGGTGACCGTCGCCGTCTTCCCCGTCGACGACGTCGCCGTGAGGGTGCGGGCCTGACCGCTCGACCACTTCGCCGTGACCTTGATCGACTGCACGTTCGACAGGCCGAAGAGGGCGCGGGCCTGCGACTGGGTGAGCGTGCGGGTCCACGACGCGTACGAGTTGCCCGGCGCCGCCTTGCTGTACGGGTCGGACACCGAACGCTCGTAGGCGATCTTCGACGACCAGACGTCCTCCGAGTTCGCCGTCCGCCCGCCGCTGGACGAGTAGTAGTGCGCGGCCACCGCGTTGCCGCCGTACGTCAGCACCCGGGCCCTGGTGCGGCTGGACGTGGTGGCGTCGACGCCCTTCTTCCAGACCTTGCCGTACCTGGCGTCCGTGCCCTCGCTCTCCTTCTTCCAGCCCGAGTAGTACTGGTCGCGCACGTCGTCGACGACGTTGCACCGGCACGCGGCGAGGAGCGGCTTGGTCATGACGTAGGACCGGGCGGTGATCGCCTGTGCGGCCAGGGCGGACAGCCCCCCGTTCAGGCCCCACGACGACGGCATCTCCGCGATGCCGTACAGGTACTCGGTGTTGAGCAGCACGTCGTTCGTGATGTTCGGGACGCCGCCGTGGGCCGTCGTCGTGAGGCGGCCGTGCTTGTACGAGCCGTGCGCCCCGGACACCGTCGCGACCGCCGTCTTCTCGGTGGGCTTGTAGTACCGGGTGCCCGACCAGGTGATGCGCAGCAGCTGGTCGTAGTACCTCTTGTCGTTCACCGTGATCCGGGACCGTCCGCCGGCCGTGACCGTGACCGCGAAGGTCTCCGTGCCGGAGCCGGAGGCCAGGGTCTTGCCGTCCTCGTCGGCGAGGCGCCAGTCGCCCCCGCGCACCGTGACCGTGGTCGTCGTCCTCGAGTCGCCGTAGCCGGACCGCCCGAGCGGGTCCTTGCCGTAGACCTGGACCAGGATGTTGTTGCCGGTCGTGTCCTTCCAGGCGACCTTCCCGCCGGAGTAGTAGTGCTGGAGGATGCTCCAGCTGGCCGATCCCTGCCGCGCCATCTGATAGGCGCCGTACTGCGGCATCCCCACGCCGTGGCCGAAGCCCGAGCCGGTCAGCGTGAAGGACGACGGGACCGCGGCCTCGGCGGACGTCGCGGCCACCACGGTGCCGCTCACCGTCAGCAGGCCGGCGACGGCCGCGGCCACGGTGCGCCGGAGCCGGCGCCGTGGTCCGGGCCTCCCCGGTCGTCGGGCCACGGTCGGCAGTGTCGAGAGCTCGTGCGTCATGGTCATGCACCCCCTCTTGCACTGTGCCTCAGGGGCGGCGCGCGAGCATCCGGAGGAGAAGGATCCCCGTTCGAGGTGCTGGCCGACCGATCCGTCCCTATCGTCGTGCGGGTCAGGTGCCCGGCGCGACGATGCGCGGCCTTGATCGCCCCAGAGATCGCCGGAAGATCGACCAGAGCTGGACGAGCGGAGACGAGCATGACGACGACACGCAGGGCTCGACGGGCGGCCCGGACCGCCGTCACGACGTCGACCGTCGTGGCGCTGGCCCTCGCGGGGGTCGTGCTCCCCACGGTCTCCCTCCCCGTCCCGAAGGCGCACGCCGTCGCCCCGGACGTGGAGCACGTCCCGGTGCGCGGCATCGACGCCGGCGCCCGGCACGAGAAGGGGGCGCTCGCCGACGCCGTCGGGCACGAGCACGACGCCGCGGCCGAGGCCGCCGGGAACACCGCCGCGGTGGAGGGTGCCGAGACGCTCAGCGACGTCCCGACGCCCGAGCCGGACGACGGGGCGCTCGCCGCGCTGAGCGAGCGCACCACGACGCAGGACTTCCTGGTCGCCGGGGTGACGTGGGACGGGACGTCCACCGCGACGGTGACCGAGGTGGCGGTCCGCGTGCGCGAGTCCGGGACGTGGAGCGAGTGGCAGTCGCTCGGCATCGACGACATCGGGCTGCCCGGGAGCCGGGCCGGGACCGAGCCGCTCGTGACGGCGGGGGCCGACGGCGTCCAGGTCCGTGTGCGCACCGAGAGCGGGGTGCCGCCCACCGGCCTGAAGGTCGACGTCGTGGACCCGGGGACCTCGCGGGCCGACGCGTACGTCGGCGACGACCAGGCCCCCGCGGCGTCCGCCGACGCCGGCACCGGGACCGAGATCCGCCCGAAGATCGTCAGCCGCTCCGGGTGGGGGGCGGACGAGTCCCTGTCGGGGAGGTGGCCGGAGATCTCCGGCAAGCTCAAGGCCATCTACATCCATCACACGGCGGGCACCAACAGCTACAAGGAGAGCCAGTCCGCGGCGCTGGTGCGCGGCGTCTACGCCTATCACACGAAGTCACGGGGCTGGCCCGACATCGGCTACCAGTTCCTCGTGGACAAGTACGGCAACATCTTCGAGGGGCGCAAGAAGTCGCGGTGGGACAACCCGGTCGGCGCGCAGGCCGGCGGGTACAACACCGGCACCATCGGGATCTCGGCGATGGGGAACTTCGACACGGCGCGGCCGTCGAGCGCGCTCGTCACGGCGCTCGCCAGGGTCGTCGCCTGGAAGAGCTACACGTACGGGATCAACCCGCGGGGGACCGTGGTCCTCCCGACCGGCGGGAGCACGGGATCGGGGACGCGCGCCAAGCCCGGCACCGACGTCCGGGTGCCGACGGTGCTCATGCACCGCACCACCAACCTGACGGCCTGTCCGGGGCAGTACCTGGCGGCCAAGATGGGCACGATCCGCGCGGGCGCCGACTCGCGGCGCGACGCCGCGATCAAGAAGTACGGCTCGATCGTCCCGAAGGTCAAGGCGCCCACGCGCGTCGACCCGACGTCGAACCAGGCGCCGGTGCAGTGGAACGGCAGCTCCACCTACCGGTGGAAGCCCGTCTCGGGTGCGTCGAGCTACCAGGTGCTGCAGCGCTACGCGAGGTGGAACGAGGGCATGCCGTACACGTACTACTGGCGGGAGGTGAAGCTGACGTCCGGGACCTCGATCACGCTCAGCCAGAGCACCGGTGAGTCCCGCGAGCTCGCCGTGCGGGCCGTCGACTCCGACCATCGCCGCGGACCGCTCACCACCCTGGCGCGGACCAACAGGGCGGTCAGTCCCTCCAGCTGGAAGAAGTCGTCCGGGTGGAAGAAGGTCACCGGCTCGTCCTACTTCGGCGACTACGCGTACCGCACGACGACGAAGGGCGCCTACGTCCAGCTCCCCGGCGCGAAGCAGGTGCGACGCGTCGTGATCCGCGGGGCGACCAGCCCCTCCGACGGTCGCCTGCAGGTGCGGGTCGGCGGGAAGGCGATCGAGACGCTGGACTTCGGCAGGGCCTCCGACGGCGACCGGATCTTCACGGTGTGGGTGCCGAGGACGAGCGGCACGGTCACGCTCAAGACGCTGGACTCCGGCAAGCAGGTACGGATCAGCAAGATCGTCCTCGCGAGGTGGTAGCGCACGGGGCATGAGAGGCCGGTCGGCCGGGACGACCGGCGGCGGACGCTAGGGTCGGGCGCGTGCACCTGGCGCAACAGCTGATCCTGACGCTCCCACCCGACCGCCGAGCCCTGGCCGTGGAGGAGGGGCCCGCCGTCGTCGCCGACGGCGCGGTCCGCGTGCCTGCGGGCACGAGCCAGGGGCTCGCCACCTACTTCTCCGCGTTCCCCGCCTCCTACTGGGTGCGCTGGGCCGGCGCCGGGACCGTACGGCTGGAGGTCGCCGCGGCCGGCGCCGGCACGCTGCGACTCGTCCGCTCGGACGCGCGCGGTGCCGCGTCGGTCGTGGGCTCCGCGCCGGTCGACGACGGCACGGTGACGCTCGACGCCGACGTCGCGGGCATGGCCGACGGCGGCTGGCTGTGGGTCGAGGTGGACGCGGGCGACGCGGACGTCCTGGTCACCGACGCGCGCTGGCTCGTGGACGTCGCGCCGCGGCGGACGGGCGACGTGTGCCTGTCGATCACCACGATGGACAAGCCGGAGTACTGCGTCGCGACGCTGCGCCGGATCGCGTCGTCGGAGGCGCTCCGGGGCGCGGTCGGGACGGTGTTCGTGATCGACCAGGGCACGCGACGCCTGGTCGACCATCCCGACTACCCGGAGGTCGCCGCGGCCCTCGGTGACCAGCTCACGGTCGTCGAGCAGGGCAACCTCGGCGGTTCCGGGGGCTTCTCGCGCGGCATGCTCGAGACGCTGGAGCGCGACGGCGCGGACGCCGTGCTCATCCTCGACGACGACGTCGAGGTGGAGCCGGAGGCGCTGCTCCGCGCGATCCGGTTCCACCGCGCCGCGCGCGAGCCCGTCGTCGTGGGCGGGCACATGCTCGACCTGAACCGCCCCACGGTGCTCAACTCCTTCAGCGAGGTGGTGCACGAGGGGACCTTCAACTGGGGTCCGCCCGAGGCCGACCAGCAGTGGCACGACCTGGCCGCCGCGCCGCTGCGGGACACCCCCTGGCTGCACGCGCGCGGCGAGAGCGACTTCAACGGCTGGTGGATGTGCCTCATCCCCACCGCCGTGCTGCGCGACGTCGGGCTGTCCCTGCCGCTGTTCCTCAAGTGGGACGACGCCGAGTTCGGGCTGCGCGCGCGGGACGCCGGCCACGCCACCGTGTCCTTCCCGGGCGCGGCGCTGTGGCACGTGGCGTGGACGGAGAAGGACGACACCGTCGAGTGGCAGGCGTACGTGCACGTGCGCAACCGGATCGTCGCGGCGCTGCTGCACGCCCGCCGCCCGCGCGGCGGCCTGCTCCTGGCGAACCTGCTCGCCACCGACCTCAAGCTGCTGCTGGGGATGCGGTACTACCCGGTGGACCTGCACGTGCGAGCGCTGCGCGACCTGCTCACCGGGCCGGGCGACCTGCACGCGGGGCTCGGCGACGTCGTCCCCGCGTCGCGCGCCGTGGGCGCGGCCTACCCCGAGACGACCACGTACCGGCCCGGGGACGCGGTGTTCGACGCCGCGGTCGCGCGGCGCTGGACGGCGCCGGCCCGGCCGAAGCCCACCTCGGCGGTGGCCCTCGTGCGGCTCACGCTGCGCGG
Source organism: Isoptericola sp. QY 916 (assembly GCA_026934365.1). GTDB lineage: Bacteria > Actinomycetota > Actinomycetes > Actinomycetales > Cellulomonadaceae > Isoptericola > Isoptericola nanjingensis. The sequence continues at coordinate 176 of JADHZE010000196.1, read as the reverse complement.
CCTGGCACGCAACCTGCGCCCGGCGCCCGGCGGGATGCCGCGCGGCGCTCTGACCCGCGACCAGGCCACGTGGTGGGAGGTGCCCGAGCACGACTCCGTGCTGGTGCTGGCCGGCGACGGCGCCTCCGGGACCTGGCTGCGCCACGAGCGGCGTCGCGTGTGGCGCCTCGCCGGCG
>JADHZE010000195.1 GCA_026934365.1 Isoptericola sp. QY 916 | reverse complement strand
CGGGAGCGGGCCGACGCCGGCGCGTCGCGCGCCGCCCGCCCGCCGTGGGGCCCGCTGGTCCTCGTCGGGCTCGCCGTGACGATCGTGTACGTCGCGGACTCGGCGACGTCGAACTGGTCCACCAAGTACATCCAGGACGCGCTGGGCGCGGCGGCGAACGTCGCGCCGCTGGGGCTTGCCGCCTACCTCGGGTGCCAGCTCCTGGGGCGGCTCGCGGCGGACCGGCAGGTCAACCGGTACGGGCCGGTGGCGCCCGTGGCCGTCGGCGGGATCGTGGGGGCGGCCGGCCTCGCCGCCGTGACGCTCGCCCCCGGGCCGTGGGTCGCCGTCGTCGGCTTCGGGCTCACCGGGCTCGGGCTGAGCGTCGTGGTGCCGCTGGCGTTCTCGGTGGCGGGCCGGCTCGACCCCGAGGGGACGGGTGTCGCGGTCGCGCGCGTGAACCTCTTCAACTACGTGGGGTTCGTCGTGGGGGCGGGCCTGATCGGTGGCGTCGCCGAGCTGCTGAGCCTGCGGCTCGCCTTCGCGGTCCCCGCGCTGCTGGCACTCGGCGTGATCGCACTGGCGCCCGCCTTCAAGGTCGCGGCCCGCGACGGCGTCGCCTCACCTGCCGTCGCGCCCTGACGTCGGGGACGACGACGGGCGGCCACCGTCGTGCGACGGTGACCGCCCGTGGCGGCGCCCCCGGCCCGTGACGGGGCCGACCGGTCAGTGCGCCGCCGGCACGCCCTCGCCCTCGGGGGAGGCGGGCACGCGCCGCAGCAGGAGCGACAGCCCCACCGCGACGAGCATGATCGCCGCGCCCCAGACGAACGCGTCGCCGACGCCCTCCGCCAGCGCGACCTGCGCCGTCGCGCCGTCCTCCAGGAGGGCGACGGACCGCGTCGTCATCACCGCGACGAACATCGCGGTGCCGGCCGCGCCGGCGAGCTGCTGCACCGTGCCGATCGCGGCCGACCCGTGCGAGTACAGGGGCGGGGTGAGCGACGACAGCGCCGAGGTGAACAGCGGCGTGAACATGAACGCGAGGCCGAGGCTGAGCGTCACGTGCAGCGCCAGGATGTACCAGGGCGACGAGTCCGCGTGCACCTGCGTGAACAGGGCCAGCGCGATCGTCACGACGACCAGGCCCGGCGTGACCAGCGGGCGCGGGCCCACCCGGTCGTACAGGCGGCCGACCGTCGGGCCGAGCAGGCCCATGAGCAGGCCGCCCGGGAGCACGATGAGGCCGGTGGCCAGCGGCTCGAGGCCCATCGCGTCCTGCAGGAACAGCGGCAGCAGGATCAGCGAGCCGAACATCGCGAGCATGCCGACCGCCATGATGGCGAGGCCGACCGAGAACCCGCGGAACCGGAACACGCTCAGGTCGAGCAGCGCGCGGTCGTCGCGGGCCAGGAGGAGCTGGCGCCACGCGAAGAGGCCGAGCACCGCGACACCGACGACGATCGGGATCCACGGCGCGACGGGCGGGGCGTGCCGCGCGGCCTCGCCGATGCTGGACAGGCCGTACACGAGTCCGCCGAACGCCACGGCCGCGAGGAACAGCGACAGCGGGTCGAGGCGCGAGTGTGTACGGTCGGCGACGTCCCGGACGTACAAGAAGCCCATGACCAGCGCGAGCAGGGCGATGGGGAGCACGATGCCGAAGACCCAGCGCCAGCTCAGCGCGTCGAGGATGATGCCCGAGATGGCCGGGCCGAGCGCCGGAGCGGCGGCCATGACGATGGAGATGTTGCCCATCACCTTGCCGCGGATCGCCGGCGGCACGACCGTCATGATCGTGGTCATGAGCAGCGGCATCATGATCGCGGTGCCCGACGCCTGCACGATGCGGCCGCCCAGCAGCCACCCGAAGCCGGGGGAGAGCGCCGCGAGGAGAGTGCCCGCGCTGAACAGCGACATCGCGAGCAGGTAGGCGCCGCGGGTGCCGAGCCGCTGCAGCAGGAACCCGGTGGCCGGGATGATGACCGACATCGTGAGCATGAACGCGGTGGTCAGCCACTGGCCGGTGCTCGCCGTGATGCCGAGGTCGGTCATGAGCGGGGCCAGGGCCACGCTCATCGTCGTCTCGTTGAGGATGACGACGAACGCGGAGCCCAGCAGCAGCGCGATGACGGTGAACTGCTGGCGCGTGAGGCGCTGGGGCACCGCCTCGTCGATGACGATGCCGCGGGCGGGCAGCGTCGTGTCGGCCGTGCCGGGAGATGCGGTGGCGGGAGTCGTCAGGGTGGCCTCCGGGGTCTGCGCGTCGGGTGTGACGGTGGTGTCTGTCGGTCGGGGGGCTGGCACTCTGTGCTCCGCTCGCGTCGTGCCGGGGAACCCGGCGGAGGGCAGGGGAGGGCCGACGCCGGTGGGCGCGGCACGTCGTCGTGGTCGGTCGTGGTCCGGAGGTCACCCCGGTGCGATCATCGTGCGGTCACCGGACGGGCGAGACCGTACTGTGTACGACCACGAACCATCCTGCGATATTCCCGCTTCCCGTGACGACCTGATTTTCGGTCGGAACTCGTCGGTCGTCGCGAGAGCGGGTCAGGACGAGCGCGGGAACTCAGCCTGCGGCTCGGGCAGGGGCCGGAACAACGACCGGTCCGGGAACGGTCGTGAACCGTCGGTTCACGATCCGCGCGGGCGTCAGGCGCGCGCGGCGGCGTCCCCGGTGCCCCCGGCCCGGCGGACGCGGGCCGGCACGTCGACGGGCGTGCGAGCCCCCCGCGTCGCCATCAGCAGCGCGGCGAGCACGTAGGCGACGGCGAGGCCGACGAAGACGCCGCGGGACCAGCCGGTGTCCGGCAGGGTGAAGGCGGCGAGGGCGGCGGCGCCGACGAACGCGGCGTTGTAGAGCACGTCGTAGAAGGCGAAGGCGCGGCCGCGGAACTCGTCCTCGGCGTCGCGCTGCACGATCGTGTCCACGGCGATCTTGGTGCCCTGCGCGGCCAGGCCGAGGAGCGCGGCCCCGGTGTAGACGACGGCGCGTTCCGGCGTCGTGACGAGGAGCAGCTGGCTCGCGGCCGCGAGCAGCAGCATGACGGCGATCCAGCCCTGCGGGCCGGTGCGACGCGAGAGCGTCGGCGTCAGCACCATGGCGAGCGCGCCGCCGGCGCCGGTCAGGCCGATGACGACGGCGAAGGTCGCCATCCCGGCGCTCTGGCTGCCGGGGTCGAGCAGGTTCCGCGAGATGAGGATCGACGCGATGAACACCACGCCGTAGAGGAAGCGGTGCACGGCCATCGCGAGCAGCGCCTGGCCCGGCGTGCGCCGCGCGACGAGGTAGCGGGCGCCGTCGGCCAGCCCGCGGGCGACCTTGGCGATCTCCCCGCGCAGGTCGGCCTCCGCCGGCTGCTCGGGGCCGAGCTGGGTGCGCCGCAGGCGCGTGGCGAGCAGCGACGCGACGCCGAAGACGAGCGCGGCGCACACGAGCGCGGACGAGTCCTTGACCCGGCCGGGCTCGAACGCCAGGCCGAGGACGAAGCCGATGCCGCCGCCCACGAACGCGGCGCCCGCGCCGAGCGTGGGGGACAGCGAGTTGGCGGTGAGCAGCAGCGGCCCGTCGACGACACGCGGCAGGCCGGCGGACAGCCCGGCGAGAAGGAAGCGGTTGACGGACAGGGCCGCGAGGCCGATGGCGTAGATGGCCCAGCCGACGCCGCCGGCGAGCATGACGCCAGCCATCGCGAGCGTGAGCACCAGGCGTACGGCGTTGCCCCACACCAGCACCTGGCGGCGCTGCCACCGGTCGAGCAGCACGCCCGCGAAGGGGCCGACGATCGTGAACGGCGCGAGCATGACGGCGAACGCGCCGGCGATCGCGGCCGCGGTGCCCTGCGACTCGGGGGAGAAGAACAGCAGGGAGGCCAGGCCCACCTGGAACATGCCGTCACCGGCCTGCGAGACCAGCCGGACGGTGAAGAGCTTGCGGAAGCCCTCCAGCCGCAGCAGCGCGCGCAGCTCGTGCCAGGTCTCGCTCATCGCTCCCACGCCCACAGCCTAGGCGGTCGGCATCCCGCGCCTCCCTGGGGCGCTCCCCCCGGTGGCCCGCGCGGTCCGGTCATCAGTTCTGCAACCGGCCGACGGAAGAAGTTCGCAGTGTCAACCCTTGTCGAGGCCTACTTATAAAGGTACCTTTCATAACCCTACGACGATGTGCTCCAGGTCACGTCGCGTCCGGACAGGAGGGCGTATGCCTCGCACGACCCCCACCTTCAGCCGTCGGGAGGTGCTCCGCGCGGGTGGCCTCGCCGCCGCCACGCTGGCGCTCGGCATCAGCGCCCCGGAGACGGCCGGGGCGGCGTCGCCGTCGGACGGCTCGTTCGGGCTGGGGGTCGCGAGCGGCTCGCCGCGCCCGGACTCGATGGTGCTGTGGACGCGGCTCACCCGCGACCCCCTGGCCCCCGACGGGCACGGAGGCATGCCGCTGCGGAGCTACGGCGTGCACTGGGAGGTCGCCACCGACCCCGGGCTCGAGCACGTCGTGCGGCGCGGGCACGCGCTCGCGCAGCCGGAGCTGGCGCACTCGGTGCACCCCAAGGTGACCGGCCTGCGGCCGGCGACCGAGTACTTCTACCGGTTCCGCTCCGGCACCACCTCGAGCACCGTGGGGCGCTTCCGCACGCTGCCGGCGGCTCCCGCCGTCCCGGACACGTTCACGGTGGGCGTCGTCTCGTGCCAGGCCTGGTACCACGGCCACTTCACCGCGCACCGGCACCTCGCGGCGGAGCGCGAGCTCGACCTGGTGGTCTTCGGCGGCGACTACGTCTACGAGTACGGGATCACGGCGGCGAACCTGTGGCGTCAGGGGGTGACGGTCGCGCCGGAGCACGCCGCCGAGGTGCAGACCCTGGAGCAGTACCGGCTGCGGTACGCCCTCACCAAGAGCGACCCGCACCTGCAGGCGCTGCACGCGCGCGTCCCCGCCGTGGCGATCTGGGACGACCACGAGGTGCAGAACAACTACGTGGGCGGCCGCTCCGCCTACGGCCTGCCCGACGAGATCTTCGCGCACCGCGTGGCCGTGGCCTACCGGGCGTTCTACGAGCACCTGCCGGTGGACCTCGAGGCGCTCCCCGACGGGCCCGGCTCGGACATCACCACCGGGTTCGACGTGGGCCACCTGGCGAGGTTCTCCCTGCTGGACACCCGACAGCACCGCGACCCCGTCCCGGAGACCGCCGAGGAGCAGGCCGAGCCCGGCCGCACGATGCTCGGCCGCGCGCAGGAACGGTGGGTGGAGGACCGCCTGGTCGACAGCCCGGCGGTCTGGAACGTGGTGGCGAGCGGCGTGGTCCTCATGCCGGTCACGGAGGACCGGACGGACCAGTGGGACGGCTACCCCGCGGCGCGGTCGCGGCTGCTCGACGCGATGGCCCGCAGCAGCGGCGTCGTCGTCCTGTCGGGCGACATCCACCACGCGGTCGCCGGCGAGCTGCGCGCCGACGTCGCGGACCCGGGCGCGGGGAACGTGGGCGTGGAGCTGGTCTGCACGTCCGTGGCCTCCGACGGCGACGGCGCCCCGACGGACGGCTACGCCCCGGACTGGCTCCAGCACGAATACGTGCGGCTCTACGACGGCCGGCGCGGCTACCTGACGGTCACCCTGACCCCGCAGGAGATGACGTCGACCTTCGTCTGCGTGCCCTGGGTGGAGGCCGACGACTCCGCCCCGCGCGAGGTCCTCGCCCGTTTCGTCACCCCCGCGGGCACGTCCCGCCTCGTCGAGGCCTGAAGGAGGCATCGTGCCCGTCCCGTCGTCCCGGCCGCCCAGGCAGGTCACCGGCCTGCGCGCCGAGCCCGCGATCGCACGCACCGAGCTGAGCTGGCGCTCGCTCGGCTTCGAGCCGCTCATCGACCACTACCGGGTGCACGCGGTCCGGGGAGCCCACGGCCGCTTCGAGCCGGACGGGGCGAACCTCGTCGGCAAGACGGTCTACCCGCAGCTCACGCACCACGTCGACCCGCGCGGCGAGACCTGGACCTACCGCGTCGTCGCGGTGTCCGACGCCGGGCGGTCCGCGCGCCCGAGCGGCGTGCTCGTGGCCAGCTCCGTGGCGTCCGTCGTCGGCACCGGCGTGCCGGTCGCGACGATCGGCGACTTCGACGCGCGGACGCTGGAGCACCGGTTCGCGCCGTCGGGGTACGCGCAGATCCCGGCGGCCTATCCGGACGCCGTGATCGAGTTCGAGCAGGGCGTCGACAGCCCCGCGGACGCCTGGCCGTACCTGCTGCCGGGACCCGGCGACGCCTGGGCGGGCCGCAAGGCGTACACCGCGCGCTGGCGCCTCACGCTGCCCGCCGCCCCCGCGGCCGACCACGACGTCGCGCTGTGGCTCGTCGACACCACCCGCCTGGGCGGCACGCTCCGGGTGGCCGTGAACGGCGCCGCGCCGGCCGAAGTCGCCCTGCCCCCGGGCGGGACGCGCGGCTCGCGCGAGGGGGACGCGACCGTGCCGGGGACGGCGCTGGTCCGCTCGTACCACGAGCTCCCGGTGCCGGCCGGCCTGCTGCGCGAGGGCGGGAACACGATCGAGCTCGTCCTCGCCGACGGCGGCTGGGTGGCGTGGGACGCCGTCGGCCTGTTCGCCCGGCGCTGACCAGCTCGAGGACACGAGGAGAGGGACGGGGAGACATGGTCCGCAGCGGTGGAGACCGGCACGTCACGGACGTGCGCCGACGCAACACGCTCAGCTGCATCGAGGTGCTGCGCGGCAGCAAGGCGACGACGCTGACGGCGCTCGCGAAGGACACCGGGCTGTCGCGACCCACCGTCGAGTCGATCGTCGCCGAGCTCGTCGAGCGCGGCCTGGCCCGCGAGGTCTCGGGGGTGGAGGAGGGCGCGGTCGGGCGTCCCGCACGGCGGTACGCCTTCGCGGCCGACGCGCGGTACGCGGTCGGCCTCGACCTGGGCGTGCACTCCGTGACCGGGATGCTGGCCGACCTGGCGGGCCAGGTCCGCGCGGTCGTGCGGCGCACCGTGGACGGCCCCGTCGACGGCGTCGAGCGCCTCGAGACGGCCCGCGCCGTGCAGCGCGAGCTCCTGGACGCGGTCGGGGCGCCGCGGTCGCGCGTCGCCGCCCTGGCGGCGGCGGTGCCCGGCATCGTGGACGGCGAGCGGGTCCGCCTCTCGCTGCCGATCCCCGACTGGACCGGCGTCAACCTCGCGGCCCGGCTCTCGACCGGCGGCGAGCACCCGGTGGTCGTCGAGAACGACATCAACATGGCGGCCCTGGCCGAGCACGCCCTCGGGGCGGCCCGGCTCGCGGACGACGTCGTGCTGGTGCAGCTGGGCTACCGCGTGGGCGCGGCGCTCGTGCTCGGCGGGCAGGTGTACCGCGGGAACCGGTTCGCCGCGGGCGAGGTCGGGGACTTCGAGTGGATGGGCTGGGACGGCTGGCTCGAGGGCAGCCTGCTCCGGGAGATCGAGGAGGCGGGCGGCGCCGAGCAGGTCGCGCTCCGTGCCCAGGAGGGCGACGGCGCGGCGCTCGGCCTGCTTCAGCAGTACGCGCGGCGCGTGGCCCCCGGCGTCGCGACGCTCGCCATGGTCGCCGACCCGGAGTGCGTGGTGCTCGGCGGCGGCCTGTCCCGCGCGGGCGAGCTGCTCCGGGCGCCGCTGCAGGAGGAGGTCGACCGGCTCGTGCGGCCGCGTGCCGCGGCGTCGCTGGTGTCGTCCGCGTTCGCGTC
>JADHZE010000194.1 GCA_026934365.1 Isoptericola sp. QY 916 | reverse complement strand
GGCGCGCGCTGGCACGCAGGCGCGAGCAGGCCGTGGCCTCCGCGGGCCGGGCGGCGCTCGAGCGGGTGCTGTCCGAGGGGCTCGGCGAGCCGACGCAGAAGCTGCTCCACGAGCACCGGCGGGTGCGCGAGCTGGCGCAGGCGGCGACCGAGCTCCCGGCGTCGCTGCCGCTCACCGGGTCCCTGAGGCTGCCCACAGGCTCCGAGCTGGCGCCGTCGTCCACAACCACGCCGAAGGCGGGGGCGCACCGGGCCTCGGGCGACTGATCCTGGGGGCCCGCCGGCGCCTGCCGGCGGCGGACCCAGGAGGAGCGCATGAACGAGGTCAGCATCACGGTGAACGGGTTCGTCGGGACGAAGCCGACGCTGCACCGGTCCGACGGCGGGGTCGAGTGGACCACGTTCCGCGTGGCGAGCACGCGGCGGCTGCGCGACCCGCGCAGCGGCGAGTGGTCCGACGGCCAGACCCTGTGGTTCACGGTGAAGTCCTTCCGTACCGGAGCCCGCCACGTGGCGGAGTCGCTGGCGCAGGGCGACCCCGTGGTCGTCACCGGCAGGCTGTCCACGGAGGAGTGGACGGACAAGGAGGGCAAGGACCGCTGGCAGCTCGTGATCGACGCGCACGGCGTGGGCCCGGACGTCACCCGCGGGCTGGCGCGGTTCACGCGCGTGGTCGACCGTGCGGACCCCGAGGACCTGCCGGAGCCCGATCGGGAGCCCGAGCCGGTGCCGGTCGGCGTGTGAGGCCCGAGGTCGCGTAGGCTGGTGGACCGGCCGCCATGCCGGTCCTCCAGCCTGCCCGCTGGAGCCTCGAACCTCTCGGACCCGATCCCTCGGGTTCGCCGCGCGATCGAACGGTGGAAGCAGAGCCAGTGGCTGAGTTCATCTACTCCATGTACAAGGCGCGCAAGGCGCACGGCGACAAGGTCATCCTCGACGACGTCTCGCTGAACTTCCTGCCCGGCGCCAAGATCGGCGTCGTCGGCCCCAACGGCGCCGGGAAGTCGACGATCCTCAAGATCATGGCGGGCCTCGAGCAGCCGTCCAACGGCGAGGCGCGGCTCTCCCCGGGGTACACGGTCGGCATCCTCCTGCAGGAGCCGCCGCTCAACGAGGACAAGACCGTGCTCGGGAACGTCGAGGAGGCGGTCGGCCCGCTCAAGGCGAAGATCGACCGGTTCAACGAGATCTCCGCCCTCATGGCGGAGCCCGACGCCGACTTCGACAGCCTGCTGGCCGAGATGGGCACGCTGCAGGAGGACATCGACGCCGCCGACGCCTGGGACCTCGACTCCCAGCTCGAGCAGGCGATGGACGCCCTGCGCTGCCCGCCGCCGGACGCCGACGTGAAGGTCCTCTCCGGTGGTGAGCGCCGTCGCGTGGCGCTGTGCAAGCTGCTGCTGGAGAAGCCCGACCTGCTGCTGCTCGACGAGCCCACCAACCACCTCGACGCCGAGTCGGTGCTGTGGCTCGAGCAGCACCTGGCCACCTACCCGGGCGCCGTCCTCGCCGTCACCCACGACCGGTACTTCCTCGACCACGTCGCGGAGTGGATCTGCGAGGTCGACCGCGGCCGCCTCTACCCGTACGAGGGCAACTACTCCACCTACCTGGAGAAGAAGCAGGCCCGCCTCGAGGTGCAGGGCAAGAAGGACGCCAAGCTCGCCAAGCGCCTCAAGGACGAGCTCGAGTGGGTGCGCTCCAACGCGAAGGGCCGCCAGACCAAGTCGAAGGCGCGCCTGGCCCGCTACGAGGAGATGGCCGCGGAGGCGGAGCGGACGCGGAAGCTCGACTTCGAGGAGATCCAGATCCCCGCCGGCCCGCGCCTGGGCAGCGTGGTCCTCGAGGCCAGCAACCTGCAGAAGGGCTTCGACGGCCGCCAGCTCATCGACGGCCTGAGCTTCACGCTGCCGCGCAACGGCATCGTCGGCGTCATCGGCCCGAACGGCGTCGGCAAGACCACGCTGTTCAAGACCATCGTCGGCCTGGAGCCGCTCGACGGCGGTGACCTCAAGGTCGGCGAGACCGTCAAGATCTCCTACGTCGACCAGTCGCGCGGCGGCATCGACCCGAAGAAGACGCTGTGGGAGGTCGTCTCCGACGGGCTCGACTTCATCAAGGTCGGCAACGTCGAGATCCCCTCGCGCGCGTACGTGGCGTCGTTCGGGTTCAAGGGCCCGGACCAGCAGAAGCCCGCGGGCGTGCTGTCCGGTGGTGAGCGCAACCGCCTCAACCTGGCGCTGACCCTCAAGCAGGGCGGCAACCTGCTGCTCCTCGACGAGCCCACCAACGACCTCGACGTCGAGACCCTCGGCTCGCTGGAGAACGCGCTGCTCGAGTTCCCCGGCTGCGCCGTCGTGGTCTCCCACGACCGGTGGTTCCTCGACCGGGTCGCGACGCACATCCTCGCGTACGAGGGCACGGAGGAGGACCCGGCGAACTGGTACTGGTTCGAGGGCAACTTCGCCTCGTACGAGGAGAACAAGGTCGAGCGCCTGGGCGCTGACGCCGCGCGCCCGCACCGCGTGACGTACCGCAAGCTCACGCGCGACTGAGCGCGCGGGCCCCGAGCCCGCACAGCGAGCCAGCACGGCCCGCACGACGCCCCCGGCACCCGTGGTGCCGGGGGCGTCGTGCGTCTGAAATGCGTGGGGTGCGGGACCGCTCGTCGGAGATACTCCTGCGATGACCACGACGACCACCCGCGCCCGCCCCACCTGGCCCGACCTGCCCGCCGCCGTGCGCGCAGGGATCGAGGCGCGGCTGGGGGCGCAGGTGACGGGGTGGACCAGCCACGACGGCGGGTACTCCCAGGGCCTGGCGTCCACGCTGCGCACCGACCGCGGCGCGGCGTTCGTCAAGGCGGTCGGTCCGGAGCACTCCTTCACGGTGGGCCTGTACCGCCAGGAGGCGGAGCGCGTGGCCCTGCTCGGTGACGGCGTGCCCGCGCCGCGCCTGCGGTGGCTCGCCGAGGTCGGCGTCGCCGGGGGCCTCGACTGGGTCGTGCTGGCCTTCGACGCCGTCGACGGGCACGCGCCGGCGCAGCCCTGGCGCGAGTTGGAGCTGCGTGCCGTGCTCGATCTCGCGGTCGAGGTGGGGACGCACGAGGTCGGCGCGGGGGTGCTCCCCGAGTTCGCCGCCGAGCTGCCCGCGCATCTCACCGGGCGGCTCGCGGCGGAGCGCCCGGAGGGCCTCGCGTCGTACGACCCGTGGCTCGCGCAGCACCTGGACCGCCTCGCGACGCTCGAGCTCGAGGCGCCGGCGGCCGTCGCCGGGAACCGGCTCGTCCATGGCGACCTGCGCGGCGACAACGCGCTGCTGGTCGGCGGCGGATCGGGCCGCGGAGCGGCCCGGGTCCGGGCGGTCGCCGTCGACTGGGCGTACCCGGGACGGGGCGCGGCGTTCTGCGACCTGGTGGGCATGCTGCCGGCCGTGCAGGTGGAGGGCGGGCCGGCGCCGGAGGAGGCGCTGCGGCTCCGCCCCCTGCCGGCGGGGACCGACGGGGACGCGGTGACGGCCTACCTCGTCGCGCTCACCGGATACTTCGTGCACTCGTCGCTGCAGCCACCCGTCCCCGGCATCCCGCACCTGCGGGCGTTCCAGCGCGCCCAGGGCGAGGTGTGCGTCGCGTGGCTGCGCCGTCGTCTGGGGGGCTGACCTCGCCGTCGGTCAGGTGGCGACCCGGGCGGCCAGCGGCACGACGAGGGAGCGGGGGAGCAGCCGCCCGAGGCCCGCACCGAACCGGTTGAGCGCCCCGGGAACGACGCTCGACGGCGTGCGTCGCGCATCGAGCGCGCGGATCCCGGCGGCCACCACCTCGGGAGCCGACTGGAGGCTCGCCGAGGCGGCGAGCGGCGACTCGGCGACATCGAAGAACTCCGTGCGGGTCGGGCCGGGGCACAGGGCGGTGACTCGCACGCCCGTACCGCGCAGCTCGTGGGCCAGCGCCTCGGTGAAGCTCAGCACGAACGCCTTGGTGGCGCCGTACACGGCCATGGTCGGGACGGGCTGGAAGGCCGCCATGCTGGACACGTTGAGGACGAAGCCCCGTCCCGAGGCGGTGATCGGGCCGAGCAGCGCGTGGGTGAGCGACACGACCGCGCCGACGTTGAGCCGGACCTCCCGGTCCAGGCGGTCGCCGTCGGCGTCGACGAAGGCGCCCGAGGTGGCGAACCCGGCGTTGTTGACGAGCGAGTCGACCGTGATCGACCGCTCCTCCAGGAACGAGGTCAGCGCTGCGGCGGCGCCGCCGTCCGCGAGGTCGAGCGGGAGGACGTGCGCGCGCACGCCGAACCCGTCCTCGAGCTCCCGGGCGAGCGCGGCGAGCCGCTCGGCCCTCCGCGCGACGAGGACCAGATGGGAGCCGCGCGCGGCCAGCACCCGCGCGAACTCGGCGCCGAGGCCTGAGCTCGCGCCGGTCACGACGGTGGTGGTCTCGTGCAGGTCGAGGGGCATCAGGCGAGTTCCTTCCGACGGTGGCGGTGACGCCCCACTCTCTCGTGGACGTCCTCACCCGTGGTGTTCGACGCCGGCGCGCCCGCGGACCGGTCGGGTGCGCCCTCTCGGAGGTCGGCTCTGCACGGATCGTCCCTGATGGGCAGACTGGGCACATGACCGACCCGGACACGACCGCCGCCCCCGACCCGCGGGACGAGGCGGCGGCCCGGGGGCTGGTCGACGCGCTCGAGACGCTGCGCGCCCGCCTGGGTGCCCTGCGCCTGCCGCTCGAGACGCCCGGGGTGGGTGCGGCGCGGGCCGACCTGCACCAGGCCGTCGACCAGCTCGACGACTACCTGCTGCCGAGGCTGCGGGCGGAGCGCGCGCCGCTGCTCGTCGTCGTCGGCGGGTCGACCGGCGCGGGGAAGTCCACCCTGGTCAACTCGCTGCTCGGGGAGCCGGTGTCCGCCCCGGGGGTGCTGCGACCTACCACCCGCGCGCCCGTCCTCGTGCACCACCCCCTCGACGCCCGGTGGTTCACCACCGACCGGGTGCTGCCCGGGCTGGCGCGCGTGACCTCGTCGGGCCGTCTGCCAGACACCCCGCCCACCGGGGCGCCAGGGGCGTCTGACAGGTCTCCGGCGCCGACGCACGCGTCAGACGTCGGCCGCACCGGGGTGCGCGGTACGCCTGACACGTCCGGGGCGGAGGGGGCCGCTGCGCTGCGGCTGGTCGCGAGCGAGGCGCTGCCGCAGGGGCTCGCCCTGCTCGACGCCCCCGACATCGACTCCGTGGAGACGGCCAACCGCGAGCTGTCCGCGCAGCTGCTGGGGGCCGCCGACCTGTGGCTCTTCGTCACGACGGCGGCGCGGTACGCGGACGCCGTGCCGTGGGACCTGCTGGGCCAGGCCGCGCGCCGGCGGGCGCAGGTCGCGATCGTCCTCGACCGCGTGGACCCCGGCGCGGAGGTCGTGGCCGACGACCTGCGTCGCATGACGGTGGAGCACGGGCTGGGCGACGCGCGCGTCTTCGTGCTCGGCGAGGCGGCCGAGCAGGGACCCGGAGCCCTGGTGGACGGTCTGCTCCCGGAGGCGGCCGTCGCGGAGGTCGCCACGTGGCTGTCCGGGCTGGGTGGCGACCCCGAGGCGCGGGCACGGGTCATCGCCGCCACGCGAGACGGCGTGGTGGACGACCTGGTGCGGCGCGCGGTCGCCCTCGCCGAGACCGCGGACGGGCAGGAGGTGGCCGACGCCCGGCTGCGCGACGCCGTCCGGCGGTACCACGCGGAGGCGCTGGAGCAGGTGGAGGTGGCGACGTCCGACGGCGCGCTGCTGCGCGGCGAGGTGCTCGCCCGCTGGCAGGACTTCGTCGGGACGGGCGAGTTCTTCAGGTCCGTCGAGGCGGGCGTGGGGCGCGTGCGGGACGCGGTCGTGCGCTTCTTCCGCGGCCGCCCGAAGGAGGCGCCGCAGGTGGAGCAGGCCATCGCGCACGGGCTGGAGTCGGTGATCCTCGACGCGGCGGAGCAGGCCGCCGAGCGCACGTTCGCCGCCTGGCGCAGCGACGGCGCGGGCGCGGCGCTCCTGGACGGCCTCGACCTGGCGCGCGTCCCGGCGGCCCTGCGCACCGAGGTGGCGGAGCAGATCCGGGGCTGGCAGGAGGACGTGCTGGCGCTCGTGCGCGAGCAGGGCGAGTCGCGGCGCGGCACCGCCCGGGCGGTCTCCTTCGGGGTGAACGCGCTCGGCGTGAGCCTCATGGTCATCGTCTTCGCGTCGACCGCCGGCCTGACGGGCGCCGAGGACGCCGAGCGTCGGGTCGACGCCGCCGCCGGCCGCGACGGCGTCCATCGCCGCGGCGGCGCGGGACGCGTTGCCCGACGCGTACTGCAGCACGGCCTCGCTCAGCAGCGCGTCGCTCACGGCGTCGAGGGTCTCGGCGACCCCCCGCACGGCCGACCTGACGACCTCCCACTCCTGAGGGTCGACAGGCTCCCACGGGCCCTGGAGGAACGGGTTCACCGGCGGACGGTCGAGCGCGGCCCTCAGCGGCGGGGCGGCCGCGTCGAGGGTGCTCGCCGGGAACCTGCGCAGCAGGGCGACGCCGTCGACCACGTCGGCCGCCGCGGCCCGCGCGGACTCCTCCTCCTGGGCGAGCCCGTTGCCCAGCTCGTCCGTCGCGAGCGGCGCGAGCTCGCGAAGGCTGAGCTGGAACCGGGCGGCGGAGCCGGTCAGCCCGCGTTCCAGCTGATAGCCGAGCAGCGCCCCGACCGACTGCCCGGCGCGCACCCCCTCCAGCACGCGGCGCAGCTCGGGCCCGCGGCGGCTCGTGAGGTCGATCGCGAACGGCCGCTCGCCCGCGACGGCGCCGACGTTGCTGCGGTTCGCCGCGGCCAGCACCCCGGCCGCCACGGCGTGCGACGTGCTGGGCGCGTGCACCCACCCGGCTGGTTCGCGGCGGGCGGACGACAGGTCCAGCTGCTCCACGTACCCCCAGGCGCCGAGCGTCGCGCCCGTCGGGGCGGCCGGCTCCAGCGTCCGGCGACGCGCGGTGGCGAGCCCGGTGGCCCACGCGTCCGCGCGGTGCGACGCGAGGTCGAGAGCGTGCCCGACGGCGAGCCGGCGCTCGTCGATCGGCGCCCTGACCAGCGCCGCGATCGCCGCCGCGACCTCGACCCGCACCCCGAACCAGTCCAGCAGGCCCGCGACCGCCTGGCCCGCGACCCAGGTCGCTTTCGCCGCGTCGGGCACGTCGAGCGCCACCTGCGCCAGCGAGGTGCGGGCCGCCGCGACGGGTTCCACGTCGGCGAGGTCCAGCACGACGTCCGGCTGCCCCTCGAACCGTGGGACCGCCCGCACCCGGTCGGCCGCGGCGAAGAACCGTGCCGGGTCGTCGTCGCTCTCGCCCGAGTCCGCCGCGAGGACCAGACGCTGCAGCTCCGGCTCGAGCGCGAGGAGCTCGAGCACCGGCGCGACGAACTCCGGCGGCGTGGCCCGCCGCCGCTTGTCGCGCACCTCGTCCCACACGAGCTGCAGCAACGCCTGGAGCAGGCTGTCCACCGCGGGGGTCGCGCCGTCGACGATCTCCGCCGCCACCTGCGCGTCGCGCTCGGAGACCAGCGGCAGGTTGATCGTCCGGGTTCGGTCGTCCACCGACGGGATGTCCACCGTCGCCGCCGCCGTCGCGGAGAAGGCCGCCAGCACCGCCTGCCGCAGCTCGCGGTCGGCGTCGAACGACGGCTGCTCGGCGCCCGTCGCCGCCGCGAGCAGCCGCAGCTGCTCGGCGTCGACGGCGACGCGGGCGCGGACCTGGGTGGTCACGGGGCTCGTGCCGAGGATGCCGAGCAGGTCGTCGTCGGACAG
>JADHZE010000193.1 GCA_026934365.1 Isoptericola sp. QY 916 | reverse complement strand
GGTGAGCGGCTGGCCCGTGTCCGTGTCCGCGCGGCCGGGTCGGCCACGGCGCCGTCCTCGGCGCACCGCGACGGGCCCGTCGCCGACACCGGGCGCCGGGGAGCCGCCGACCTGCTGGTCCGCGGGCCGGCGACGGCCGCGCGGCCCGAGCTCGCCGTCGACCCCGCGGCTCAGCTCCGCACGCTCGCCGAGCTGGTGGAGCGGGGCGTCCTCACCCTCGACCAGTACGAGGCTCAGCGCCGCAGGGTGCTCGACGGCTGAGCGTGCCCGGGACTGACCAGGGCGCGCGCGAGCTCGGCAGCCTCCGCGCGCGACCCGCAGCCGAGCTCGCGGTAGATGATCTTGAGGTGGAACTTGAGGGTGTTCACGGAGATGTAGAGCTCGTCCGCGACCTCCCGCAGGGTGAGCCGGCTCGGCAGCATCCGCAGGATCCCGAGCTGACGGTCGGTCAGCGAGCGTGCGCGCTCGCGCAGCGCCGCGCTCGACAGCACCGACCCGTTGGCGGGGACACGGCGCAACCGCGCCAGCCAGCTCGGCGGCACGCGCCACGCGAGCCGCTCGATCGCCTCGACGACCTCGGGACCCGCGCTCGCGACGGTCTGCACCAGGCCGTGCGCGGAGGCCGTGCCGACGGCCTCGAGCAGGTGCGCCTCGGCCTCCGCCGGGCTCGCGGCGGTGCGGGCGAGCACCAGGTCGAGGACCACGCGGTGCCGCGCGTTCCGGGGCTCGGCGTCCACGACCAGGCCCGCGACGGCCCCGGGCTCGCCTTCCGCGACGAGCACGAGAGCGCCCTTGACGGGTGACCAGAACGGGTCGTCGACCTGCGTGACCCAGCGTCGCGCCTCGTCCGTCGCGCCCCGGGCCAGAGCGACGAGGCATCCCGTCCGGGCCAGGAGGCTCCGGCCGCCCGGGCCGGTGACCTCCGTCCCCACGATCTCGGCGGCCTGGGCGAAGGCTCGTCCAGCGGCGTCCAGGTCCCCCTGGTCGAGGTGCGCCCGGGCAAGCTCCAGGCAGGCGAGGAGCCGGCAGTGCGGCAGGGGGTCGCAGTCCTCGCCGGACAGCCGGTCGAGCAGCGGCAGGGCGGCGGCCCGGTCGCCGATCTCCCGGAGAGCGATCCCCTCGGCCGTCAGGAGCTCGGTGCGGAGCATGGTCATGCTGGTCTGCTCGGACGCCTCCCGCGCGCCCGCGACGAGCCGCAGGGCGTCGACCGGACGCCCGCCGAGCGCCGCGCCGAGCGCCCGCGTGCCCTCGAGCGCGAGCCTCCGCTCAGGTGCCGCGGCGATCGTGAGCGCGAGCTTGTGCACCTCGGCGCTGGCGTCGTCCCACCGCTCGGCGAGCGCGATCTCCCGGGCGACCAGGTTCCAGCCGTACCGCACCACCGGGTCGAGCAGCCAGGAGTCACCCATGGTGGCGAGGCCGGCCCGGGCGAGTCCCGCGCCGCCGGCCCAGTCGCCGCGGATCGCCGAGACGACCGCCCGCAGCACCTCGAGCCGGGCGCGCACGGCCGGCGCGGTCGCCCCGTCGTCGGCGCCCGGGTCGTCCGTGCCCGGGCCGACGTCGTGCGCCCGGGCGTCGAGCCCGTCGACCGTCTGCACGAAGCCCGCCCGGTCCACATAGAGCCGGCACCAGGCGACGTCGCTCGCGGCGCCCGGGTCGGCCGGCGCGACGTCCGCGGGGATCGCGGCGAGCGTGCGCAGGACCGTGGACCGGCGACCGCTCTCGTAGAGCGCGGTGACGCAGGACGCGAGGAGCCGGAGCGCGTCGCGGTGCTCCTGCGCCCGCAGCAGGTGCTCGATCGCATGCACCGGCTGGCCGTCCGCCTCGTACCACCGGGCCGCGAGGCGGTGGAGCTCCGCGATCCGCGCCGGGTCCTGCCGGCGCAGCCGGGCGACCAGCGCCTCACGGACCAGCGCGTGCAGCTCGTACGACCCCGCGGGCTCGATCCGGGCCACGAACAGGCCGCGCTCCTCGGCGCGGGCCAGCAGGTCGGGGGCGTCCTCGCGGCCGGCCAGCGCCCGCGCGAGGCGCGGGTCGACGCGGTCGACGACGGCAGTGGCGGTCAGCACCGTCACGACGTCCGACGCCTCGCCCCGGAGCACCTCGTGCCAGACGTAGTCCTCGAGGTAGCGGGCGCCGTCGTCGCGGCGCACGGCGCCCGGGGCCGACCGGTCGTCGCGGGCCTCGTCGCCGTCGTCGACGTCGCCCTCCTGGAGGTCGTCGGCCTGGTTGTCGCCCGCCCGGACGTCGTCGGCCCGCGCAGCGGCCGACCGTGCGGCCAGCGCGGCGAGCTGGATGCTCGCGGCCCAGCCCTCGGCCTGGCGGGACATCTCGTCCACGCGGTCGGCCGGCATCGCGGGGGCGAGCCGGGCGAGCATCGCGGACGCCTCCGCGTCCGAGAAGCGGAGCTCGGGGAAGCGGACCTCGCCGAGCATCCCGCGCGCCCGCAGCCGGTCCACCGGGAGCTGCGGCACCCGGCGGCTCACCAGCACCACGTGCAGCCAGCCGGGGAGCCGCTGCACGAACGTCCGCAACGACGCCGTCACCGGCTCGTCGTCGACCAGCTCCAGGTCGTCGACCACGAGCACGCGCGCGTCATAGGGTCGCGCCTCGAGGTCGTCGAGCAGCACGGCGAGCGCGTCGTCGAGCGGCTTCTGCTGCCGCAGGGCCCGCGCCGCGGGCTCGGAGCACCCCGGGGCGATCCCCTCGAGGGCGGCGAGGATCCCCCGCCAGAGCTGGGCGGGGTCGCGGTCGGGCTCGTCGACGGACAGCCAGGCGTGGGGGAGGGCGCTCCGCGCGGCCCAGTCGCGCACCAGCGAGGTCTTGCCGGAGCCGGCCGGCGCGACGACGAGCGTGAGCGGCGCCCGCACCGCGTCGTCCAGCAGCCTGACGAGCCGCGGCCGCGGCACGAGGTACTCGGGGCTGACGGCCGGGCGCAGCTTCGCCGGCGAGACCGTCGACAGGAGGCTGCGGCGGCTCGCGCCCGGGGCGTCGAGGTCGGGCGCCCCCGGTTCCTGTGCACGCGTCATCGTGACTCCGCCCGGGTGTGCTCCTGCCAGTATGAGCCCGCGCGGCGGGCGCGGCCGTACCAGCGTCTCTCTCCCGCCCCGCGAGCGGCCACGCGACGGCGAGATATCACCCGGCCCGGCCCGGCGGCGGTGAGCTCCGTCAGCGACCGGCCCGGGCCGGCGCGAGCGAGGCGAGCGCGGCCGCCAGGGCGACCGCGGCGGCGAACCAGTACCCGGCGGCGAACGTGTCGAACCCCGGGTCGACCAGGGCCGCGGCGGCGACGCTGGACACGGCGGAGACACCGGTCGCGGCCCCGAACTCGTGGAACGTGCTGAGCGCGCCGGAGGCCACGCCGGCCTCGTGCGGCTCGGCCGCGGAGAACAGGCTCCCCGCGGCGGCGACGAACACGGCGCCGACGCCGAACCCGGCGACGGCGATGCCCACCACGAGCACCGTCATCGAGAAGATGCCGGCTGCCGCGGCCAGGCCGACGGCGGCGACGAGCAGCCCGACGACGGACACGGCGCGCACGCCGAGGCGGGGGAGGACGCGGCCCGCGACGCTCGACCCGAGGATGGTGCCCACCGCGACGGGCAGGAACGTCAGCCCCGTGTCCAGGGCGCTGAAGCCGTGGAGCTGCTGCAGCGTGAACGAGCCGAGGAAGAACACGGAGATCATCAGGGCCGTGGCGACGAAGATCAGCCCGAGCCCGCGCAGCACCGGTCGCCGGACGAGCAGGGCCGGGTCCACCAGCGGCGTCGCGGACGCGCGCAGGTGGCGCGCGAGCAGCACGTACCCGACGACGCCGACGAGCAGGGCGACCAGGGTCGGCGCGCTCAGCCAGCCGGCGTCGCCGGCGGTGACGAGCCCGTACACGACGGCGGCGGTCGCGGCGGTGGCGAGTGCGGCGCCAGCCACGTCGAGCCGACCGCCCGACCCTGGCCACGGCCGTACCCACCGGAACAGGGCCAGGAGGAGCAGCACCCCGACGGGCACGTTGACGTAGAACACCCACGGCCAGCCCGGGCCCGACGTCAGGACGCCGCCCACCAGCACGCCGACGGCGGCTCCCGCGCCGCCGAGCGCGGACCAGACGCCGATCGCGCGCGACAGCTCCGGCCCGCTGAACGTCCGCACGATGACGGACAGCGCGGCCGGCGACATGGCCGCCGCGCCGGCGCCCTGCAGGGCGCGGGCGGCGAGCAGCAGCTCCGGGGACCGTGCGAGCCCGGCGAGCAGCGACGCGAGGGTGAACAGCGCGAGGCCGGCGAGCACGACGCGGCGCGGGCCGAGGACGTCGGCGGCCTTGCCGCCGAGCAGCATGAGCCCGCCGAAGACGAGGGCGTACACGCTCGCCACCCAGGCCAGGCCGGAGCGGGAGAGGCCGAGGTCGGCCCCCATCTCGGGGAGGGCGATCGCGACGACGGTCACGTCGACGATGAGCATCAGCTGGGCGATGCCGAGCAGCGCGAGGATGCGCCAGCGCCGGGGGTCGGGTGCGGAGGGCTGGTCGTCCGGAGTCTGCGGCGTGGTCTGCGGGGCGGGCTTCTCTGGTGACGTCATGGCACGGTCCCTCGAGGTGTCGAGCACGAATAAGTCGAACATGCCTGTTCGAGTAAATTAACTCGAACAGGCATGTTCGACAAGAGGGTCGTGCGGGTGACTTCCGGGGCGACGTCAGGCGGAGAGCGCGCCGAGGGTCGTGGCGCGGACGAGCGCGGGAGCCTCGTCCGCGGTGATCTCGCCGCGGTGCACCGCGGCGGAGGCGCCGTGGAGGATCGCCTGCAGCACGCTGACCTGCCAGTCGACGGGCATGTCGTCGCGGAGCTCGCCGGCCGCGCGGCCGCGCTCGAGCAGGCCGCGGACCCGCTGCGCGGGCCCCTCGTGCGCGCGGCTCATCTCCTCGGGCGGGAGGACCTGGGAGCCCGCGACCACCAGGGCCCCGAACCGGTGGGTCAGGTGCCAGGTCGCCTCGAGCAGGCGGCCGAGCGCCTCGCGGGGGTCGCCGTCCAGGTCGACGGTCGCCAGCGCCTCGTCGGTCTGGGCGATCGCGCGGTCCACGACCTCGCGCACGAGCGTCGCCCGCGAGTCGAAGTGTCCGTAGAGGGTGACGCGACCGACGCCCGCGGCCTTGGCGATCTCGTTGATGCTCGCGTCGGGGTCCGTCGCCAGCACGCGGGTGGCCGCGGCCAGGATCGCCTCCACGTTGCGGACGGCGTCGGCGCGCTTGGCGCGGTCCCGGCCGCCGTCGGCCGTGGCCCCGTGCGTCGTCTCCGTCGTCTGCGCCGGTGTCGTGACCACGAGCTCCTCCAAGCCTGTACAGGAGTGTCCAGGTTAACGGTCCGGGCTCGCGAACCGGTGGCAGTCCACCTCGACGGTCCCGCCCGGCACCGGCGCGCGGTGCACGAACCGGCCTTCGTCGACCCAGCCCTGCCGCGCGTAGAAGCGGCGCCCCGGCGCGTTCCCCGTCGCCACGGCGAGCCAGGCGCGCGGGTGCCCGGCGTCCCGGACGGTCTGGACCGCGTGCCGCAGGAGCGCCCCGCCGACGTCGGCGCCGCGGGCCGCGCGGTCGACGTAGAGCTGGTCCACCTCGTCGCCGGCGACCATGACGAAGCCCGCGACGGCCCCCCGGTGCACGGCGACGGTGGTGTCGGCCATGCGCTCGCGGGCGCGCTCCGGGAACGACGCCGGGGTGCGGGCCACCACGAGTGCGTCGGGCACGTGGCCCAGGTGGGCGTCCGTCCAGCCCTCGTGCCAGATCCGCGCGACGGCGTCCGTGTCGTCCGGGGTCGCGCGCCGGAGCTCCGGGCCGGGCGTCGCTGCCGTGGAGTGCGACATCGTCGTCCGCCCTTCCTCTAACTCGAACAAGTGTGTACAGTTTATCGCGCTCGATCGTCAGCGGTTCACCTCACGCGGTTCGCACGCACGAGAGCGAGAAGACCATGACCCAGGACCAGGTGTCAGGCACGTGGACGGCCGACGGGCGCTCGGCGCTCGGCCGGGTGTGGCCGGCGGCGCTCGGGGTGGTCGTCGCCGCCGCGACCGCGGTCGGGCTCGCCGACGCGCGCGACGTCGCCCCGGTGCTCGCCGCCTCCGGCCTCGTCTACCTGGCGGCCGCCGCGCTCGGCCGGCCCGGCGCCGCATGGCTCGCGTTCGGCGTAACGTTCGTGCTGATCGGCGCCACCAAGGTCGTCGACCTCGACCCGACGCCCTGGATGATCGGCCTCGCCGTGGTGCTGGTCGTCGTCGGCCTCGCGGCCGGGCGCCGGCGCCCGCCGTGGTCGCTCCCGCTCCAGGCCGCGGCGATGCTCGTCCTCGGGGCCGCCGCGTCGGTCGCGGTCCGGCTGGACGCCACCGCGGGCGGGCTCGTCGTCGCCGTCGGGCTGCTCGGGCACGCCGCCTGGGACGTCTACCACCACCGCTCCGGTCGCGTCGTGGCCCGGTCGTTGTCGGAGTTCTGCGGCGTGCTCGACGTGATTCTCGCCGTCGCGCTCGCGGTGCTGGTGCTGACGGCGTGACCTAGAGGCCGAGATCGACCTCGCGGCGGACGTCGCGGTCGGGCTCGAGGACGAAGAACCGCGAGACGACGGCGCGGTACAGGCGCAGCTCGGCGGGCGCGACGACGCGGTCGACGGTCCAGGGGCCCAGTCCCTCGGCGCGGGAGCAGCGGTCGAAGATCGCGAGGCAGCGGTCGCGGTCCGTGTCCGGCACCTCGCCCGCGGTGGCCTCGGCGTACACGGCGCGCGGGCGGCCGTCGACGGGCGCGGGCGTCTCGAAGACCACGATGCCCACCGCGGACCGCCGGGCGACGTTCGTCGAGTGGCGCGTGCCGCGCCGGGAGACCCAGACGAGCTCTCGCCCGTCGCGGGCGAACCAGACCGGGGTGGGCCACGGGTTCCCGTCGCCGTCCGCGGACGCGAGGACCAGGTAGCGGCCGTCGTCGAGGACGCGACGCGCGAGCCCGGCGTCGTCCTGCTCGTCGGTGTCCCGTCGTTCCATCGCGGGCCTCCTCGCGTCGCGGTTCGCCACCATGCTGGCACGGGCGGGCGTCCGCCGGCGGGGCGGTCAGGAGGTCAGGGAGGCGAGCACGTCGCGGTAGTGGGAGTTCTCCATGACGCCGAGAACGTTGCCGAACGGGTCGACGACCGCCGCGGTGACGAACCCGGGGCCGCGCTCGACCGGCTCCTGGTACGCGGCGGCGCCGAGGTCGAGCAGCCGCGCGACGGTGCCGCGGACGTCGTCGACCGCCCAGTAGGCGACCGCGCCCGCGGCTCCGTCGGGCTGCGGGGGAGCGAAGCGCCGGTCCATGATCCCCAGCTCGTGCTGGTAGTCGCCGATGCGGAACTCTGCGTAGGCGAGCGCCCCGCCGGCCTCGCGGGCGAAGTACGCCTCGGTGCCGAGCACCTCGGCGTACCAGTCGCGGGCGGCGGCCACGTCGTCGGCCAGGTAGGTGATGGTGGTCAGTCCGCGCAGCATGTCGGCTCCCGGTGCTCGGTGTGACGGTCGGTGCGATCGAGGCCTGATGACCTCGTGAGCACCACTCTTCCGTCCAAAGTGCTCACCTTCTGACTACTTTTCGTGGCAGTCTCGGAGCATGCGCGCCGACCGCCTCATCCAGGTGCTGCTCCACCTCCAGTCGCGCCCCCGCGTGACGGCGGCCGAGCTCGCCGACGCGCTCGAGGTCTCGGTGGCGACCGCCCGCCGGGACCTCGAGGCGCTGTCGGCCGCGGGCGTGCCCGTGTACCCGCAGCCGGGCCGCGGCGGCGGGTGGTCGCTGCTCGGCGGGTCGCGCACGGACCTCAGCGGCCTCACGGCGCCCGAGGCGCGCGCGCTGTTCCTGCTCGCCGGGCCGGG